>NZ_JBEZDM010000012.1:0-292848 GCF_040648335.1 Nonomuraea sp. NPDC049158
ACGACCCGAAGCCGTTCGTCTGGACCAAGACCGCCGACGAGATCCTCGAATCCCTCGCTCGATATTGCCGACGAATTTCAGACGCGGGACACTAGATGGTGCGGGTCTTGCTCTGGCGGAAGCCGAAGATGTACTCGCGGGTCTCGCTCGGGTGGAACGACACCCCGACCCCCGGCTCGAACACCACGTTGTCCCGCGGGCAGTAACACAGCCGCTCCCACACGGTGAGCGCCTGTACCCGGGCCGGGGCCTCCGCCGTGTCCCGCTTGCGAGCCCCGTATGACCCCAGCACGAACAGCAGCCCGAACCCCCAGAACAGCCCGGTCAGGCAGAACGGCGCGAGCAGCACCTCGGTCCAGTTCGCGTCCTTGCCCATCGCGATCACCAGCGCGACCACCAGGTGGACCAGGGCGGCGACGCCGAGCAGGATGTAGCCCTGGTTCCTGGTCCACGCCGTGTAGTGGCGGCTGGGGAACGACAGCCAGACCGCCAGCTGTGTACGGCTCATGAGGTGCTTCGAGGCGCCCAGCGAGGCCGCCGTCGGCAGGTCCACGATGTCGCGCGTGGCGGCCATCCGGGCGCGGCCGATCCGGTACGTGGTGCCCGCCGCCACCACTCCAGGGACTGCGGAGACCTGGTCAGATCGGCTGCATACCGGACATGTGACTTCCACCTGGGCAGTCTGGCCTTTAGCCGCTGTCGGCGCAAACCGTAGAGTTTCCCATGTGAGACCCATTGATGCCTTGGTGAACGCCCTGCCCGAGGGGCGCGTTCTGACCGACCCCGACGTCATCGACTCCTACGCACGCGACCGTACGTTCCTGGAACCCGGCAAGCCGCTGGCCGCGGTGCTCGCCACGTCGCGTGACGATGTGGTGACGACGCTCAAATGGGCGACCGAGCACCGGGTCCCGGTGGTGCCGCGCGGCGGGGGTACGGGGCTGGCGGGCGCCGCCACCGCCGGCGACGGGTCGGTGATCCTCTCCGTGGCCAAAATGACGGCGATCAAGGAGCTCTCCCCCGCCGACGAGATCGCCGTGGTCGAGCCCGGGGTGATCACCGCCGATCTCGACCGGGCGGCCAGGAAGCACGGGCTGATGTACGCGCCCGACCCGTCGTCGTACGAGATCTCCACGATCGGCGGCAACCTGGCCACCAACGCGGGCGGGCTGCGCTGCGTGAAGTACGGCGTGACCCGCGACTCCGCGCTCGGTCTGGAGGTGGTGCTGGCCGACGGCCGGATCCTCGAGACGGGCCGCCGCACGATGAAGGGCGTCACCGGGTACGACCTGACCGGCCTGTTCGTCGGCTCGGAAGGCACGCTCGGTGTGATCACCTCGGCGACGGTACGGCTGCGCAGGGCGCCGGAGAAGCCGCCGGCGACGTTCGCGGCGGAGTTCGGCTCGCTGCGCGACGCGGGCGCGGCCGTGTCGGCGATCATGGCCGCCGGGTGCCAGCCGTCGCTGATGGAGCTGCTCGACCGGGCGACGCTGGAGGCCATCGACGACTATCGCAACATCGGCCTGGAAACGAGCACGATCGCCATGCTGATCGGCCAGTCCGACGCGTCGGACAGCGAGTCGGTCGTCAAGCGCATGGAGCGGTTGTGCGTCGACAACGGCGCGTCGTTCGTGGCGGTCTCCTCCAGCCCGCAGGAGACCGAGGAGCTGATCGGGCTGCGCAGGATGGCCTACGACGCCAAGGAGCGCCTTGGCGCGTGCCTGGTGGAGGACGTGTGCGTGCCGCGTTCTGCGCTGCCCGACATGATCATGGCGATCGAGGCGGCAGCCGTACGGCATGGCGTGAAGATCTGTACGGCCGCGCACGCCGGTGACGGAAACATTCACCCGGTCTTCATCTTCGATCGTGGTATGACCGAGCCGCCGCCCGAGGTGTGGGCCGCGGCGGACGAGGTGTTCAAGCACGCTTTGCGGCTCGGCGGCACGCTGACCGGCGAGCACGGTGTCGGCGTCCTCAAGCGGCGCTGGCTCGGCCTGGAGTTCGGACCGGTGGCGCTGGAGATGCAGCAGGGCATCAAGGCCGTCTTCGACCCGCTTGGCCTGCTCAACCCGGGCAAGGCGATCTGAGTTCACCAAGCCGTGACCTAGCCCGGTCAATGGGGACACGACCTGCTCCGAAACGCTGACATCTTGCGTCAAAAGATGAAACATCTGATGGGTCCGGGCAACGCCCCAAGGGTCACGCTGGTAGCGTTTCGCACCATCTGACGATTTGTTATGCATGGTCTTGGGGGTACGGCGTGAATCAGCACCAGCCGCTGGCGGCGGACGACCCGCGGCGGCTGGGGGCCTACGACCTCGTCGCCCGGCTAGGTGAGGGCGGCCAGGGAGTCGTGTACCTCGGCCAGAGTGACACCGGCGAGCAGGCGGCGGTCAAGCTGCTGCACAACGCGCTGGTGGCCGACGCTGACGCCAGGAGCAGATTCCTGCGCGAGGTCGCGGTGGCGCAACGGGTGGCCAGGTTCTGTACGGCTCCGGTGCTGCACGCCGACCTCGAGGGCAGCCGGCCGTACATCGTGAGCGAGTACGTACCGGGGCCGTCCCTCCGGCAATTGGTGATCAACGAGGGCCCGCGCCGGGGAGCGGCGCTGGAGCGGCTCGCGATCAGTACGGCGACCGCGCTGGCGGCCATCCACCGGGCCGGGATCCTGCACCGCGACTTCAAGCCGGCGAACGTCCTCATGGGGCCCGAGGGCCCCGTCGTGATCGACTTCGGCATCGCCCGAGCGCTGGACTCCCCCGGGGCGACGGCCACGGGCATGGCCATGGGTACGCCGTCGTACCTGGCGCCCGAGCAGCTCAGCGGGGCGGCCGTGTCCGAGGCGGCGGACGTGTTCGCCTGGGGCGTCACGATGGTGTTCGCGGCGACGGGCAAGCCCGCCTTCGGCGCCGACTCGATTCCCGTGGTGATGAACCGGATCCTGCACGAGGAGCCGGAGCTGGGCGCGATGGAGGGGGCGCTGGGGCAACTGGTGGCGGCGTGCCTGTCCAAGGACCCGTCGCAGCGGCCCAGCGCGGACCAGCTGATCGTGCACCTCACCGGGCAGCCGGCGCCGCCCGCGGCCGTGGACCCGCTGACCACGGGTGCTCAGCACGGCGCTCAGGCGGGTGCTGTCGCGGCCGCTCAGCCTGGCGGTCACACGGGTGCTGTCGCGGGCGCCCAGCCTGGCGGTCACACAGGCGCTCTCGCGGGCGCTCAGCCTGGTACGGGGCCGCAGCCGGGAGCGAACCCGCAGGACTCCTACCCCGGCCCCTGGATGCGGCCCGGCGCCACGCCCCAGTCGGGTCAGACCGGCCAGACCGGTCACTTCGGCCTTCCCGGCGCGACAAAGGGTGGCTCCCCGGCTCCCATGGCGGCGGCTGGTCCCTCGGCCGGTGCACCCGGCATGCCCCAGGGCAATCCCCCGAGCAGTCAGAACATGCCGCACGGCAACGCCCCGACCGGCCCCGGGATGCCCGTCGGCGGCCAGGGAGCACCCGGCGGTCCGACGCTGCAGGCCCCCATGGCCCAGGGGGCAGGCGCTCCCGGTCAGCCCATGGCAGGCGCCCCGGGACAGCCCATGGGCGGCATACCAGGACAGAGCGGCGCCCCGGGACACCCCATGGGCGGCGTACCGGGGCAGAGCGGCGCTCCGAGCTTCGGCGCGGGCGGCGCAGGCCGCCCGGCAGCATACGGTCCTGGCGGCCCCGGCGGTCCCGGCGGTCGTGGGCCTGGCGCGGCTGGGCCCGGCGCGGGTGGGCCCGGCGCGGGTGGGCCGGGGCAGGGACCTCAGCCGACTGACGTCGGGTCGGCGAAGCAGCGTCGTACCCTGACCTTCGCCCTGACCGGCGCGGCCGCGGCGGCCCTGCTGGTCGTCGGCGGCGCGGTGATCGTGCAGGCCAACAGCGGCGGCATCCAGAAGGTGGTCGCCGTCGGCAGCACCTCCGAGGCCACCCCCACCGACGGCTCCGGGGCCGGTCAGCCCGTCGAGCCGCCCCTGACCGAGGACAGCCCGGTCGTCTCGCAGCCGGTCCCGACGCTGAGCGAGCCCGAGCCCACCAAGAGCAAGACCAAGGAGCAGGTGATCCAGGACCCGAGCACCCAGGTCCCGGTCACCGTCCCCACGGTTCCGCAGACGTCGAAGCCCACGACGCACAAGCCGGAGCCGGATCCCCAGCCCACCAAGACCAAGCGCACCGACATGGTGAACCCGGATCCCGGCCCCACGACCTCGCCCACCGAGGACGACACGGACGACCCGAACCCCAAGCCGAGCACCAAGCCCACGACGAAGCCCACGACGAAGCCGACCGTGAAGCCAACGGTGAAGCCGACCGTCAGCCCCAAGCCGAACACCTACAGCGCGGCGGCGGTGTGCGGCGCCGGCTTCAAGGTGATCGACAGCCACGCGCTGGGCAGCTCCGCCACGATCTACCTGCTGTACGGCAACGGCAAGAACTGCGTGGTGACGATGTCCAAGCTGGTGTATCCCGGCAAGGTCTCGATGAACGCCACCCTCCAGGTCCAGAACGGCGGCAGCGGCGCCAACCCGGGCAAGTTCACCGCCTACGCGGGCCCGGTGCGAGTGGCGGCCGTCAAGAAGTGCGTGATCTGGGGCGGCTCGTGGGGCACCGCGTCCTGGAAGTCCGGCTGGAGCCACTGCACCTGACATAGCGGGGCCTGCAAGCCCTCCACGGCGGAAAGGATCGTCGTGGAGGGCTTTTCGCGTGCCGGACAAGCGGGCTACGCTAGTTGACGTGATCGTCAAGTCCGAGCTGACCGCCCGAGGACGGCGTACGAGGGACGCGCTCGTACGCGCGGGCCGGGAGGCCTTCGACGAGCATGGCTACGAGGCGGTGCGCATCGACGACGTGTGCGCCCGCGCCGGCGTCTCCCACGGCACCTTCTACACCTACTTCGACGCCAAGGAAGCCCTGTTCGGCGAGGTGGCGGCGGCGGTGGTCGGGGAGATGTTCACGGCGAGCGTCGTGGGTCCCGGCGTTCCCGGCGACCCGTACGCGCGCATCGAGGCGGCCAACCGGCTCTACCTGCGGGCCTGGGCGGCCAACTCCAGGCTGGTCCGGATGCTCGAACAGGCCGCCACCGCCGAGGAGGGCCTGCGTGGCCTGCTGCTTGAGCTGCGCGAGGTGTTCGTCCGGCGTGGCGCCGAGGGGCTGCGCCGGTTGCAGGAGCAGGGGCTGGCCGATCCGGCCCTCGATCCCCGGCTGACGGCCGTCATGCTGGGCGGGATGGTGGAGCACTTCGCCCACGTCTGGCTTGACCTGGGCGAGCGGGCCGACGAGCGGACGGCCGTGGAACTGCTCACCAAGCTCTGGGCCAGGGCCATCGGGTTGACATCGGCGTCAAGTTGGCAACAGGAGGGCGTGTGATCCGGAGCAGGCTCGATCCCAGCGGCGCCGACTATCAGGAGCGGCGCGCGGCGATGCTGGGCAAGCTGGAAGAGCTCGACGCCGAGCAGGCCAAGGCGGTCGCGGGCGGCGGCGACAAATACATGGAGCGGCACCGGAAACGGGGCAAGCTGCTGGCCCGCGAGCGGATCGAGCTGCTTATCGATCCCGACTCCCCCTTCCTGGAGTTGTCGCCGCTGGCCGCGTGGGGCAGCGAGTTCCCGGTGGGCGCCAGCATGGTCACCGGAATCGGGGTGATCGAGGGCGTCGAGTGCGTGATCACCGCGAACGATCCCACGGTCAGGGGCGGCGCGTCGAACCCGTGGACGCTCAAGAAGTCGCTCAGATCCGCCGACATCGCCCTGCGCAACCGCCTGCCGTACGTCAATCTGGTGGAGAGCGGTGGCGCGGACCTGCCGACGCAGAAGGAGATCTTCATCCCGGGTGGGCGGATATTTCGGGACCTGACGCGGCTGTCGGCGGCGGGGATTCCGACGATCGCGCTCGTGTTCGGCAACTCCACGGCCGGCGGGGCCTACGTGCCCGGGATGAGCGACTACGTGGTGATGGTGAAGGAGCGGGCCAAGGTGTTCCTCGGCGGGCCGCCGCTGGTCAAGATGGCGACCGGCGAGGAGTCCGACGACGAGTCGCTCGGCGGCGCCGACATGCACGCGCGTACCAGCGGCCTGGCCGACTACCTGGCCCTCGACGAGCACGACGCGCTGCGGCTCGGGCGGCAGATCATCCGGTCGCTCCATTGGCGCAAGCTGGGCACGCGGCCTCAGGCCGTACAGGAGCCCCGATATCCGGCCGAAGAGCTCCTCGGGATCGTGCCGCAGGATCTGAAGGTGCCGTTCGATCCGCGCGAGGTGATCGCGCGGATCGTGGACGGCAGTGAGTTCGAGGAGTTCAAGCCGCTGTACGGGGCCTCGCTGGTGACGGGGTGGGCGCGGCTGCACGGCTATCCGGTCGGGATCCTGGCCAACGCGCGTGGCGTGCTGTTCAGTGAGGAATCGCAGAAGGCGACCCAGTTCATCCAGCTCGCGAACCAGTCGCGCACTCCGTTGCTGTTCCTCCAGAACACGACCGGTTACATGGTCGGCAAGGACTACGAACAGGGCGGCATCATCAAGCACGGCGCGATGATGATCAACGCGGTGTCCAACTCGACGGTGCCGCATCTCACCGTGGTGATGGGTGCCTCCTACGGCGCCGGAAACTACGGGATGTGCGGCCGGGCCTACGATCCGCGGTTCCTGTTCGCGTGGCCGAGCGCGAAGTCCGCGGTGATGGGGCCCGCGCAGCTCGCCGGGGTGCTGTCGATCGTCGGGCGGGCCTCGGCCGAGGCGCGCGGTCAGGTGTACGACGAGGAGGGCGACGCGGCCATGCGGGCGATGGTGGAGGCGCAGATCGAGGCGGAGTCACTGCCGTACTTCCTGTCGGGGCGGCTCTATGACGACGGGGTGATCGACCCGCGCGACACCAGGACCGTGCTGGGGCTGTGCCTGTCGGCGATCAACAGTGCAGCGGTGCCCGAGGCGGCGGGATTCGGGGTGTTCCGGCCGTGATCACTCGTCTGCTCGTCGCGAACCGGGGCGAGATCGCCCGGCGCGTCTTCCGTACCTGCCGTTCGCTCGGCATCGAGACCGTGGCCGTCTTCTCCGACGCCGACGCCGGGTCGCCGCACGTGGCCGAGGCCGACTACGCGGTACGGCTGCACGGTGCCAAGCCCGCGGAGACCTATCTGGACATCGAGCGGATCGTGGCGGCCTGCCAGGCGGCCGGCGCCGACGCCGTGCATCCGGGATATGGGTTCCTGTCGGAGAACGCGGACTTCGCCCAGGCTGTGCTGGATGCCGGGCTGGTGTGGGTCGGCCCGTCGCCGGCGTCGATCGCGGCCATGGGGTCGAAGATCGAGGCCAAGCGGCTGATGGACGAGGCCGGGGTGCCGCTGCTGCCGTCACTGACGGCGGCGGTCACGGAGTTCCCCGTGCTGGTGAAAGCGTCGGCCGGTGGTGGCGGGCGGGGTATGCGGGTGGTGCGCGACCCCGCCGAGCTGGAGCGGGAGATCGCGTCGGCGCGGCGCGAGTCCGAGGCGGCGTTCGGCGACGGGACCGTGTTCCTCGAGCCGCTGCTCGAAGGGGCCAGGCACGTCGAGGTACAGATCCTGGCCGACCGGCACGGCACCGTGTGGGCGCTCGGCGAGCGGGAGTGCAGCATCCAGCGCCGGCACCAGAAGGTCGTGGAGGAATGCCCCTCGCCCGGCATCACCCAGCGGGTCAGGGACGAGCTCTGCGAGGCGGCGGTCAGGGCGGCCAGGACCATCGGCTACGTCGGCGCCGGGACCGTGGAGTTCCTGGTCAAGGGCGACCAGGTGGCCTTCCTGGAGATGAACACCCGGCTCCAGGTCGAGCACCCGGTCACCGAGCTGGTCTACGGCGTGGACCTGGTACGGCTGCAGATCGAGGTGGCCGAGGGGCTGGCGCTGCCGGGCTCGCCGCCGCCGCCTCAGGGGCACGCGGTCGAAGTGCGGCTGTACGCGGAGGACGAGGACTATCTTCCGCAGACCGGGATCTTGCGGCGGTTCGAGGTGCCTGGGGACGTACGGGTTGACTCAGGGGTCGAGGCCGGGTCGGTCGTCTCCGCTCATTACGACGCGATGCTCGCCAAAGTGATCGCTCATGGCTCGTCCCGGGACGAGGCGGTACGGAAGCTGACGACGGCGCTGCGACGCGCTCAGATCCACGGGCTCACCACGAACAGGGATTTGCTGCTCAGCGTCCTGAAAAATCGTGACTTCAGGGCCGGGGACACGCACACCGGGTTCCTGGACGGACACGAGCCCGGCCTGAAACACCTCGATGAGCTGGCCGTGCTGGCCGCCGCCCTGGCCCAGGCCGCCGCCAACCGGGCCGCCGCGCCGGTCCTGCGCAGCCTGCCCTCCGGCTGGCGCAACGTCCGGTCGCAGCCCTCGCGCGCCGTCTTCGACGAGGCCGAGGTCGTCTACGAGCCGCTCCCCGACGGAATCGAGCTGGTCCATGCGGACCCGTCCAGAATCGTCCTGGAACGCGGCGGCGTACGGCACACCTTCGAGATCGCCCACTACGACGGGAAGGTCTGCGTCGACTCCCCCGGCGGTTCCGTCGAGCTGACGCCCGCGCCCCGGCTGCCCGAACCCGTCGAGCAGGTCGCGCCGGGCTCACTCCTCGCCCCCATGCCGGGTAGCGTGCTGCGGGTCGAGGTGGAGCCGGGTGACCGCGTGACGAAGGGCCAGGCGGTGCTGGTGCTGGAGGCGATGAAGATGGAGCATCAGATCGCCGCGCCCGCCGACGGCGTCGTCTCCGGCGTACACGTCGAGAAGGGGCAGCAGGTCGAGGCGGGCGCCGTGCTGGCGATCATCCGAGAAGGGGACTCATGACGAGCCTGGTCCACAAGGAGCTGGCCGGCGGCATCGCGACGATCACGCTGGACTCGCCGGCCAACAGGAACGCGCTGTCCGTACGGCTGCTCGGCGACCTGGAACGCCGGCTGAACTGGGCACTGACCGAGCCGGAGGTCCGGGTGATCGTGCTGACCGGCGCGGGCCCGGTGTTCTGCTCGGGCGCCGACCTGAAGGAGCAGCGCGTCGAGCCCGCTTCCGGGGTCGGCGACGCGCCGGTGACGGCATCGTTCCCGGAGATCCTCTCGTTGATCTGGGAGAGCCCGAAGCCGGTCATCTGCCACCTGAACGGCACCGCCCGCGCGGGCGGGCTCGGCCTGGTGGCCGCGTGCGACTTCGCGATCGCGCCGGAGACGGCCTCGTTCGCCTTCACGGAGGTACGGCTCGGCGTCGTGCCCGCCATGATCTCGGTGCCGGTCCTGCGCAGGCTCGATCCCCGGGCGGCGGCCGAGTACTTCCTGACCGGCGAGGTGTTCGACGCGGCCAGGGCGGTGGAGATCGGGCTGCTGACGCGGGCCGTGCCCGCCGAGGAGCTCGACGCGACAGTGCGGCACTACGCCGGGATGCTGCTCAAGGGCGGCCCCGAGGCGCTGGCCATCACGAAACGGCTGGTCAGGGAGCTGCCACAGGTGTCGTTCGAGGAGGGGCTGCGGCAGATGACCGCGTTGTCCGCCCAGCGCTTCACCTCCGAAGAAGGTCAGGAAGGCATCGCGGCCTTCATGGGCAAGCGCCCCGCCAAATGGGTTCCTTCTTCATGACACTCCGCATCGCCAACTGCAGCGGCTTCTACGGTGACCGGCTGTCGGCCGCGCGGGAGATGGTCGAGGGCGGGCCGATCGACGTGCTCACGGGCGACTGGCTGGCGGAGCTGACGATGCTCATCCTGGCCGGCAACCGCCTCAAGGGCCGCCCCGGCTACGCGCCGACGTTCCTGACCCAGCTCGAAGAGGTCCTCGGCACCTGCCTCGATAACGGCATAAAAATCGTGACCAACGCCGGCGGGCTGGACCCGGCCGGGTGCGCCGCCGCCGTACACGAGCTCGCCGCCCGCCTCGGCCTCTCCCCCAGGGTCGCCCACGTCACCGGCGACGACCTCACCGGCCGCGACCTGGACCTGACCAACGCCGACACCGGCGAGCAGCTCGCCGCGACGCCCCTGACCGCCAACGCCTACCTGGGCGGGCGCCCGATCGCGGCGGCCCTGTCGGCGGGTGCCGACGTCGTGGTGACGGGCCGCGTCACGGACGCCGCCCTGGTGACGGGCCCCGGCATCTGGCGGTACGGCTGGCAGCCCGGCGACCTCGATCCCCTGGCGGGCTCGGTGGTCGCGGGCCACATCATCGAATGCGGCTGCCAGGCCACGGGTGGCAACTACGCGTTCTTCCAGGACGTACCGGATCTGGCGCACTGCGGCTTCCCCATCGCCGAGCTGCACGCCGACGGCTCCTCCGTGATCACCAAGCACCCGAGGACGGGCGGCCTGGTCTCGATCGGCACGGTGACCGCCCAGCTCGTCTACGAGATCGCCGGTCCCCGCTACCTCGGGCCCGACGTGGTGGCCCGCTTCGACACCATCACGCTGTCGGACGACGGCCCCGACCGGGTGCGCGTCTCGGGCGTACGCGGCGAGCCGCCGCCCGGCACGCTCAAGGTCGCGGTCAACTACCTGGCCGGATACCGCAACACGATGACGCTGGTCCTGACGGGCCTGGACATCGAGGCCAAGGCCCGCGTGGCGGAGGAGGCGATCTGGGCCAGGGTGCCGAAGGAGTCGTTCGACTCGGTGGACGTCACGCTCGCGGACGGGGGGCTGCTGCGGATCACGGTCATGGACGCCGACCAGCGCCGGGCCGGCCGCGCCTTCTCCTCGGCCGTCGTGGAGACGGGGCTGGCCGGGTATCCCGGCTTCTACGGCCTCACCCCGCCGGGCAACGCGTCGCCGTACGGGGTGTACTGGCCAGTCCTGGTACCGGCTGCGGAGGTGCGGGCTCAGGTCTTCCTGGACGGCGATGAGGTTCCCGTGCCCGTGGGCGTCTCGGCAGCGGCCGACTCGGAGCCGGACGTTGTACGGCGCCCCCCGTCGCGGCTTTCGACGGACCAGCCCACCGTCCGCCTCCCGCTGGGCCGCCTGGCGGGTGCCCGCTCGGGCGACAAGGGCGGCAACGCCAATCTGGGCGTCTGGGTCGACACGGCGGAGCGGTACGGCTGGCTGGCCACCTACCTGACGACGGACCGCCTGAAGGAGCTCCTCCCTGACCTGGTGACCCACCGGATCACCCGCTACGAACTCCCGAACCTCCATGCGCTCAACTTCGTCGTCCACGGCCTGCTGGGTAGGGGCGTGGCGGCCAGTCCTCGCATGGACCCCCAGGCCAAGGCCCTTGGCGAGCAGCTACGCGCCCAGCCGGTCGACGTGCCGGCGACGCTGCTGGCCTGAAAGCGGAATCCACTTGCTCGATCACAGTCCGTAGTCTTATTGTTACCGGCGGGATGACTATGCGGAGTCGCTAACTAGGCGACGGAGATCGTCATGGGTAAGCACGAAGGCGACCCCAAGAAGTACAAGCCGTACATTGCCCCCAAGGCCAAGGACGAAGACACCTTGTGCGGCGGAAACGGCAAGCACAGCGGCGGAAAGGGCGACAACAAGGACAACAAAGACAACGGGGACAAGAAGTGAACGCCCCCGGCCGAATCGAGCGGATGCTCGACGAGATCATGGCCGTTTCCCCACGCAGCAAGTGGGTGCTCAGCGCGCTGCGAGCCGTTCCCCGTCACCTGTTCATCCCGTCGATCGCGCAGGCGTTCGTCGGGTTGGACGAGCGCGAGATCATCATCGACCGCGACGCCGACCCCGATACCTGGTGGGAGGTGGTCTACTCCGACAGTGTGCTCGTCACCCAGGTCGATGACGGTGCCACCGAGATCAAGCTCGGCGTCAGAGGCTCCACCTCGTCCAATTCCGCGCCCAGCACCGTAGCGGACCTGCTCCAATGGCTGGACCCCGAACCCGGCCATCAGGTGCTCGAGGTGGGCACCGGCACCGGCTGGACCGCCGCTCTGCTCTCTCACGTGGCCGGCGCGACCAACGTCACCTCGATCGAAATCGACAGGGCTAACGCCGAGCAGGCGGCCAAGAACCTCGTCGCCGCAGGAGTACAGCCGCATCTTCTCGTCGGCGATGGCGCGTACGGCTTCCCCGGCCACGCCCCCTTCGATCGGGTGCATGTCACGTGCGGCATCCACACCGTGCCCTACGCCTGGATAGCACAGTCCCGGCCCGGCGCGGTGATCGTCGCCCCATACTGTCCCGGCTTCGGCCTCAACAATGCGCTGCGGCTCGTGGTCAGGCCGGACGGCACGGCGATCGGCCGCTTCCCCGGCTTCGCCTCGTACATGATGATGCGCTCCCAGCGGAGCACCGACATCGGCGACTTCGACCCCGACCAGGCGCAACTGTCCACCACCAGGATCGACCCGCGCACCCTCGCCTACGCCCCGGCCGGAGCCGACCTGGCGATCTCGACGCTGACCGGCCTGCAATCTCGCACCTACCGCGAGGCTGATTTCTATCGCATGTGGGTCATCGGCGACAGCGACCGGTGGGCGGCGGCGACCTGGGAGCCGAAGCGAGATGTCTACGAGGTCTTCCAGATCGGCGACCGGGACGTCTGGCAGGAGGCCGTGGACGCCTACTACCGGTGGGTGAGCTGGGGCGAGCCCGACCGTGACCGGTTCGGCATGACGGTCACCCCCGAGGGCCAGCACATCTGGCTGGACACGCCAGAGCGTGTCATCGGCTGATCGGTTGCCAGTGGGCTTCCTGGGCGCGCCAGCCCAGGAGGCCCGCGCCCAGCAGGCCCGCGTGGACGCCGAGGGCCGAGACGCGCAGGGCCGGTGGACGGCGGAAGGTGAGCAGGGCCGGCAGCCGGTCGCGGAGGGGCGCGATCAGGGTGTCGCCCGCCAGCGAGAGGCCGCCGCCGATGACGACCAGGGCCGGGTCCAGCAGCAGGGTGTACGTGGCCAGGGCCAGGGACAGCGCCTCCACCGCCTCGTTCCAGACCGCCACGGCCTGGGCGTCGCCCGTCAGCACGCGGGCGACCACGTCGGCGGCGGAGTTCTCGCCGCAGCGGGCCGCGATGGCCGAGGCCGAGGCGTACGCCGCCAGGCAGCCGCGCTGGCCACAGGCACAGAGGAGACCGTCGGGCCGTACCGGGATGTGGCCGATCTGGCCGGCCCAGCCGGCGGCTCCGCCGTACAGGCTGCCGGAAAGGACCACCGCGCCCGCGATGCCGGTGCCGATGGGGAGGTACAACACGTCTCCCGACCCGCCGCCGTACGCCAGTTCGGCCTCCCCCGCCGAACGGACGTCGTGGCCGAGCGCGACCGGCAGGTCGACCTCGGTGAACGCCTCGACGGGCACGTCACGCCAGCCGATCGCGGCGGAGAACACCGCGTGCGTCGCCGTCACCAGCCCCGGCACGGCCAGCCCCACGGCGACGGGCTCCAGGTCGCCGGATGTGCGGCGGCGGGACAGGTCCGTGACGAAGGCCGAGATGGCGGCGATCACCCGTTCGGGGCCCTCGGCACGCGGCGTGGCCCGGCGCTCCACGTACAGCGGAGTTCCGTCGCGGCCGACGAGGCCGCCCTTCAGCGTCGTCCCACCCACATCGACCGCCACCACGCATTCCACACGCCTAGTAAATCGTTTGAACGAGCGGCCGGGGACCGGGAAGGCTGTGCGGCATGAACCCGCGCCTGCTGTCCCGAGCCGACCTCGACGCCTGCACCCGGCTGGCCCAGGACCGCGAGTGGCCGCCCGAGCGGCACAAGTGGGGGCTGCTGTTCGAGGTCGGCGAGGTGTACGGAATCGACGCGCCCGACGGGGACGGCCTCGCCGCGACGAACATCCTGACCCGCTACGGCCCCGGTCACGCCGTGATCAGCATGGTCCTCACCGCCGCCAGGTACGGCAGGCAGGGGTTGGCAGGCAAGTTGATGGAGCACGTGCTGCGGCAGGCCGGAGACCGCGTCGTCTGGCTGCACGCGACCGAGAACGGGCGCCCGCTGTACGAGCGGCTCGGTTTCCGTACCGTCGGCAGGGTCGCCGCGCACACCGGCGTCTTCCAGGGCGAGCGTTCCGGCCGGACCCGGCCCGCCGCGCAGGAGGACCTCGGCGCGATCCTGGCGCTGGACGCGGAGGTGTTCGGCACGGACAGGTCGCCGCTGCTGCGCCGCATGTTCGATTTCGGGGAGCAGGTGCGGGTCACCGAAGGCGGGTTCGGGCACGCGTGGCGCAACGACGGCAACGTGGTCATCGGCCCTGTGGTGGCACGCGACCAGGCGACCGCCGAAGCGCTGATCGGCGACCTGGCCCTGGACGTGGGCGGCGTCGTGCGACTGGACCTCGACCTGGCCAAGGACGACCTGGTCAGGTGGGCGGGTGAGCACGGGATCGGCAACCCGTGGCCGGTCTCGCTCATGGTGCTGGGCGGCGAGCTTCCTGGCGACCGGGCCCGCCAGTTCCTGCCGTACATGCAGGCGCTCGGTTGACCGGCTGAACGCGCCTCTCATAAGGTACTAGAACTTCATTCTACTAAAGGGCGGCGATGACCTCCACCCACATCGACGTCGGCGCCATCGACTTCAGCGCGCTCGGCGCCTGGATGGACGCCCAGGGGCTGCCCGGCGGCGTCATCGGCGACGCCGTCCCGGTCCTCGGCGGCACGCAGAACGTCATGGTCCGCTTCGAACGCGGCGGCACCCCGTACATCCTGCGCAGACCTCCCCTGCACGCGCGCCAGCAGAGCAACGAGGTGCTGCGCCGGGAGGCGCGGGTGCTCGCGGCGCTGCGCGACACCCCGGTGCCCGCGCCGAGGCTGGTGGCCGCGCAGACGGCGGACGAGCCGGTCTACTACCTGATGGAGCCGGTCGACGGCTTCAACCCGTCGAACGGGCTGCCCGAGCCGCACGCCTCCGACCCGGCGATCCGGCACCGGATGGGGCTGGAGGCGGCTGGCGCGCTGGCCGAGCTGGGGCGCGTCGATCCCGCCGCGCTGCCCGGCTTCGGCCGGCCTGACGGGTTCCTCGAACGGCAGGTGCCGCGCTGGCTCAAGGAGCTCGACTCGTACTGCCGGCTCGACGGCTACCCCGGACCCGACATCCCGCGCCTCGCCGAGACGGCCGAGTGGCTGGAGCGGCAGCGGCCCGCGACGTTCACGCCGGGGGTCATGCACGGCGACTACCACTTCGCGAACCTGATGTTCGCCCACGACGGCCCCCGGGTGGCGGCGATCGTCGACTGGGAGATGTCCACCATCGGCGACCCGCTGCTCGACCTGGGCTGGCTGCTGGCCACCTGGCCGTCGAACAACGAGCACGTCCCGGGCCTGCCATCGCCGGGAGAGCTCGTCGCCTACTACGCGGCTCTGTCCGAGCGCGACCTGTCGGCCATCGACTGGTACGCCGTGCTGGCCTGCTTCAAGCTGGGCATCGTCCTGGAGGGCACCCATGCCAGGGCCTGCGCGGGCCAGGCCCCCAAGGACATCGGCGACCGGCTGCATGCCACCACGCTGGCCCTGTTCGCGAGGGCCCAGGAGTTCATGGGAGGGCTGCTCTAAATACCGATTTTTCCCAAAACGATCACTTATGTCCGCCTGAGTCATACAATTGCGCGCAATTGCAGTTGATGCTCGGGGAAGGATAGATATGCGGATGCGGTTCCTCGGCTCCACCTCGGAGGCGGGCGCCTGCCCCACCCTGTACGAGACCGATCGGGGCACGATCGTCGTTCAGGGCCTCGAACTCACCGACAAAGAAGCACTCGCGGACCTTCGCGACATCCTCGATGGCGAGACGGCAGTGGAGGTTCCCCGCGAGCTCATCACCGAAATAGCCCGCCGAGTCATGGCCGAAACTCCGGTAACCGCTTTCCCGAGCAGGGACGGGACACCCCCAGCGACCGATTGATCACAATTGCAGACCGGGTCTGGCATGATCCACGCAACCCGGTCTAGCCTCATGCGGTGACGTCGTTTCAGCAGGCGCGCGTCGACCTCGGCAGCCAGCTACGCCAGTTGCGCGAGGCCGCCCACCTTTCGGGCAAAGATCTGGCCGAGAGGCTCCGGTGGCAGCCGTCGAAGGTGTCACGCCTGGAGAACGCCCGGCAGACCGCCACAGAGGACGACGTGGTCGTCTGGGCGGCTGCCGTACACGCGCCTCCGGAGACGGCCGACGACCTGATCCGTCAGTCCATGGCGTTGCTGGAGCGGCACGACGACTGGAAGCAGCGGCACCGCAGCGGCCTGGCCGCGCTCCAGGAGGACATCCGCGACCTGGAGGCGCGTACCAAGCTCTTCCGGGTGTTCGAGCCGGCGATCGTGATCGGGCTGCTGCAGACCTCCGAGTACGCCAGGCACGTCTTCCGCAAGGTCAAGCGCCTCTACAGCGCCGCCGACCAGATCGACGCGGCCGTTCGCGTACGGATGCAGCGCCAGGAGATCCTCTACGACCGGAGCCGCACGTTCAGGTTCGTCGTGACGGAGTCGGCGCTACGCACCCGGATCGCCCCGCTCGACGTCATGCACGGCCAGCTCGACCGGCTGCTGGCGGTGAGCACGCTGCCGAACGTGGAGTTCGGGGTCATCCCGTTCAGCACCGAGATCCCCTCGTCGCCGATCAACGGGTTCTGGATCTACAACGAGGCCATGATCGGCCTGGCCACCATGACGAAGGACCTGGTGCTGCGCGACCCCGACGACATCGCCTTCTACGTGCGGGCCTTCGAGGACTACGCGAAGTGCGCGGAGTTCGACGAGGCGGGCCGGGAGGTCATCATCGGCATTCTTAACGACTACCGGAAACAATCCTCACATTAACCATCGCAATTGCTTGCCTCCCGCCACAAGATCGTGCAATTCTGTCGCGAGAACGTTGCGGAGGTGACGCATGATGCTTGACACCGCGCTCAGCCTCGAGCGGTTTGCTTGGTATGCGAGACGACACGCCGACCTGGCGATTCAGAACCTCGCTCTTTCCAGCGACCCCGCTTACGTCTCCGTGCGTAACCGCTTCTCCGCGAACCTCGCCGAAACCGTCACTCTCTCCGAGAGTGGAAGTTTCATCACCTCGTGGGGATATCGGCTCGGCACGACGGACGACGTCGAGGGCGCGGCCGCCCGGCTGGCCTTCCTCCTGGCTGCGCTGCCCGCGTAGTCCCTTTTTTTGGACCTGCCGGGAAAGCGCCTTCCCTAGTTGAAAGTTGAAGGCTCTATGCCGGCCTCTCTGGCCGCCGCCGTGTGCGCGTGATCCAGCAGGCGGGGGCGGGTCAGGACCGCCGGGTGAAGGGTGTAGCGGATGATCAGGCCGTCCAGCATGGCGTCGATGCGCTCGGCGGAGGCCGCCGGGTCTTCGCAGCTGAACTCGCCTGACTCCGTACCGTCCGCGAGGACCTGAGTGAGGGCCCCCAGCCACGCCGATTCGAGCTCCAGCATGATCTCGCTGACCGCCGGCTCGCGGAGGGCGGTGTTCCAGGCGTCGATCCACAGCAGCCAGCTCTGGTCGGAACGGGACTCCGGGATGTAATAGCGCAGGACCCGGTCCAGGCGCTCGATCGCGGTGCCGGGGCCGGCCACCAGCTCCCCCAGGCGGGCGCCCTCGATGTCGAGGGTGGCCCGCAGCATGGCGGTGATCAGCTCGTCCTTGGTGGCGAAGTGGTAGTGGATGAGGCCGCCGCTGACGTTGATCGACTTGGCGATGTCGGCGATCCGGGTGTGGGCCAGGCCGCGCTCCAGAACCACCTTGCGGGTGGCCTCCAGGAGCTCGGCCCTGCGCTGGTCTGCCTGCTCGGCCCGGTTCGTACTCCGCACCGGGTCAGCCTATCGGCCCTCAGCAGCCCGCCTTGTAGAGGATCTTCTGGATGTCGGGGGTGTTCAGGTTCTGCTTGGTGACGATCGTGGCGTCGGTCGGGATGGAGGCGGTGACCGGCTGGCCCTTCACCGCGGCGACGGCCTGCTCGACGCCCTTGGCGCCGATCTCGCCGGGCAGCTGGGCGATCAGGGCGGACACGACGCCGTCCTGGAGCTGCTTGACCTGTGCGGGACCGGCGTCGAAGCCGACCATCTTCACCTTGTCCAGCTTGCCCGCCTGCTGGAGCGCGGAGCCCGCGCCGGTGGCCGAGTTGAGGTTCGTGGCGAAGATCCCGGCCAGGTCCGGGTCCTTGGCCAGCGCCGCGTTGACGATCTTGGAGGCTTCGCTGACGTCGTTGTGCGAGTACTGGACGCCGAGATAGGAGATCCCCGGATGGCTCGCCTTGATCTCCTCCTCGAACCCCTTGATCCGGGCGTCCACCGAGCTGACGCCCGGGTCGGTGGAGATGACCAGCGCCTTGCCCTTGTCGCCGATCTGCTCGGCCAGCGCCTTCGCGGCGGCGGCGCCGCCCTTGACGTTGTCGGTACTGATCCGGGACAGCCCGATGCTCGGGTCCTCGACCACCGTGTCCACCAGGATGATCTTGATGTCCTGCTGCTTGGCCTGGGTGAGCGGCGCGATCAGCGCCTTCACGTCGGTCGGCGCGATCAGCATGGCGTTGGGCTTGCTCGCGATGACCGAGTTGACGATCGGCGTCTGCAGCGTCGGGTCGAACTTCTGCGGCCCCTGTACGTCAAGCTGCACGCCCAGCTCCTTGGCCTTGGCCTTCGCGCCACAGGCCATGGTCTCGTAGAACTCCTCCCCCGCCAGACCTTGGATGAGCGTTATCTTGGTCGGCCCACTCTGGGCTGTCGTCCCACCACCACCACAGGCCGCGACGGTGAGCAACAGCGTCGCGAGTGCCAGAGCCTTACGCATGCCTGTCTCCTTACTGGTCGCGCCTGCCGCGCTGCCACTGGTCGACATAGACGGCGGCGACGAGCACGGCGCCCACCACCACCTGCTGCCAGAACGGCCGCACCCCGAGAATCTGGAACCCGTTCTGCAGCACCACCGGGATGAACACCCCGATGACCGTCCCGACCACGGTCCCCACGCCGCCGAACAGCGAGGTGCCCCCGATCACCACGGCCGCGATGGCCTGGAGGTTGTCGGTGGAGTGGGCGGAGACGCCGGTGATCCCGTACTTGGCGAGCGACAGGTACCCGGCCAGGCCCGCCAGCAGCCCCGCCAGGCCGTACACCTTGATCAAATGCCTGTTCACGGCCACACCGCCACGGCGGGCCGCCTTGGCGTTGGAGCCGATCGCGTACGTGTGGCGGCCGAAGCGGGTGCGCGCCAGCGTGACGCCGAGCACGGCGGTGATCGCGGCGCAGATCCACGCGATCACCGGCACGCCGAGCCAGCGCGCCAGCCCCAGGCCGAGGTTGAGGTCGCCGGGCGCGCGCAGGTCCACGCCGCCGGTCAGCAGCAGCGCGCCGCCGAGCGACATGCCCAGGGTGCCGAGCGTCACGATCAGCGCCGGGATGCGGCCCTTGGCGATCAGAAAGCCGTTCAGCAGCCCCCAGGCCAGACCGGTCAGTACGGCGGTCGCGGCGCCGAGCAGGAGTGAGCCGGTGGCGTCCATGAGCTTGGTGGCCGCGACCGCGCTGAACACCAGCACTCCCCCGACGGAGAGGTCGATGCCCGCGGTGATGATCACGTAGGTCATGCCGGTGGCGAGCAGGAGCAGGATGGCGGCGTCGCTGACGAGGTTGAGGAGGTTGAAGGAGGTGGCGAAGCTGGTTGGGCGCAGGATCGAGAAGAGGACCAGGAGGGCGGCCAGGACGGCGGCGATCCAGATGACTTGGCGGTCGCGCAGGCGGGTCTTCTCGGGGGCGCTTGCTTCGGGCGGCGATTCAACTACGCTCACTTGAGCCTCTCACCTGGGAATCTCCGGCTGGCCTTCTTGCCCAGTTGCTTGGGTCGTGGCTTGACCGGAGGCTTCTTCAGCACCTTGACCGGCGACTGCTTCCTCAGCGGCCTGTTCGATGGCGCCTGTCATGGCCCCGACCAGATCCTCCATCGAGACCCGCGCCGTCTCGAACCTGGCCACCCGCCGCCCGAGCCGCAGCACCTCAACCCGATCAGACACTGCCTTGACGTCCTGCATGTTGTGACTGACCAGCACCACCGCCACCCCGGTGTCCCGCACCCGGCGGATGAGATCGAGCACCTTCTGCGTCTGCACCACCCCGAGCGCGGCGGTCGGCTCGTCCATGAACACCACCCTGCGCGCCCACGTCACCGCCCGCGCGACCGCGACCCCCTGCCTCTGCCCACCCGACAACGTGGAAACAGGCGCACTCTGCGATTTGAGCCGCACCCCGAGCGTTTCACAGGCCTCTCTGGTACGGGCGCGCATGGCCGCGTTGTCGAGCAGCCCAAGCCGACCGCGCAGGCCCTTGTGAAGCAGCTCCCTGCCGAGAAAGAAATTGGCCGCCGGGCTCAGATCAGCACACAGCGCCAGATCCTGATAGACCGTCTCGATTCCGGCACCCCTGGCCTCCTCGACCGACCCGAACTCCACCGGCTCGCCATCCACGACGATCTCACCGGCGTCCGGCCCTTCGGCGCCCGAAAGGATGTTGACCAGCGTCGACTTCCCGGCGCCGTTGTCGCCGACCAACGCGACGACCTCGCCTGGGAGCAGCGCGAAGTCCGCGCCGCGCAGAGCCTCCACGTGGCCGTAACTCTTGACGATCCCGCGGGCTTCCAGCAGCGGTGCGGACATAGAACTATCAAGTGCCGCGTATGACATCGTTGTCAACCCCGATCTTCACACGGCTTGGCAGGGCCTCGTACGAAGTCCGCAACCATGCGTGACGATGACGATCGACCTTAGAGAAGATCATCACCCGGGCGCTCGTCTCCCAGCTCCGTCTGCCAGGATTCGAGCTACCCGATCTATTCGATCTAGGAGAAGGGAGTCTTGACATGGCAGTGACCAACACTGGGATACGGCGATTACTCGCGGACTCGGGAGAGCAGCGCGGCTGGGTGTCACCCAGAACGGACCTGGTCACCGCGCTGCTGGGCGTCTGGTTCGGCATCGGCTTGATGATCGACGCGTGGGCGCACTCGAACCTGACGCAGCTGGAGACGTTCTTCACGCCTTGGCACGCGGCGTTCTATTCGGGGTTCGCCGTGGTATCCGGCTGGATCATCTGGCAGGTATGGCGCAACGTCCAGGCCGGCCGACAGGGGGTCGCGGCGGTGCCCACGGGCTACCTGGCCGGGCTGCTCGCGATTCCCGGGTTCGCCGTCTTCGGGCTCGCGGACATGATGTGGCACACCTTCCTCGGCATCGAGACCACCCTCAACATCCTGTTCAGCCCCTCGCATCTCGGGCTGATCGTAACGATGCTCCTCATCATCACCACACCGCTCCGCTCCCTGTGGAACGCCCCCGGCCTTGGCCCGAGCCCTTCGCTGGGCCGGATGCTCCCGGCACTGATCGGGCTCGCGTTCGCCACCACGCTGGTGTCGCTGTTCCTGGGGTACGCCGACGCCCTCCAGTGGGGT
This sequence comes from Nonomuraea sp. NPDC049158, assembly GCF_040648335.1. Taxonomy (NCBI): domain Bacteria; kingdom Bacillati; phylum Actinomycetota; class Actinomycetes; order Streptosporangiales; family Streptosporangiaceae; genus Nonomuraea; species Nonomuraea sp. NPDC049158. The sequence continues at coordinate 21,340 of NZ_JBEZDM010000012.1, forward strand.
CCGCAGGGCATTGTCAGGGCCTTCTCCGACATGCACGACCAGGGCGCCGACCGGCTGGCCAGCGGCATGGTCATCAGCAACGTCGTCACGCTCGCCCCCGTACTGCTGCTGGCGCGTCGCTGGCGCCTGCCGTTCGGCAGCGTGACCATCCTGCACGCGGTGGGCATCCTGATGTCGGGCGCGCAGACCGCGTTCGGGAATCTGGCGGTGCTGCTGACGTTCGTGGCCGCGGGCCTCGTGAGCGACCTGCTGATTCTGTGGCTGAAGCCCTCGGGCGAGCGACGGGGCGCTTACTGGGCGTTCGCCGGGTTGTCGGGCTTCCTCACCTGGTCGCTGTACATCGGGACGGCATCGGTGGCGGGCGGCGGGCTGCCCGCTGTCACCGAGCTGTGGACCGGCGCGCCGGTCGTGGCCGGACTGGTCGGGCTCGCGCTCGGGGCGCTGTTCCTGCCCAACGCGGTCAGTGCCGAGCCGGTTTCGCCCAGCGCGGCCGACGCCGAACCGGTTCCGCCCAACGCGACCGCTGCCACGCCGGTTCAGCCCAGCGCGGTCGACCCCGAGCCCGTTCCGCCCAGCGTGGCCGACGCCGACCGGGCATGATCCGAGTCCTCCGGGTCCTCTGTCTGGCCGCCGTCCTGATGCTGGCGGGCGCCGCTCCGGCCGCCGCGCACAATGTCACGGTCGGAGCGGATCTGCGGATCGCCCAGACAATCGCGGGCACGGAGGTCACCGTCGTGATCAAGGGGACGAAGCGGGTGCCCGGCCCTTTACAGATCGGTGTCATCGCCTTCCAGCCGGTCACCGACCTGCCGGTCGCTCTGGAGCTGCGCTCGGTCGCGGACGGCCGTACGGTGACGGGCGTGGCACGGGCCGCGTACGAACCTCAGTACACGCAGCTCACGGTGGACCGAACCGGCCCGCACGAACTCACGCTGCGCGCCGGGAACGAGACCGCCGTGGTGCCGTTCCGCGTCCTGGTGGACCGCGGGTCGCCGATAGAGCTGCTGATCTACGGCGGCCTGCTCGTGGCAGCCCTGCTGTTGATCGGCGGCCTGCTCACCGGGGCACTGGCCCGCCGCAATCAGGCGATGCTGCTGACGGGCGGCGCCGCGATCGGTTTGACGGTCGCCGCCATGGTCGTCATCTTCGAGCCCCTACTCCCCGCTTCCCCACCCGACGGCGCCCCACCCACGGTGGCGCCGACGGTGGGAGCGGGGATGGGAGCTGGGGCGGCGTCGGGGACGCAGACCGGCGGGCGCCCGTTCGCGCAGGGACGGATGGCGACGCTCCCGGCCCGCCCGGCCGCCGGAGAGGAGTTCACGTTACGGCTCGACCTGGTCGACGGATCTACCGGCCGCCCCGTGGACGACCTCGTCCTGCACCACGAGGCCCTCACCCACGTAATCGTGACAAGCGAGGACGGGCGCTATTTCCGCCACATACATCCGCTGCGCACGGCACCGGGCCGGCTGGAGGTCAAGATGCGAGCCGACCGGCCAGGCCGGTATCTGGCGTACGCCGAACTGGAGCGCGAGGACTCTGGCGGGCAACTGATCACCGGCGAGTTCACCATCAGCGGCGACACTTCAGTTGGGGCGGAGACGCCCGTTGAGGCCGTTACACCGCTCCTGCAGCCCACCGCTCCGGTCGCGGGCCGCCCAACGACGATCGAACTCAACACGTCCGGCACCCCACGCCCCTGGCTGGGCATGACCGGCCACCTGATCATCCGCAGCCAGGACGGCACCTTCCTCGGCCACGTACACGAGATGGGTACCCCCGGCCCCCGGCTCCGCTTCACCTTCAGCTTCCCTTCGGCTGGCCGCTACCTCGCCTGGGCGCAGTACGCGACCGGCGACCACATCGTGACCGCGCCTTTCACCATCAACGTCACGGCATCGGGAGCCGCACAGTGAAGCGCGCAGCGGTGGCCGTCGCCGTCCTCGCGGTGGCAGTGGTGACGTTTCTCATCGTGGGAAGGAACTCCGCCCCTGATCCGCTCCAGGTGACCGCCAGAGGAACGCACTACGCCGCCACCGTCTCGATCGACCGGCCGACCACCGGACGCGTCGTCGTGGACGTGCGGCTGACTTCAGGTGACGCGAACAGCGCGGCCCTGTCCGCCGTGATGCCCACCATGGGCCACGCCATGCCGGAGATCACAGCCCAGAAGCCGGAACCCGGCCACTTCGTCGCCGAGGGCGAGTTCTTCCCGATGACCGGCGTCTGGGAGCTCTCGATCCGCCTGAACGGACCCGCGGGCGAGGAGGTTCTGACCGTGAACGCGCCGATCACCGGCTGATCGTCGCGTGATCGGTCAGCATGGCGCCTGATCCTGGTAGACGGCGGTCCAGATCTATCAGCTTGCACAACCCACGCGCGAACCCTCTCGCGAAAACGGTAGGAGCGTCTTCCTACCGTGCGGTTACGGTGGCTGCATGACCGCACGGAAACTGTCGATCTCGGTGTCGCCCGAGGTCGAAGAAACGATTAAGGCTGCGGCCGCCGAAGAAGGCAAACCGGTCTCCGTCTGGCTGGCAGAAGCTGCTGTCGAGAAAGCGCAAATCGCTCTCCTGCACGCCCAAGGCCGCGCCACTGCGCGCGAACTGGTGGCGGAGTACGAGAGCGAGCACGGCACGCTCCCCGAGGAGTCGAGGCAGCGCGCCCGCCAGTTCCTCATGGAGACCGGGCTGCTGGACGACGAGCCGTGGTCGGCGGTCGGGTAGTGCGCACGATCATCTACGACACCGGCACCCTGCTGGCCGCCGAGCGCCGCAACCCGGGCTTCCTTGCCCTGCATGACGAGCTCACCGCCGCACACATCCGCCCCATCGTGCCTGTCGTCGTCCTCGCCCAAGCCTGGAGAGGCGGACCGCAACACCAGATCTCCAGGGTGCTCAAGGGCTGCGACATCCTCCCCAGCGACCAGCGCACCGGCCGCTCCGCCGGCGTCGCCTGCGGAGCCTCGGGAACCTCCAACGTAGTTGACGCGATCGTCGTCGCGACCGCCGTCCAGCACCAAGCCTCCGTGGTCACCAGCGACCCCGACGACCTGACCCACCTCGCCGACTCCATCGGCGTCAAACTCCGCCTCTTCACCATCTGACCGCCACGGACGGTCAGCACCACGGAGGACGGTGGAGGGGCTTTGGCCGGCGTCCTGCCCAGGTCGGGCATGGCCAATGAGCCGTACGCTGGCTCCGGCGAAGGGAGAGGTACCTGCCTGCCCGCCATTCTGCCCCGCAGCCCCTGGACTTGCCCGACGCGGGCCCGGTCCGGGTAGGTGAGTAGGGCGCGCTTCGCCGCTCGGCCCGCGCCCGAGCACCCAGCTCGGCCATGGGGCGTCGACGCTGGGCCACTCTGCATTGGCAGTGGATGACGTGGGCGCGCATGCGTTCTTCGAGCCGTTGGTGGACCGGACGCTGGTCGGTGATCTGTTACATGGCGCGCCAGCCCCGCCCTCGGTCAGTACGGTCGGCTGCCTCCTCGATTGCCTCGACTAGAAGCATCACCTCGTCCCCATTTCGCCCACACGAACGACCAACTTGGCGAGTCCTCGCGCCGTTGGCAGGCGAGCGCGGCGGTCATGGTGGTCTGCGAGTTACGCACCAGCAGCGTCGGCCTATGCGGAGTCCGTGCCCGCGCGACAAAGAGTCCGCACTTGCCGTACGGCCTCGGTCACTCTGAGCAGTGAAGGCTCCTCCGAGCAGTTCCTGTCCGAAGAAGGGGTGAAAGGCGCGACGGACATCGGGGTGACGCCCATCACCGGCCGCGCCGGTCTCAGCGCGCCTCGCCCAGCAGAATCCGCTGGTATAGGTGCTCCGCTGCGGCACTGCCCAGCTACACGCTCTCGTGGACGACTGGGCTGCCGGGCCCTCGTACGGTCCGGCGAACGAAGGCCTGCCCGGCCGCGTGACAGAGCTCAAAGATCGTGGACAGGCACTCGCAGCTGTAAGTGGTGACCCTGATTCGCGATGCCGCCTATTCACAACGACCCGCAGCAGACAATTCCTCAATAAGCTTCAACCAGTCCACGCAGGAGTGGGCCTGCCCACCGCATTAGCTCTGGCCTATATCCCACCAAATCTTTCACCACAAGATCTTCGATCGTTTCTCCGAGCATACTGCTACCTAATCCCAGCAGAGCTTCGCACATTTCATAGAAAGCTTCAACGACATTCCATGCACCGCTTTCCACGGCCGGGTCGAGCACTTCGGTTACAACTTCTAGAATATAGTCATAAAAGCTTATATAAACATCGTCTTCCTTCGACCTTTCCTCTAGCGAATGGAGAGCTCCTCGCGCATACGGCATGCTATCCCAAATAATGTTACGAGCACGCGCTATGAGCCCTTCCAGGCTAACAAAGTTATCTAGGTTGAATTCGTCCATACCGGAGCCGACTCTTCCGATGAAATATTTTCGACGCAAACCATGCGTCTATCGCTTGAGCGACGCATACAGCAGCACTCGGATGCTATGATTTACGATACACCATCATACCCATAGTTAGGGTTTGCCTTCTTTAGTTCATCGTGAGCACACTGCTCGTCGGCAAAACATGAGGCGCCTCCCAAAACGAAGACGAGATCCCCCAAAACGCCGAGCGTGTCTCCTAGCCTAATCATCGAGCGCAGGAATCCTCTCGTCGACCGCGCACCAGTTGGAACATGCTCGTTGGCTGCATTCGGATTCCTTTGTTGGTCCAACCTCGCACGGAATATTTCGCCTGTAGTTTCCTTCACAGCTTCAGTCTCCATTGAAACGGCTATGGCGTTATTGAACTGCTTCAGCCGTACAGGATTAGCACGAAAGAACGCCTTCACCGCTGGATGAAAGTTTGCGCGATTGAGAACCTTCCATATCTCAGCAAACTCCCTCTTGGCGATAACTCTATCCGTAGGGGATAAGTGGATCCGCCCCTTTCAGTCATCCTCCAACAGCTTGGCCAGAGAAGCGGCAGTTTCGGCGGCTTTGTTTGCGTGATATCTTCCCTTAATTTTCAAACCCGTCCTGAGCTGCGACTTACCGCATGATCAGGCGCGCTTGATGACATGTATGCGCATTAAGGGCGAAGCTGCGGCGCCTGCGGCGCCTCGAGAACCTTGGACGTAGTCGTCGCCACCGCCGTCCAGCACCAAGCCTCCGTGGTCACCAGCGACCCCGACGACCTGGCCCACCTCGCCGACTCCATCGGCGTCAAACTCCGCCTCTTCACCATCTGACCGCCACGGACGTGCCGCCCCCGTCCACGTTCCGTGACCAGAGAGCCCGGTGGCGCCACCTCCGGCCCTGGTAGGAGTTCCCACGCCTTTCCGCCGGGCCGATGCAACAGTTCGCCAGGCAAGTCCATCTGGGAGGTGACACGGACGACGAAAGGCGAAGGCAGTTGGAAGCAGATCCCCGGTTCGCCGGGTTCGTTGCCGAGCGTGGCGATGCGCTGTTGCGTTATGGCTACGTCCTGGCCGGGAACCCGCACGACGCGGCCGACCTGGTGCAGGAGGCGCTGCTGAAGTTACGCGCCTCCTGGTCGAGACTGCGTGCCAAGGACAATCCAGAAAGTTATGTGCGTACCACCATGGCCAGGCTGCACACGGCGGCCTGGCGGTTACGGCGGCGCGAACTGCTCGCCTGGGACCCACCAGAGCACGGCTACCACGACGCGCTGCCCAGCGAAGACGAGCAGGCGATGTGGGCGGCGTTAGCCGGGTTGCCCCGTAAGCAGCGGGCGGTGCTGGTGTTGCGCTACTACGAGGGGCTCAGCGACGAGGAGATCGCGGCGGCCCTGGGGATCTCTCGTGGAACCGTGCGGAGCCAGGCGTCGCGGGCGCTCGGCAAGCTCCGTTCCGCGGTGGGCGAGCACATCGAAGAAGGCGTCGGGTCGGATCGCGGGGAGCAGCGATGAAGGATATCGAAGAGCGGCTGAGCAGGACCCTGGGACATGCGGCCGAGCGGGCGCCGCGGATGACAGCCCCGGCGGGAGAACGGCTGGAGACCAGCTACCGGCGGCGCAGGCAGAGGTCCCAGGCGCTGCTCGCGGCGGCGGCCGTGGCGGTGGTCGCCGGCGGGATGGTCGTGGGCCTGCGGGCGGTCGGCGGCGGGCAGGCACAGACCGCGGTCGGCCCGTCGGGGGCGCCGTCCGCGGCGATCAGCGCTGCCACCGCGGAACTCGTCGAGAAGGTGTGGCCGCAGGCTGTGTGGAAGATGCCCGTCAAGGACTCCGCGGGCAAGGAACTGCACCCCATCGCGCTGACCGACGACGGGACGCTGCTGGTCGAGGCCCGAGGCAAGGTCGAGCAGCCCGAGACGCTCTACCTCTACGACCTGGCCGGAGGAGATCTACGCAAGATCACGGACGTACGCGCCCCGAAGAAAGCCGAGGGGATCGCCGCGAACTTCAGCATGGGCGAGGGCGTGGTGGCGTGGTGGACGTCGACGAAGACCTCCGTACGCCTCTGGGCCGCGCCGCTGACCGGTGGCGCGGCCAGGCAGGTGGCCGAGCGCAGGACCGGAGGCGACATGATCGACAGCCTCGCCGTGGCGAACGGCGCGATCGTGTTCTCCATGCAGAAGGGCGGGGTGTTCAGCGTGCCCGTGCACGGGGGTCAGGTGACGCCGATCGACCGTGGGACCGAACTGCACCTGTTGTCCTGGCCATGGGCGGGCTCGCCTGGCACGTGGAGCCCCAAGGACGGCGCGCCGTTCACCCACCTGGTCAACCTGGAGACCGGGCAGACGAGCGACGCGGCCCCGGCCCGCCAGGGAGAGCAGTTGCTCGCCTGCGGCGTCCAGTCCTGCATCGCGACGACGTCTGGCGGCGCAAAGGCGTTCACCCGGCCGCGTGACGGCTCGAAACAGCAGGAGGTGCCGACCGGCTTCCAGATCCCGGAGCCGCCCAGCCAGAGCCGCTTCTATGTACGCACCCTCACGAGCGACAGCCCGGGTCTCGGGCTCTACGACCTGAAGAGCGGAACGCTCGCCGACCTGGGCATCAGGAACGAGGCCGCGCAGGGCGAGGTCCCGGTCGCCGACCGGGCCGGACGGATGATGACGTACAGGACCGTGAACGGCAGGTACGTGATCGACCTGTCCAGGATTCCCTGACGGGTCCGCTTTGGCTCCGCACCGTTACGGCGAGACATCCCGCTCAACCAGAGCGGGATGTCCGGGCCAAGATCGATCACTGCGTGCGCCCTTCCTTTTGGTCCGAAAGGGCAAGGCAGATGATGCCAGGCTACGACGCTCCTCAATCGCGGCACACCGACCAGCCCTGCCCTCGGAAGAAACGAGGAAGAGCCCTCCTACCGACGAACGAGCGAAAGCGCTAGAAGCGCATCAAGCGTGGCAGACGCAAGCGCCGCGAGAGTGGAGAAGAAGGCCCAAGCTGTCATGACCCGTCGGCACGGCTTTGAGGTCGCCACCAAGGTGACGCGATGCGAGACTCTTGTAGGCTCTTTTCCTGAGCACACTTTGCTCAGCAATGGAGTCGCGCCCGCGCCTTGAACTCGCCGTCAGCCAGAAGGACATTCTTGTCACGGTCGGACAGGTACTCCTGGATCAAAATTCTGTCGAGCGGAATATCCTTCTTCACCTTGGTCGTGAAATCAACAGGTCTGAGCATGGCATTAGTTTTCGAGGAATAGGCGGCAACTCTATACTTCACCCCGTCCTCGAACTTCAGGTTTCCTTCCCGGAGAGACCACCCGGCGGGTATCTCCTCCAAGTTCAGGGAGGCGCTGCCGCCGGTCAGCGACGGCGCCTTGATGTCCGCCTGGTCCTGCAGTTCGCCAGCAGTGTCGTAACGGTAGACCCGCACGCCGTCCGGGGCACTCCCACTACACCAGGACGTCACCATCACGAGCTGCCCGTCGGCAGTCACGGTGACCCCGGTCGCGCCCATCTGCGCCGGGCTGCCGTAGCCACAGGCCACCAGCAGGAAGCTGAGCGTCAGAAAGGTTACGGTCCTCTTCATGCCATGGATCCTCGCGACAGTGTTACGGCATGTCAACAGACGTACCGGCCGTCATCCGGGCCCGCCGCTATTTCAAAGCGGTTCTTGCATACGTTGGATCCGGCGGCCGCATAGAGAATGGGGAAGGTGAACCAGTATCCGGTTTGATTGGCATTATAGTGCCACTGGTCGCGATGAATCTTCACATGCCTTCTCGTCGATTTCCTTTGACCATAGCCTGGTGACGAATACACCGGCGATCGTATAACCGCCATGCCCTTCGGGATATACCTATCTGGCATCCCCGCACACATCAACAGATCTCGATCGCCTTGGCACCAAGATCTTTGATAAATTCGACGGCAGCCCCTACTCCGTTCCGCATGCTGTTGAATACGCCCTCGAGCCATTTGGGGACTCCTGCCTTTTTCGCCGCCGAATAGTCGGGCGTACGGCGCAGGACCATGAACGACCACGCGCTCGCGGGGGCTAGAGAGGTTCAAAGGCTGAGGTTACGGCGGTGAAGTCGCTGATCAGCTGGGGGCGGTACGGGGACATATCGAGCATCGACATGTGACGCCGCCCTACGAGGAGCGGGTGGCGGGGGCTGTGCTGGGCCGACGGAACCAATGCCGGTGGCCCCGAATGAAGGTCACTACGAAGAGGACCTGGATGCCGCCTTCGATGAGCACCAGGAGCCCGGAGTCCAGTGCTAGGAGCACCGGTCCGCCGTTGAGGCCGTCGGCGATGGCGAGGAGGGCGCGCACCAGCGCCGCGATCGCGATCGGAATGCCGAACAGGGCGAGGAAGCTGAGGCTGATGGTGGCACCGAGTACGAGGAAGACGGAGTAGACGCGGGTCGCCCGCCGCTCATGGGGGGCCAGCCCGATCGTCGGGTCCGCGATAGGAGCGGGACGGCGGCGCAGGCCCGCGACGGTTCTCGCGAGCAGATACCTGGCGTAGGCGAGCCCGTCGTCGAAAAGGTTCCGGGTCCGCAGAAGATCGCGAAGAACGTAGTACAGGTCGGTGCGCATGTAGACCTGGAGCTGGAACGGAATGCTCAGGAGGACGCAGACGACGAGTGCCTGAAGGACGGCCTTCATCGGCTGAGGCATGGCCACGTGGGCGACCAGCAGGGTCAGGGACGCCATGAGTAACAGATCCCAGGCCATCCCCGCCAGATACACCCGGTAACGGGATCGCCTCGGCACGCCCCACACCGCCGTGACGTCGGTCTGCACCACCAGGTTGTGGAGGCGGGTGCCGAAGCCGATCCGCCCGGGAACGCCGAGTGACCGGGCCGCCGTCAGATGCATGAGCTCGTGCATGCTGATGCTGATCGACATCATCACCGTGTTGACCAGCACCGTCAGGCCGACGTAGTCGCCCCAGAAGAAGTCCGCGTAGTTCGGCAGCAGATCGGGCCGCATGGCGAGGGTGACCAGGGCCGCGCCCATGACCAGCAGCCAGAGGAGTTTCATCGGCCGGCTGAAGAGCCACGCCACATGCAGCTCGGTCAGTCGGCTGAAATGGCTGCGCGCAGTGTTCGCCTCCGGATCCGGCAGCGGCTGTCCGTTGACGGAACGGACGAATCCCAGGTCCGCGAGGGCTTCCACGAGCTCCGCGACGTCGAGCTCCACCTCCTGCTCGGCTGCTATCCGCTCCTCCGTGGCGCTTATGGAGAGCCCTGTGCCCAGGAGGCGGATCGCGTCGCCGTAAACCGCCGGCAGCTCTATGAACTCCCCGATCTCTGACCGGCCGACGACCACGACTTCCGGGTCGTCGTCGTCCGGGCGGACGATCAGCGGATGGAAGCCGACGTTGCTGTCGGCGGTGAGCGGTGCGGCACTCACGACGTTGTGGGCCCGCAGGCGGGGCAGTCGTCGTCGTGCGGAACGTCGATGTAGTATGAGTGATCCCACATGGCGTAGTTCCAGTGGAAGACCCGGCCGCGCACCTGGGTCGGCAGGCCGCCGAGGTGATACAGAACTTCCAGCGCGCAGAGATGCCCGCTGATGTTGGCGCTCGCCGCCACCACGGCGTTCGGACGCTCCTCGGTGAGTGGGCGGCCGTGGGCGTTGACCTCGCGACGGTCCTCCTGACGGTGCAGGCACGCCCAACACCCGGTCTCGCCTGGGATCAGGGATCCGACGACGGCCATCGGCCCCGTGTAGAAGCTGACGAACCACGGCGTGCCGGTGCGCAGCGCCGCCTCGTTGGTCCAGAACATGATGTCCGGGTGGGGCTTGTCCGCGCAGAGGACGAACACGTCGCAGTCTTCCATCAGGGCGGCGATGTCATTGGACGCGCCTGCCTTGACGGTGCTGCCGGTCACTGTGACCAGACTGTTCATGGCACGCAGCCGATCCACGGCGCTGTCGACCTTGGGCCGGTAGATGTCCTGCTCGGTGTACAGGAGCTGGCGCGTGAGGTTCGGTTCCTCGACTGTGTCGAAGTCGGCGATGTGCAGAGCTCCGATACCGCCGGAGACCAGTCCGGCCGCCACGGCGGAGCCCGTGCCGCCAATGCCGAGCAGGCACACCTTGGCATCTTTGATCTTGGATTGGATCTCGTACGGAGAACTCCGCGGGGTGGAGTCGATCCACGCGAAGAAGTTTCTGGCCGGTTCGTAGCGTGCCGCCTCACGCGGGGTGAGGTTGCCGGGAAGCGGCGCGCCGGCGTCTTCGACGAATCCGTTGTCGATCAGCCCCGCGATGACCTCGCGGACACTCTGGTCATCGAAATCTGGATGTGTCTCGGCGAAAGTGGCACATATCTGATCGATCGTCTTGGTGCCGTCCATAAGGACGATCAGCTGGGCGATCGCGCCGTCCTCGTCGTCCTGTATCTCGGAGGAGATGCCCTGCTGCATGAGACCTATGACGATGCGACCATCCGGCAAGGCCATGGGCTGATGGACACGCTTGATGCGAGGGAAGTGCACGAAAACCTTCCATATCACGCCGAAAACACAGGAGAGCCGGCCAGGTCCTGCCTGACCGGCCGAGTATCCGTAGGGGTCAGCCGACCAGACGGAGCTGGGTGGTCTCCACCTTCTCCAGCCGCTTGATCTTGAGGTCGATCTTCTTCGTGGGCTTCTTGTCCTCGGTTACCTGGCTTGACTTCTCCACGTTGCCTCCCCGAAAGAACGTAGGGGCGGTGCGCGACGAGTTACGCACCATGATCAGCGATCATAACCACAAGGTTCCGCCGACGTAAGCCCCGATTTCCTCCACCTTCGGATTGAACCGCGTGATTAGGCCATCAGGTCGCTGAACGCCCGTTCCATCACATAACGCTCCGCTCCTACTGCCAGCGAGACGATCTCGCATGGGAGGGGTCGAAGGCCCCGGGGAGCACGCCGAGGCCTCTGGGCGCGAAGCGCCTGATCGGGTGAGCCCTTGCAGTGCGCGTGGTCGCCCGGGCTACCGAACCGGGCCGCGTTTTCGTGTGCGTCACCAGACTAGAGAGCTTTAAGGCTGAGGTTACGGCGGCTTGAGGTCGAGGCCGGTCTTGGCGATGAAGCCGCTGATCAGCTGGGGGCGGTACTGTAGCTTCTTCAGCCGTGTCTTGATCAGCCGGGCGAGTTCGTTCAGGGTCTTCTTGGCCAGGTTGGCCAGGGACCGTTTCAGATGGGCCCAGACCGCCTCGACCGGGTTGAGCTCGGGGGCGTAGGCGGGTAAACGGATGACCGTCAGCCAGGCACGGTGTTCGACCAGCTCTCGCATCCGCGCGCTGATGTGGGTGTTCAAGTTGTCCCACACGAGCACGATCGGGCCGCCCAGTTGCTGGTGGGCGGCATCGAGCAGGGCTGCGTAGTCGGTCTCGGAGAAGGACTTGCGCTCGCCCTTGCGGCCCCGCCGCAGCCGGATCCGGTAGATCAGCCGCGGCAGGTGGCCGGGCTTGGTGGCGATCAACCCGGCGATCATCACCGTGCCCGACCCGCTGCCCGACACCGTGACCACCGGCGTCACCCCGCGCCGCCCCCAGCTGCGGCCTTTCGGGGGTCTCAGGCCTTGACCGGCCTCGTCTTGGAAACAGAGCCAGGCGTCCAGGTTCGCCGCGATTCTTTTCCCTCCGGCCAGACGTCGTTGCGCCAGGCGGCGATCGCTGCTTCGTCGCGCTCGACGCCCGCCGGGTCGACACCTGCCAGCTCCACCCCAGTCGATGTAGCAGATAGTCCAGCCCGCTCAGGGTGTAGCGCACCCGGAACAGCTCCCAGACCAGCTCGGCGATCCGGGCCAACGTCCAGCACTGATCCTCATCCCAGCCGTAGGCGGCCGGCCCTTCGTCCAACGCCGCCTGCAACCTGTCCACCTGCGCCTCGGTCAGCTTGCACTTCTCGCCGCCCGGCCCCTTGGACAGCAGCGCCTCCCGGCCACCGGCGTAAAAGGCGCGGCGCCAGCGATTGGCCGGCATCCGGCTGATACGAAACTCGACCGCCACCTGCGCATCCGTGGCACCCTCGGCGAAGCGGTCCGCTGCCCGCATCCGCACCTGTCTCCCGGCGGGCCCGCGCCTGCGCGGTCAACCCGCCACCATCGGGATACCTCATCCCTCCGGCATAGACCCACGACGAACACTCGTCACGCAACCAGCCAGAGACATCTACATAACGTAACCCCCATATTCAAAGCTCTCTAGTACTCCAGCCGCACTTATCGATCTTTGAGGCGTTGACGCTGGTAGTGGCTTCGATGGGCGCGGGCCTGATGGCGCCGCCGCCAGTATGACCAGCGCATGATGTGGCTCTCGTTGGTAGGCGGCCGGGTCAGCAGGGCGAACAGGCGGCGGATCTCATTCGCGGAGATCATGATGAGCTGGCCGGTGGTGGCCGGCTTGGCAGGATCAGAGGCCAGGGCAGCGCGGGTGACGGCGAGGAAGGCCAGGGCAAATATGGCCAGGGTGATGTAGCGATACCAGGCGGGATAGAGCCGGACTTGATAGTGGTCAAAGGCGGCCTCGTTCTTGCCGGTCTGGAAGCATTCCTCGATCGTCCAGCGGGCTCCGGCCACCTGGACCAGGCGTTGTAACGGCACGGCCCGCGGTGTGTGACACAGGTAGAAGGCCAGGTCGGAGGGGTTGCTGAGCGACCGGCGGATGAGCAGGCGATGGACAGGGCTTGTGGTGGCGATCAGAGCCCAGTCGTAGCGCCGTTCGCCCTTGGCGCCCGCGCCGCAGGACAGGCGCTGCCATCCGCTGTTGGGCACCTTGGCGGCCATGACGTCGGCGCGGACCTTGCCGACGCCGGTGGTGATCTGGTGGGTGCGGGAGACCGCGAGCACGTAGCCGATCTGCTGGGTTTCCAGATAGCGGCGAAGCGGCCCGTTGTCGCCGTAAGCCTCATCGGCGGTTACCCAGCCGAACGGCACCCCGGCCGCGAGTGTCCGTTCGATCGTGGCCTGCAGCAGCTGCGGTTTGGTCGCGAAACCGATCTGTTCGGGGATCTGCGCGGCCGTGCACCGCTCTGGCCGGCCGATCCAGGATTCCCGGGGCAGGTAGAGCTCCCGGTCCAGCACCGCCCGGCCGCGGCTGGAGGCGTAGCCGAGGAACAGTCGGGTAGGACCGTCGCATTGCTGCGACGGTCCCCCCTCAGAACCGGCCGTGCGGGCTTTCCCCGCAGCTCGGCTCAGGCAAGCCTTGAAGGTCTCACAGGCGTGCAGTGCCGCAGGTGGAGTGGGTGAGACGGAACTGCACCCCGTCTGACGTGCCGAAGGTCACGAAAGTGATCAGCGGCTTACGGGCCGATCAGGCGGGTGGCCAACGGGCCGGTGAGTTTGCGCTTGTGGATCAGCGAGGCGACGTCGGTGTCGAAGATGACAGGTTGCACGGCGACAGTTCAGGCTACGTCGCGATGGCGCTCGGCATAGATGAAAGCCAGGAACTCCTCCAGTTCCTCGTCCGACTCGAAAGTGTCGGCGGCGAGGTCGTCCACGGAGCGGATCGGCTGGGTGTTCTTGGCCGCGAGCAAGTCCTCAACTGACAAGCGGGGCCTGATCGGCGGGTAGGCGGGGTGGTCCGCTTCGGGTGTGCTCATGAGGACCTCCTCCGGAGCGCTGCTAGCTGGCAGAACTCAGCAAACGATGCCCAGCCCTCGTGGACACTGGGCTTTCAGTCTTCGTTTCTTCTATCGCCGCCATGTTCGCATCCGGTCCGTTTGGCGTGCGAGGCCGTTGCTTGAAGCCCGTTCTGGGGCGCCGCGTCGCCATTGGTCGCGGCGCCCCTTGCCTCGGATCATGCGGTGCAGTCGTACAGCCCGTCCTGGCCGGTCACGGCCTTGCAGTTGGCCTGGACCCAGGTGGTGACCTCGTTGTTGCCTCTGCCGGGGCCGCCTCGGTCGTCGCCGCCGGCCAGTACGTAGCGGAGCTTGCCGGATGCCACCAGTTCCTTGAGGCGGGTGACGGTCATGGCGGGGTCGCTGCCGGTGAAGCCGCCCATGGCCATGACCGGCTTGCCGGTGGACAGGATGGTCGATGACGCCTGCATGGCGCTGCTCACCGCGACGAGCCACTCCGCCTTGCCCTGGTTGGCCTCCAGGTAGGAGATCATCGAGCTGCTGATGCCGCCGCCGCCGAAACCGCCCGTTCGTCCGAACCGGCCGTCCGTGCCCTGCCCGTCCTGTCCGTCCTGAGCCCGGCCGTACTGGCTGTACTGGCCGTTCTGGGCCTGGCCGTCCTGCGCATCCTGGCCGTTCTGGCTCTGGCCGTCCTGGCCGTTCGGTGGGGTCATCGGAGGCTGGCCGTTCTGGCCGGGGCGCATCATGCCGCGGAAGCCGCCGCCGGGGCCGAAGCCTGCGCCGCCCGACGGTCCTGCCGTCGGGTTCGAGCCGTTGACCTGGGACTGGAGCGGCGTGACCGCGTACGCGGCCGGTCCGGCTAGCCCGGCGATCACTGCCGCCGCCAGCCCGATCGCGGCCAGCCGGACCGCGACCTTGCGGCGGAATGTGGCCAGGACCAGCCCCACCACCGCCACAACGGTCGCGGTGAGCACCACCCAGGCCAGCCATGGCAGGAAGTCGGGCGTACGGCGCAGGACCGTGAACGACCAGGCGCCTGTTACGGCGATGCCCAGGGGTAGGACCCAGGACCATGCCCGCGAGTGCCGGTAGGCGTCCCACATGGCCAGTCCGCCGAAAGCGGTGATGGCGGCGACGGCGGGTGCCATGGCGGTCGTGTAGTACGGGTGGAAGGTGCCGCTGGCGAAGCTGAACACCATGAAGTGGACGACAAGCCAGCCACCCCAGAGCAGCCACGCGGCGAGACTCGCTCCGGGCTGAGCAGCAACCCCCGAAACGCCGACGAGTATGGGCGAGGCAGTGACTTCGGACGCGGCACCACCCTTAGGCGCGGCGCGAACCACGCACGCGGCGCCGACTTCGGATGCGGTGCCAACCTCGGGCGTGACCAGGCCGACCCACGGGGTGGTCGCCTCAGGCTTGGCGACGCCGCTCGCGTCCGCAGCGCCCCCAGGCCTAGCGGCGGCGCAGGTGTCCGTGTCGGCCCCAGGCCTAGCGGCGACGCTGGTGTCCGTGCCGCCCCCAGGCAGGGCAGTGAGCTTGGCTCGCCGCCACCGGGCGGTCAGCGCGAACACCAGGGCCAGCCCGCAGAACGGCAGCAACCAAGAGATCTGGCCCGCCATCGTCTCGTTGAACAGCCGGTCCGCCCCCGCCGCCCCGCCGAACGAGGCGCCACCGCCGCCACCACCAGGACCGCCGCCACTCTGGCCGAAGACGCGGCCCAAACCGTT
Organism: Nonomuraea sp. NPDC049158; assembly: GCF_040648335.1. Classification (NCBI taxonomy): domain Bacteria; kingdom Bacillati; phylum Actinomycetota; class Actinomycetes; order Streptosporangiales; family Streptosporangiaceae; genus Nonomuraea; species Nonomuraea sp. NPDC049158. The sequence continues at coordinate 37,038 of NZ_JBEZDM010000012.1, forward strand.
GTAGCCGATGACCAGGTCCCAGACGGTGTTGTCGGTCGAGCCGCCTATATACGGACGGGAGTCGGCGGGCCAGAGGTCCACGATCACCATCCACCAGGCGCTCGACACCACCATCACGGCGCCCGCCGCCAGCAGATGCCCGACACGCTTCACCCAGGAAACCCGCGCACACAGCAGGTACGCCAGCGCGAGGGCGGGCACGACCACGTACGCCTGGAGCATCTTGACGTTGAACGCCAGCCCCACGAACAGCGAGCACACCAGCAGCGAGCTCAGCCGCCCGGTGCGCAGCGACTCCAGGCAGAACCAGGCGGCCAGGACGAGCAGCAGCACCAGGATCGTGTCGGGGTTGTTGTCGCGGTTGATCGCCACGGTGATCGGGGTGAGGGTCATGACCACGGCTGCGATCAGGCCCGCCACGTGTGCCTGCCGTACCTCCGAGTGGGCAGACACGACGACCGGGTACGCCCGTCGGACGGCGGAGAAGACCAGGCCGACGGAGGCCACGCCGGCCAGCGCCTGCGGGATCAGCATGCTCCACGTCGAGAAGCCGAAGATCCGCGCTGACAGGCCCATCACCCACAGGGCCAGCGGCGGCTTGTCGACCGTGATGTACGAGCTGGAGTCGATCGCGCCGAAGAAGAACGCCTTCCAGCTCTTGGTGCCCGACAGGATGGCGGCGGAGTAGTACTCGTTGGCGTTGCCGCTCAGTGCCCAGGTGTAGAGGACGAGAGCGACGGCCAGGACGGCCCAGAGCGCGGGCCGGGACCAGCGGGGGTCCTCCGGGGCGCCGCGCCAGATCTGGGCTGGACGGGACATACGACGGTGACCCGGACGGTCGAGGGTCGTGGTCATGACGTCCTCCAGTGAAGGTTGACGACCCGGACGCACATCGGTCATGACGTGCTCCGGCGAGGGTTGAAGACCCAGACGCGCAGCAGCAGGAAGCGGACCAGCGTGGCCAGCGCGTTGGCCACCACGACCGCCACCAGCTCCACCCCATGAGAGACACCGTCCGGAAGCAGTGCCAGCACGCCGCTGGTCAGCGCCAGCCCCACGAGGAACGCGATCAGGCCCTCGAACTGGTGCCGCATGGCCCCGGCCGACCCCGTCACGCCGAAGGTGAAGCGGCGGTTGGCGGCGGTGTTGGCCACGGCGGTCACCAGCAGCGCGATCGCGTTGGCCGCCAGTACCGGGATCGCCTGCCGCAGCCCCGAGAACAGCAGCAGGTAGGCCAGCGTGCTCACCGCGCCCACGACCGCGAACCTGGGCAGCTGCGCCGCCATCCCGCGCGGCAGCCGCGCCTGGGAGACGCGGGCGGGCACCGGGATGCGGGCCGCGCCGGACAGTGTCTTGCGGGTCACCCTGACCAGGCCGCGCAGGTCGTCCTTGACGGTCTGGACGACGTCCACCCGGCTGTCGGGGTCGTCCACCCAGTCGACGGGCACCTCGTGGATGCGCAGCCCGTGCCGCTCGGCCAGCAGCAGCAGTTCGGTGTCGAAGAACCACTGCTCGTCCTCGACGGCGGGCAGCAGTGCCTGCGCGATCTCGGTGCGTACGGCCTTGAAGCCGCACTGCGCGTCGGAGAACTTCGCGCCCATGACGGAGTGGAGCAGCAGGTTGTACGAACGGGAGATGAGCTCGCGCTTCGGCCCGCGCACCACCCGCGACGACCTGGCCAGCCGGGTACCGATGGCCAGGTCGCTGTGGCCCGACAGCAGCGGGGCCACCAGTGGCAGGAACGCGTCGAGGTCGGTGGACAGATCGACGTCCATGTAGCTGACGACGTCCGCGTCGCTGTCCGACCACACCTGGCGCAGCGCCCGCCCGCGTCCCTTGCCGTCCAGGTGTACGGCCCGCACGTGCGGCAGTTCGGCGGCCAGCTCTATGGCCAGCTGCCAGGTGTCGTCCGTGCTGGCGTTGTCGGCGATCGTGATGCGGTAGTCGTAGGGGAAGGTGCCCGAGAGGTAGGCGTGCAGCCGGCCGATGCTGTCGCGCAGGGCCCGCTGCTCGTTGTAGACCGGGACGACCACCTCGACCAGCCGGGTCTTCACTGTTGTGTGCATGACCCAGATCCCATCGTGGGGGTCTTTAACGGGAATTAGCCGATTATGAGTGAGGGGTGAGATTCCCGGGCAGTTCGACGATCGCGATCGCGCCGCCGCCTGGGGCGTTCTCCAGGCGTACCTTTCCCCCCGCCTCGGCCACGGCCTGCGCGACGATCGCCAGGCCGAGCCCGGAGCCGGGCAGGCCGCGCGCGGCCGGGGAGCGCCAGAAGCGCTCGAAGACGTGCGGCAGGTCCTCTTCGGGGATGCCGGGCCCGTGATCGCGTACGGTCACCTCGCCCTGTCGCAGGCTCACCTGGACCTCGCCGTCCGGGCTGAACTTGGCGGCGTTGTCGATGAGGTTGAGTACGGCACGTTCCAAGGAGGCGGCGTTGCCGACGACGTACCAGGGCTGGAGGTCGAGCGTGACGTGGGCACCGCGCAGCCTGGCCCGTTCGACGGCGGCGGTGACCACCTGGTGCAGGCCCAGCTCGACGTGCGGCTCGTGGTCGGTGTCGCCTCTGGCCAGCTGGAGCAGGTCGCCGACGAGCGCGGTGAGCTCGGCGAACTGCGCCTTCACGTTGACCAGCAGGCGTTCCTTGGCACCGGGGTCCAGGCTGCGGCCGGTCTGTTCGCTGCGCAGCAGCAGGTCGATGTTGGTACGCAGGGTGGTCAGCGGGGTGCGCAGTTCGTGCCCGGCGTCGGCGACCAGTTGCTGCTGGCGCTCGCGGGACCCGGCCAGAGCGGTGATCATGCCGTTGAACGCCAGGCTCAGCCGGGCGATCTCGTCGCTGCCCTTGACGGGAATGGGGGTGTCGAGGTCCTCGGTCTGGGCGATGTGCTCAACGGCCTTGGTGAGGCGGCCGACGGGTGCCAGAGCCGCACGGGAGATGGCCAGGCCCGCCCATCCGGCGCCGAGCACACCCAGAGCGGCGACGGCCGCCAGCGCGAACGCGGTGTTGCGCAACGTGTCCTGAAGGTGGAACAGCGGCCTGGCCTCCAGGACCGCCACACCTGGTGAGAAGTTCACCGTCACAACGCGCAGCGGCATGCCGTCCTTGGTGACGCCGTAACGGTAGATCGGCTTACCGGGGTGGGGGATGGCCCGCTTGTCATCCTCGGTCACCACAATCGGCGAACCCAGCGAGCAGGTGGTACCGGTCCCGTCCAGCAACGTCACCAGGCCGGCGGCGTATTCGGCGGGGGTTCCCTCGGTCGTGCAATGCTCCCTCAGCCATCTCTGGTCGTTCTTGCCTTCGGGGTCCATGATGGTCTGGTCGAGCTGGCGGACCATCTGCTCGCGCACGATGAACCACGACAGTCCCGCGCAGGCCGCGATGGCCAGCGCCACGGCGACCGTGACGAGGAGGGTGAGCCGGGAGCGCAGGCTGTATCGCCTCACGGCGCGGCCCGGAGGGTGTAGCCGACGCCGCGGACGGTGTGGATCACCCTCGGTTCGCCGCCGGCCTCGGTCTTGCGCCGCAGGTACATCACGTACACGTCGAGCGAGTTGGACGTCGGCTCGAAGTCGAACCCCCACACCTCGCCCAGGATCTGCTCGCGGGTCAGCACCTGGCGCGGGTGCGTCAGGAACAGCTCCATCAGCAGGTATTCGGTCCTGGTCAGGTCCAGCCGCCGCTCGCCCCTGGTGACCTCGCGGGTGTCGGGGTCCATGCGCAGGTCGCCGTAGGTCAGCGTGACCTCCGGGACGGCGGAGTTGAGCGCGCCCCGCCGCAGCAGGGCGCGGACCCTGGCCAGCAGTTCGTCCAGCTCGAACGGCTTGACCAGGTAGTCGTCGGCGCCCGCGTCGAGCCCGGAGACCCGGTCGCCGACCGCGTCGCGCGCGGTCAGCATGAGCACGGGGATGTGGTTGCCCGTGGCCCTGAGCCGGCGGCAGGCGGTCAGCCCGTCGAGGCGCGGCATCATGACGTCGAGCAGCACCGCGTCGTAGGTCTCGCGCGCCACCTGGTCCAGCGCCGCCTGCCCGTCGTTGGCGGTGACGACCTTGTAGCCCTCGAATTCGAGGCTCGACTGCAGGGCCTCGCGCAACGCGGGCTCGTCGTCCACCACCAGCAACCGTGCGGGCTCACTCATAATCTTTACGCTAAGGCCCCATCATGAGAACGCCATGAACGGTTCCGGGGCTGTTTCATGAGTGCTACCACGTGACGGGCACGGCGTTCGCCCCGAAGATGACCTGACTGTACTTGAACGACACCTCCTCCTCGTCCACCGCGAGACGCAGCGAGGGGATGCGCTCGAACAGCGTCCGGTAGGCGATCTCCAGCTCGGCCCTGGCCAGGTTCTGGCCGAGGCACTGGTGCACGCCGTAGCCGAAGGCGACGTGGTGGCGGGCGCCGCGGTCGATGTCGAACTCGTCCGGCCGCTCGAAGGCCCGCTCGTCCCGGTTCGCCGAGGCGCCGAGCACGAAGATGCCCTCGCCCTTCTTGACGAGTTGCCCGCCGATCTCCTGGTCCTCGATGGCCACCCGGTCGAAGGCCACCCAGTCGACGATCGACAGGTAGCGCAGCAGTTCCTCGATCGCCATCGGCCACAGTCCCGGGTCCTCGCGCAGCCTGGCCAGCTGGTCTGGGTGGCGCAGCAGGGTGAGGACGCCGAGCGGGATCATGTTGGCGGTGGTCTCGTGGCCGGCGATGAGCAGCAGCGAGATCATGCCGACGATCTCGTCGTGGCTCACCTCTCCCGCCACGATCAGCCGCCCGAGCAGGTCGTCTTTGGGCTGCTTCTCGGCCTCGGTGACGAGGCCGTCGAGGTAGCCCTTGATCTCCATGATCGCCGCGATGCCCGCCTGCGGGTCCTCGCTCGACACCATCGTGCGGGTACGCGACTGGAAGAACTCGTGGTCGCCGTACGGCACGCCGAGCAACTGGCAGATGACCAGTGACGGCAGCGCCAGCCCGAAGTCGGCGACCAGCTCGGCCTCCGGCCCCTTGGCGAGCATGTCGTCGATGAGCAGGTCGGCGGTCCGCTGAATGCCGGGTCGCATCTCCTTGATCCGCCTGACAGTGAACTCGGGGATGAGCAGCCGCCTGAATCGGCCGTGCTCGGGCGGGTCCATGTCGATGAACTGGCCGACCCTGAACCGTTCCATGAACTCGCGCTGCTCCTCGGTGGGCTCCTCGGTGGTGAAGGCGTTGTTCGGATGGCCGGGGGTGGCCGGGCTGGTGCTGATGCCTTGACCGTTCAGCACCTGCCTGGCTTCGGCGTACCTGGTGACCAGCCAGACGTCGCCGTTGGGCAGCGACGTTCGTACGAGCGGCGCCTCCTCGCGCATCCGCTCGTACTCGGGCGGCGGCGCGTACGGGCACGTGCGTGGGACAGGAAAGGAGGAGGTCATAGTCTTGCTCCCTACGAAGCCGGAATCGCATTGCTTACTTACGCGAAAGTAAGCAATGGAGGGCCCGGCCGTCAAGCGAACGGAGTGAAATGGCAGGGCGGCGGACCGATACACGTGAGCGGATCCAGCGGGTCGCGATGGAGCTGTTCGCCGAGCGGGGCTACGACAAGACCACGTTGCAGGAGGTCGCGGAGCGGCTGGAGATCACCCGGCCGGCGCTGTACTACCACTTCCGGACGAAAGAGGAGATTCTCGCCAGCATCGCCGACGGGTTCATCGCCTCGCTCGACGAACTCGCGGAGTGGGCACGTGCGCAGCCGGACACGTTCGAGGCCCGGCGGGAGATCCTGGGGCGCATCTCCGAATTGCTGGAGGACAGGTGGCGGCCGCTGATGCGCTTCGCGCAGATGAACCAGGGGGCGTTCGCCCAGTCATCGGTGGGCGGCCAGATGCAGGAGCGCATCGTCACGCTGGTGTCGGTGCTGAGCAGGCCGGAGGGTGACGCGGTCGTGCAGTTCGAGGCGCGGCTGGCGGTGTTCGCGCTGATCCTGGCCAGGGTGCCGGAGCTGTTCAAGATCGACCTGCCGCCGGCCGAGCTGGCCGCCGCCGCCATGACCGTGGCGGTCCGGCTGGTCTCAGATCATGAGTCCTCAGGTCAGTAGGGCCATCGCCGCGTTGTGGCCGGCGATGCCGCTGACGCCGCCGCCCCTCCGGGCACCGGCGCCGCAGAGCAGGATCCGCTCGTGCCCGGTCTCCACTCCCCAGCCGCCTTCCTCCGCGTACGGCCAGCTCAGGTCCCGGTGGAAGATGTGCCCGCCGGGCAGCCCCGCCTCGTTCTCCAGGTCCACCGGCGTCTTGGCCTCGACGCAGGGCGTGCCGTCGGGGGCGCGCAGGAGGCAGCTCTCGATGGGCTCGGCCAGCACGCTGTCGATGGAGGCCAGGGTGGCCTTGAGCGCCTCTTCCCGCGCCTTGTCCGGATTGTCGCGGAACAGCCGGGCGGGCATGTGCAGCCCGAACAGCGTCAGCGTCTCCGCCCGGTCCCGCAGCTCGGGGCCGAGGATCGACGGGTCGGTCAGCGAGTGGCAGTAGACCTCGGCGGGCGGCAGGTCGGGGATCCGGCCCGCCACCGCCTGCGCGTGGGCCCGGGCCAGCTGGTCGCGGCTCTCGTTGATGTGGAACGTGCCGCTGAAGGCCGCGCGCGGGTCCACCGAGTCGTCCTTGAGCCGCGGCAGCCTGCTCAGGACCATGTTGACCTTCAGCTGCGCGCCCTCGGGCACCTCCGGTGTCGCGCCGAGCAGCCGGTCGAGCACGGCCGGCGGCAGGTTGGCCAGCACGTGGCGTCCGGTGACCGTGTGTTCGCCGTCGTCCGCGCGGAACGCCACCTCCCCCGATGGGGAGATCCCGATGATCTCCGCGCCGGTCCTGATCTCGGCGCCCGCCTGCCTGGCGGCCGCTTCGAGCGCTCCTGACACCGCGCCCATCCCACCGACCGGCACGTTCCAGTCGCCCGTCCCATCCCCGATCACGTGATAGAGGAAGCACCGGTTGGCCAGCAGGTCCGCGGCGGGGTCGGCGAACGTCCCGATCAGCGCGTCGGTCAGCACCACGCCGCGTACGGTGTCGTCACCGAACCGCTCGTCCACCGTCTGCCCGATCGGCCGCTGGAACAGCTCCCGCCACGCCTCGGCGCCCACCAAGCGCTCGATCTCGGCCGGGGTACGCAGAGGTTCGAGCAATGTGGGCGCCAGGACCCGGGCCACCTCGGCGGTCAGCCCGTAGAACTCCCGCCATGCCCGATGGTCGGCGTCGCCTCCGGTGACGGCCCTGAACGAGGCGACGGTCGCGCCTTCGTCGCCGTCGTCCACGAGCAGGCCGGTGTCGCCGTGGGGCGTGTAGGAGGAGTAGCGGCGCCGGCGCAGGTCCAGGCGGAGCCCCAGGTCGCGGACGATCTCCGTGGGCAGGAGGCTGACCAGGTAGGAGTAGCGCGACAGCCGTACATCCACGCCCGGAAAGGGGCGCGCGGAGATCGCCAGGCCGCCCACGTACCCAAGCCGCTCCAGCACCAGCACCCGCCGCCCGGCCCGCGCCAGGTACGCGGCCGCCACCAGCCCGTTGTGCCCGCCACCCGCGACAACGACGTCATATGACCCCATACCGGCACCATACATAGTGATCGCTCTCGCAGAGCGAGCACACGGCCTGCGTCACCAGGCGCAAGCTCTAGGTATCCGAGACGACGTCGGCCAGCGGTGTCGCGGGGTGGCCGGTCAGGCGAGGGATGGCGTCGCTGACCCCGTCCATCTCGCCGTTGGCGATGGCGGTGTAGGTGGAGACCCAGGCGTCGAGCTGCCAGTCCGGGGCTCCGTAGGAGGCGCGGGAGCGGTAGGCCTCTTCCACGTCCTCGGGGTGGTAGGTGATGGCGCGTCCCGTGGTCCGGGACAGGATCGCGGCGATTTCGGCGAGGGTGAGCGATTGCGGGCCGGTCAGGTCGTAGGTGGCTCCGGCGTGCTCGGGGGCATGGAGCAGTACGCCGGTGGCGGCGTCGGCGATGTCGTCCTGCGCGACGACCGCGGCTCGCCCCTGCCCGCCGGGACCGCGGATGACGCCGTCGGCGCCGACCAGGGCCGGCGTGAAGTCGGCGTAGAGGTTGTCGCGCAGGAAGGTGAAGGCCAGGCCACTGGCGCGGATGTGCTGTTCGGTGGCCCAGTGGTCGCGCGCCAGTGTGAACGTGGCATCGGGGGCGGCGCCGTAGAAGGAGATGTACACCAGGTGGGCAACTCCGGCCTCGGCGGCGGCGTCGACGAAGGTGCGGTGCTGCTGGAGGCGGTCAGGGGTCTCCGAGGCCGACACCATCAGGACCCGATCGACGCCGTCGAGGGCCCGCAGGACGGCGTCACGGTCGCCGAAACCGCCGCGGACCGCGGTGGCTCCGGCCAGCTGAGGGGCGCGGTCCAGGTCGCGTACCACCATGGTCTGCGGGATATCGGCGGCGGCGAGCCGGCGGACGACGCGCCCGCCGAGGCGGCCGGTGGCGCCGGTCACGGCGATCCTCGCTTGGCTGATCATGGATGGGCCTTTCCTGTCGAAGGCTCTCCATGGTGTCAAAGATCGGTGAGCCAGTCGGTGATCGATCGGTGCCGCGGGCGCCAGCCGAGGAGATCGCGGGTACGGGTGCCGCGCACGCGGCTGTTGGAGCCCAGGGCGTGGCGGGCGAACTGGGGATCCCAGACGTTGTCCGGTGAGTCGGGGTCCCAGGGCCGCGGGCCGGGCAGGCCGAGGGAGCGGGCGATGGCGCCGGTCATCGCGGCGAAGGACTCCTCGCCGTTCTCCACGAAATAGAACGTGCCGGCGGGCGTCTTCTCCAGGGCGAGAAGGTACAGGTCGGCCATGTCGTCGATGTGGACGTTGGACCAGATGTTGCCGCCGCTCCCGACGTGGCGGACCACACCGCCGGAGCGCGCCTGGTGGACCAGTGCCGCGATCAGGACGCTGTCGCGGCCCAGGCCCCGTCCAGGCCCGTAGATCAGGCTGTTGCACAGGACCGCGGACCGTACGTCCTTCTCCGCGGCGCTCAGCACCAAGCGGTCGATCGCGAGGCGTGCCTTGCGGATGGGATGGTCGGGCTCCCAGGCGGAGTCCGCATCGAGGATGTCCTCGCCGAAGGTCTTCCCGGATGCCTCGCCATCGGCGCCGACGCCCACGATGCTGGAGCCGCTGGTGTGGATCAGCGGCTTGCCGGACCCGGCCAGCGCGGCGATGAGTGCTTCGACGGCCCCCCGGTGGTCGCTGCTGGCGGCGTTGACGACACCGTCGGCGCGGCGGGCCTGCTCGGTGAGCACCGCCGGGTCGTCAAGGGTGCCCACCACCGGTCGGCAGCCGAGCCGGGCGAGGTCCTCGGCTTTGGCCTGGTCGCGGATCAGGCCGGTGACGGTATGGCCTGCCTGAATGAGGCGGGCGGCGACGGAACCGCCGATGTAGCCGCTCGCGCCGGTGACGAAGACATGCATGGCGGAAAGGATCAGCCTGCGCTGGATGGGATCGCAAGCTGCTTTGCCGAAGCGGCAAAACCCTCGGTCAGGGTCGGCTGGCGATCGCCAGGAGGGTGGCGGCCGGGGCGGCGAGTGAGCGGCCGCGGCGCCACACCGCGCGCAGGCTCCTGACCAGGTTGATCCCGGCCAGCGGCACCTCCACCAGCCGGCCCGTGGCCACTTCCGCCTCCACGGCGTACCCGCTGAGCACCGCGGGCGCCGCCCCCGCCTGGGCGGCACCCTTGACGGCCGAGTTCGAGCCCAGCTCCAGGCGCGGGCTGGCCCGGTGCAGGCTTCTGAACGCCACGTCCAGCGTCTCCCGGGTGCCCGAGCCGGGTTCGCGGACGACGAGCGGCGTGGCGGCCAGCTCCGCCCCCATCAGCGCGGTACGGCGCCGCGTCCAGGCGTGCCCCGGCGCCACCACGACCACCAGCCGATCGGTGCCCACCACCCGGCTGGCCAGCCCCTCGGGCACGCTCGGCCCCTCGACGAAGCCCAGCTCCACCTCCTCGGCCAGGACCCGGGCGGCGACGTCGGCGGAGTTCACCACGTCGAGTCCGACCTGGACGTCAGGCTCCCGGTTCTGCAGCTCGCCCAGCCAGCGCGGCACCAGGTACTCGGCCACCGTCATGCTCGCCGCCACCCGCAGATGAGCCGCCTCGCTGCGCCGTACCGCCTGGGCGGCGCGCATCAGCTCCTGAGCGGCGGCCAGCACGTGCGCGGCCCAGCCCGCCACCATCCTGCCCTCGGCGGTCAGCGTGGACCCGCGCGGCGTACGCTCCAGCAGCGGCAGGCCCAGGCGGCGCTCCAGGTGCGCGATCCGCTTGCTGGCCGACGGCTGGGCGATGCCCGCGACCTTGGCCGCCTGCCCGAGGCTGCCCAGCTCGCCCACGTCGACCAGGAGCTTGAGCGAGTCGAGATCCGGCAGCGTACTCATAGCCCAAGGCTATGACCTACTAGGCAACGCGTGGCTACCGAGCCCTTCCGGCGCTCAGAACACTGGGATCATGTACTCCACCGCGCGCGTGCCGCACGATCGTCCACCTGGTGATCGTCTGCGCGACGATCGTCTGCCTGGGATCGGCGCGGCGGCGCTGGCGGTGGTGTTCGCGCTGGTCGTGAACCGGTTCGTGCCCGTGCTCAGCCCCGCGGCCATCGCCGTGGTGTCGGGCGCGGCGCTGGCGAACCTGGTGGGCGTCGGCGAACGGCTCAAGCCCGGTCTGCGGTTCGTCGCCAAGCGGGTGCTGCGGATCGCGATCGTGCTGCTCGGCCTGCAGATCGCGGTGCCGCAGGTGCTGGCGCTGGGCTGGCGGGCGGTGGCCGTCGTGGTGGTGGCGACCGGCGTCACGTTCACGCTCACTCCGCTGATCGGCCGCCGCCTCGGCCTCACGCCGGGCGCGTCACTGCTGGTCGCCACCGGTGTCTCGATCTGCGGCGCCGCCGCGATCGCGGCCATGCGGGAAAGTACCGACGGCTCCTCCGACGAGGACGCGGCCGGTGCGCTCAGCGTGGTGGTCCTGTACGGCACCGCCTCCATCGCCGTGGTGCCGCTGGCGGCGTCCTGGCTCGGACTGTCGGCGACGCAGCTGGGAGTGTGGGCCGGGGCGGCGGTGCACGAGGTGGCTCAGGTGGCCGCGATCGGGGCCGCCTCGGGCGTGCTGGCGACCGCCGTCACGGTCAAGCTGGGTCGTGTCATCCTGCTCGCCCCGATCGTCGCCCTGACCTCCTACCGCCACCGCTTCGATACCGCCGGCCCGCTCAAGCGCCCGCCGGTCATCCCGCTCTTCGTGGCCGGCTTCCTGGCGATGGTCGCGCTCCGCAGCAGCGGCCTGGTCCCCGCCGCCGTGACCACCGTGATCCCCCAGGTCACGAACGTCCTCATGGCCGCCGCCCTGTTCGGCCTCGGTACGGGGATCGACGCCCGCGCGCTGATCAAGGGCGGGCGCGTGCTGCTGCTCGGCGCCATGGCCACCGGCATGATCGCGACCATCTCGCTGGCGGGTGTCATGCTTCTCGTGTGATCACCGGTGGATGTCCTCCTCCGTAACGTGCTTATCCGGAACAAGCTTCGTAAAATAGACCGTTCCACCAAGCCGTCCTACGAAGGAGCACGAAACCCACATGCGCAGCGCCGCCGACCCCATCCTCCGGCCGTCCGACGAGGTCGCCGAAGCCCTTGCCACCGGCGCTCCGGTCGTGGCCCTGGAGTCCACGATCATCTCGCACGGCCTGCCGCAGCCGCGCAATCTGGCGGTGGCCCGGGAGCTGGAGGACGTCGTCAGGGCGGCGGGTGCCGTACCGGCCACGATCGCGGTGCTCGACGGCGTCGCCCGCGTCGGCCTGGACGAGGTGGAGCTCGAACGCATCGCGACCGAGTCGGGCCTGCGCAAGCTGGGCCAGCGCGACCTGCCGGTGGCCGCGGCGCTGAAGGCGAGCGGCGCGACGACCGTGTCGGCCACCTCGTTCCTGGCCGCCCGCGCGGGCATCCGGATCTTCGCCACCGGCGGGCTCGGCGGCGTGCACCGGGGCTGGACCCAGGCGCAGGACGAGTCGGCCGACCTCGACACGCTCGCGCGTACCCGCATCACCGTCGTGTGCGCCGGGGTCAAGTCGATCCTGGACGTGCCCGCGACCCTCCAGCGCCTCGAGACGCGCGGCGCGACCGTGGCGGGATACCGTACGGACACCTTCCCGGGCTTCTACCTGCACTCCTCCGGCGAGCCGATCGACTGGCGGATCGAGTCGGCCGACGAGGCCGCGGCCATCATGCGCGGACAGGACGGGTTCGGCGGGCAGGAGACCGCGCTGATCGTGGCCAACCCCATCCCGGTGGACCAGCAGCTCGATCCGGAGCTGCACGACCGCGTGCTGAGCGAGGCGCTGGCCGCCGCCGACCGCGAGGGCGTGACCGGGCAGAAGATCACCCCGTTCCTCCTCGACTACCTGGTACGCGGCACCGGCGGCGCCTCCCTGGAGGCGAACCTGGCCGCGGTCCGCGGCAACGTCGCCCTCGCGGCCCAGATCGCGCTCGCCTGGTCACGAGCGTGAGCGGCGGCGGCCTCCTCGTCATCGGCGACGTCGTCACCGATGTGGTGGCCCTGCACGACACTCCGGTCATGTCGGGCACCGACACGGCCGCCGACATCGTGCTCCGTCCCGGCGGCTCGGGCGCGAACACCGCCTCCTGGGCCGCCCACCTGGGCGCCGACGTACGGCTGCTGGCCCGGCTCGGCTACGACAGCAGCGAGTGGCACACCGCCGAGCTGCGCAAGACCGGGGTACGCCCGCACGTACGCGTCGATCCCCACCACCCCACGGCGATCGTCATCGCCATGGTGGACCGGACCGGCGAACGCTCGTTCCTCACCAACCGCGGCGCGGGCGGCCGGATCTCCGCCGAGGACTGGGACGGCTCGCTGCTCGACGGCGTGGGCCGCCTGCACCTGTCCGGGTACACGCTCTTCGCGGAGGCGGGGCTGGCACTGGCCAGGCTCGCCATGGCCGAGGCCCGCGCCGCCGGGGTGACCGTCAGCATGGATCCCGCCTCGACCGGCTTTCTGCGCGAGTTCGGCGTCGATCGCTTCCTGCGCGAATCCGCCCCCGCTCACCTCATCATCCCCAACCGGGACGAAGCCCTCCTGCTCGCCGGAGCGCGGACGCCCGAGCGGGCCGCAGAGCTCCTCAGCGAGAAGTACGGCACCGCGATCGTCAAGCTGGGACCCCAGGGCGCTCTGGCGGCCACGGAGGGCACTGTGACGGCGGCGGCGGCGGGGGTTCCAGCCGAGGTCGTGGACTCGACGGGAGCGGGCGATGCGTTCGCTGCGGGATATCTCACAGCGAGGTTGAACGGCGCCGGTGAAGGGCAGTCTTTGGACGCCGGATGCCGCGCCGGAGCCGAGTGCGTGGCCCTGGTGGGCGGTCGGCCACGGTACGGTTTGGAGCTGAACCTTCTTTACCCTATTCACACCGATTGATAGCTTGCCGCGTAGGCTGCACCAAGAACCACATGCGTATTGAGTGGCATCACGCGGCTCACTGGGGAGGATAAGGTCCGCCGATGGAAGTCGAGTCATCGATCTGCCTGAGCGACCTGGTCCCTGCCTTGCGCTGGAGCCGTCCCCAGCAAGTCGCGGAGGCGCTGGGCGATCCGCGCCTGCCCGCCGGGTGGTGGTCGTCCGTCGCCCTGTCGAGGGCGCTCGGCACGACCGGACTCGACTGGATCTGCGACCGGCTCGCCCTGCTGGCCTCAGCCCGCTGGGACCACCTGGCCCTCTCTGACGTTCTGCCCGCGCTGACAGTGCACCCCATCGACCCGGCGCTGCCCGGCTGGCCGGAGGCCACCAGGACGGCGATCACCGGCCTGGGTGGCTGGCAGCGGTTGCGCCGCCTGTCGCCCGGCGACCTGAAAACGCCGTCGGCCACGCCTGAAGTGGTGATCGGCTCGGTGTTCCGCGAGGTGCTCAGCCGCATCCCGGTCCAACGCGAACCCGGCCAGCCCGCCACCCAGTCCGCACCACAAGGTCACCCGACACAGACCCGGCCGGGCCAGCCCGCCGCCCATCCGGGGCAGGGCCATCCAGAGGTGACCCGTCCGCTTCAGCGCGGCACGGTCCCCGGCCAGCGCGACGGTGGCCCTCAGCGCGATGGAGGCCCCGGCCAGCGCGACGGTGGTCCGGGCCAGAGCCCGGCGCACACCGGCCCGCTGCCCGCCGTGGCCCAGGACAACGGCGGCTCTCCCCGCCAGACCGGCTCCTTTCCCGTCCAGGGGGCGCCGCAGTCGGGCTCCCTCCCGGGTCAAGGTGGGCCACAGACCGGCTCCTTCGCCGCTCTGGGCGGGGCCGCCCGCCAGACCGGCTCGTCCCCCGCACCGGGCGGTGCCTCTCACACCGGCTCGTCCCCCGCCCCGGGCGGTGCCTCTCACACCGGCTCGTCCCCCGCCCCGGGCGGACCCTCTCAGACCGGCTCGTTCCCGGCGCAGAACGAGGGCGCCCCGGCACCCGCGGCCGGTCGGCAGCCCCTGTCCGCTCCGCAACCTCAGTCCGGCCCGCAGGCCGCCCGCCAGGACACGAACGCCCCCGACGCCAATCCGCCCGGCACCGACCAGCAGGGCGGCGGCTTTCCCGGCACCAATCCGCCCGGCACCAACCAGCAGGGTGGCCTCTTCCCCGGCACCAATGCCCCGGGCGGCGGTCAGCAGGGCGGCGGTCAGCAAGGCGGCTTCCCGAACACCGGCCTCCCGGCCGCCAACGGTCCAGGCACCGGCCTTCCGAGGCTCTCAGGTACTGGGCTTTCGGGCACTGGGCTTCCGGGTGCCAACGTCCCCGGCAACGCGGACTCCGAGCGCACCGGTCCGCACACCGGCCCCCATCCCACCGCAGGCCCGCACACCGGTCCGCACCCCACCGTCGGCTCTCAGGCCGGTACGCCGCCCACCGGCGGCCAGCTGCCGCCCGGTGGCCCGCACACCGACCCCCGGTCCGGTGCCGACCGTCCCGGCGGGACAGCCCAACCGGGCTCCCAGCCAGGCGCCGACCGCATCCCCGGCGGAACGCCCCACACCGGGTCACGCCCCGCCACCGGACCGCTCGCAGGCACCGGCCCACTCGCGGACAACGGAACGCCCGGGGGCAACGGGTCCGTCAGCGGCACCGGCTCCTTCCCAGCGGTCGGCTCCGCCACAGGCACCGGCTCGTTCCCGGCTGTCAGGTCCGCCACAGGCACCGGCTCGTTCCCCGCTGTCGGGCCACTAGCGGGCAACGGAACGCCCGCAGGCAACGGATCATCCGCCGGAACCGGCGCGGGATCGCATCCCGGAGGCGCCTTCCCCGGCGACCTGGGCGCCACGCCCCGCACCCCGAACGCGGACATGCACACCGGCGACGTCTCTCTCCCGGTGACAGGCGTTCCGGGCCTCGGCGGCGCGTACGACACACCGGCCCCGATCGGTAGCTCCGCACCGGCGGCGACGCCCGCACCGTCCGAGACCGACCATGCCATGGTCCGGGTCGTCGACAGCCTGTTCCGCAGCCTGGACAAGCTGGCGCTCGCGGTGGCCGTACACCGACTGTTCGCCGACGACCCCGTCAGCCTGCGTACGCTCGCCCACAAGATGCTCGTCGACCGGGACGCGCTCTCCCAAGCGCAGCGGACGGCCGAGGAACGCGTGCTGAACTGGCTGCGTTCGTCGGAGTCGGCGCCGGTCACCGGCCACATGTTCCGGCTGACGGAGTGGCTCGGCGCGGCCGCCACGCAGGACCAGCTCATCGGCGCCGACCCCGCGCACCCGGTGATGGTGCCGTCGCTGCGTACACCGCTCTGGCGAGTACTCGTGACGCTCATGCCCGACCGCCGCCTCCAGGACGGCTGGCTGGTGGTGGGCGACCTTCACGGCCTGCAGGCCCGTACGAGGCAACTGCTGGCCGGCCAGCCCGCCGACACCGACGTGGTGGAGCTGCTCAGCGAGCTGGGCATCCGCGCGCACTCGGCCAAGGCGTGGCTCGACGCGCTGCCGGACACGTCGGACCCGGTGGCGTCCGCCCCGTCTCCGGCCCAGCCGCTCCCCCGCCGTACCCCCGGAGCCAACGGCCATCACCACAGGGGCGGTCAGCCCATCCCCTCGGCCGAGAGCAACGCCATCGACCCTTCGGCGGCCCTCGCCACGCTGTCCGCCCTCTCGGGCGGCCGTTCCGGCATGCTGCCCCCCACGCTCGCGGGCACGCCCGCCACCCCACCGCCGCCGCTGCCGAGCCCGTCGTCGGACCCGCGCCGCTGGCAGCGCATCGAGGTCACCAACGAGCACCTCCGAGGCGGCCCGGTCCCGGTCCCGGAGGGGTACGCCACGCAGCTCGGCATGCGCCCCGGCACCCTCCTGTCGGTGACCGGCCCGGGCGACAACGCCATCGTCCTGGTCTGGCAGGGTCACCAGCCGGTCTTCGACTCGCTCCAACCGGTCCTCATGCGCCTCAACGCCCGCCCCGGCGACCAGGTCTACGTCACGGTCGACGGCTACCGCCTGGAAGCCCAGCTCACCGGCTGACCACACCAACACGGGACACCGCTTGACCCAGAGTCCAACCGGCGCTTCGGTGCCGGAGGTCAGCAGTGGTCGGGTGCCAGGGCCCAAGCGTTAACGCACGTCGTGGTGCCGAAGGTCAGCAGCGGCCCCACCTTGTGCCGGGGGCAGGCACCAGACCATGAAGCCGATCGCTCCTCGACGACAGGCACCGAGCTGTGGGGCCGATCAGTCGTCGGCGAAGAGGCGGATTCGATGGGCCACCGCGGATGCCTCGCCGCGGGAGGCGACGCCCAGTTTGGCCAGGATGTTGGAGACGTGCACGCTCACAGTCTTGACCGAGATGAACAGCTCCCCCGCGATCTCCCGATTGCTGTGCCCCTCGGCCACGTGCCGCAGCACCTCCAGCTCGCGCGCCGTCAGCCCCAACGGCAGCCCGTCGGGCGCCGGGTCGTCGGCCACGGCGACACGGCCCCGCCGCGCGAACGCGTCCAGCCGCTCGACCAACGGCACCGCACCGAGGTGCTCGGCCAGCTCACGGGCTCTCGCCAGTCTGACCCCCGCCCCCTGCCGATCACCGGCCTCCAGCGCCGCACGGGCGGCACCCTCCAGGGTCCAGGCTTCGGAGTAGGGCTCCCGCAACCCCGCCCAAGCCGCCACCGCCGCGTCCCACGCCTTGAGCCGCCAGGCCGCGCCATCGAGACCGGCCACGGAATCAGACTCGGATCCGACACCCGGGCCAACACCAGACCCGGAGCCCAGCTCCGATCCGGCACCCGGGCCAACACCAGACCCGGAGCTCAGCTCCGATCCGGCACCCGACTCAGGATCAGACCCCAAACCCAGCTCGGACTCGGACAGCCCCGTCAAGGCCATGAACGTGAGCCGGTGCGCCTCCTGGCTGTCGCCCTCAGCCTCGAGCCGCCCCGCGACCGACCGCAGCTCCCCCACAAGATCCCCGCCCAGCTGCGCGATCACCACCAGCAGCGGCCAAGCGTAACGCGGGCTGGCCAGCAGATCCTGCTCACGCAGCGTCCGGGCCGCCGCCTCCCGCGCCTCGTCCAGGCGCCCCCGCGCCATCAGGAGCTCGACCTCCCTGCAGGCGTGCGGCAGCACGCTCTGGTCGCGGAACCGCCCGCGCGCCAGCACGCTGCGTGAGGCCGCGAACAGCTCCTCGGCCCGATCGACCCGCCCGCGCGCGAGCACGATGTCGGAGGCCAACCCCTGCAGGCTGGCCCGGTAGGGCGGCGGCGGCATGAGCTCCAGGGCGTGCTCGATCACCTTCAGCGCCTCGTCCCAGCGCCCGAGCGACCACAGCGGCTCCGCCAGGTTGATCGACAGGAACGTGCCCGACGTGCGCGCCACGCCGTAGCGTTCGGCCTCGGCGATGCCGTCGCGGGCGACCTGCGCGGCGCGTTCGTGGCGGCCGGCGCCCTCCAGCACGTCGGACTCGGAGATGGCGCAGCGCAGCATCGCGTTGTAGGCGTCGGCCGCGGCCGCGATGCGGCGCGCTTCGGCGAACCCGTCCAGGTAGGCGTCGATGTCGGAGAACTGGCAGCGTGCCCAGGTCAGGCTGATCAGCGCGTGCGCCTCGGTGTTGGCGTCGCCCACCTCGTGGCCGATCTCCATGGCCAGCCGGGCTGTCGAGATCTTCTCCTGCCAGTCGTCGTAGAGCATGCGCGCCAGGCTCTCCAGCACCTGCGCCCGCAGCTTGCTCGGCTTGTCGGCGGGCACCAGCGACGCCGCCCTGCGCAGGTCGTCGACATGGCCGGGCCGGCTGAGGTCGTAGCCGGTGAGACCGCGCTGCCGCAGCACCCTGGCGGCTCTGGCCGGCTCGGCCGTCTCGTCGATCTCGGCGAGCCCGGCGGTGGCCAGGGCCATCGCGCGTTCGTACTCGCCCGCCAGGTGGGCGACCGTGGACGTCTGCCTGAGCACGTCGACGTGGTCGACGCCGATGCGCTCCGCGGCGTCGGGCACGTGATCCCACAGCTCCAGCACCCGGGACAGCATCCTGAGCTGCTCGTCGTAGGCGGCGGAGCGGCGGGCGGCGGCCGCGGCGTGCCAGGCGCTGATCAACGCCCACGTGGTGTCGTGGGCGGCGTGCCAGTGGTGAGCCAGCTCGATCGCGCCGCGCGGGACGGGCAGGATCGACAGGTCGCGCTCCAGCGCCTCGGCGAAGCGCGTGTGCAGGCGGGTGTGCTCGCCCGGCAGCAGGTCGTCGTGGAGCGCCTCGCGGATCAGCGCGTGCCTGAAGGAGTAGCCTTCGCCGTCCACGACCAGCACGTTGCCGGCCACGGCGGGCCGCAACGCGTTGGACAGCGCCACGTCGTCCCGCCCGGCGACGGCGGACAGCAGGTCGTGCTCGATGCGCTGGCCGCCCGCACTGGCCACGCGGAGCAGCTCCTGGGTGTCGTCGGGCAGCCGCTCGACGCCGGCCAGCAGCAGGTCGCGCAGCGACTCCGGCAGCGCCTCACCGACGCCGGACTCGCTGAGCAGCGCCTCGACGAACAGCGGGTTGCCCTCGCTGCGCGCGTAGATCAGGTCCATGTCGGGGCCGGACGGCTCGCGCTCCAGGATGCTCGCCGCCTGCTCGACGACCTCCCTGCGGGTGAGCCTGCGCAGCTCCAGCCTGGCCACCCAGTCGACGCGGCCCAGCTCGGCCAGCAGCGTGCGCAGCGGGTGGGTGCGGTGCAGCTCGTCGGCCCGGTAGGTGACGACGATCAGCAGCCGTACGCCGGAGCGCTGGTAGCGGACCAGGAACGAGAGCAGGTCGCGGGTGGATCGGTCGGCCCAGTGGGCGTCCTCGATGACCAGGACGACCGGGCGGTCTTCCGCCAGCCGCTCCAGCAGGCCGAGCAGCTGCTCGAAGAGCCGGGCGCGGGCCTCGGACCCGTCGCCGTCGGGCTCACCGAACTCGGGCAGCAGCCGGGCCAGCCCGCGCGTGGTGCCGCCGGGCACGAGCGCCGCGACGCCGTCGCGGCCGAGCTCGCGCACCAGGCCGCGCAGCACCGCGGTGAAGGGGGCGAACGGCAGGCCCTCGGTGCCGAGCTCCAGGCAGCCGCCGACGAGCACCATCGCCTCGCCCGCCCGGTCGGCGAACTCCCTGACCAGGCGCGTCTTGCCGACGCCCGCCTCGCCGCCGACCAGCACGGTGGACGCCGCGCCGGTCCGGGCGTCGGCCAGCGCGCGCTCGAGCGCGCTCAGCTCGCCGGCGCGACCGACGAAGAGCGGGCTCACCGCGTGGATGCTCACGCCCCAAGAATGCCATCCGGCGCCGACAGAATCGGCCCTGGGCCTGATCACCAGGACGGGTGACGCGCCTCAGGCGCGGTTCTCCCAGAACAACCTTTCGTCCTTGTCCGGATCGGTGATGATCTCGCACTCGGCGTCGAGCCACATCGTGGCACGGTCTTTGAGCGTGTAGGCAGGCCATCTCGGCACGTCCGTCGCCGTGGGGCGGCCCTTACGGGCGAAGCCCGCCCACAGTGCGCTCATGTGCCGCGCGGTCGCCAGCCGCCCCGGCGACTGATCGGCGTAGAGGAAGAAGTCGAGGTTCTTGTCGGTGTTGGCGAATTTGAGGTTGATGTCCGACGCGTGCGGCGAGCCGATGGGGAAATCGGTGCCTGGCACCACGGTCGGGTTCTTGTAGGCGAGCTGGTACATGAACACCGGCGCGGCGCGCTGCGCCACCTTGGCCTCCGCGATCTTGATCGCGTCGCGCCAGATGGGTGAGGTCGTGATCGCGAAGTAGAGCTGCGCCGGCGTCGCGTCGGGCCGCGAGGTGTGGAAGGTCCTGATGATCTGGTCGAGCTCGGCACCCTGATAGGTACGACTCAGCTCCCTGCGCAGGCCGGCCTCGTCGATGCGGAAGATGTCGGGCGGCTCGAAGAGACTGAAGAACACCGTTTCATCGCGGCATGTGCCGCACATCAGCGGCTTGCCGGCCGAGAAGGACGCGACGCCTTCGGCGAAGGGGTGCCGCGGGATGATGGCGCCATCGACGAAGGCGCCGAAGCCGGGAAGCGGGTCAGGGTCGCCCCAGGGCGCGACGCCGTTCGCGGCTTCGGACTGCTGGATCTCGAGCAGCCTCCCGGCCGGAATCTCATGCAGCTGGGGAATGTCCGATGTGGTCAGTCCCAACAGCTCCAGCGTGCGCCTGGCCCGGGCGGTGGCGCCTTCGCGGGTGGGAAGGCGCAGCGGTGCGGCGCTTTCGATCGAGGCCTTGTGGAACAGCGACACGGCATCCGGCATCGTGTAGATGGCCGCGGTCTTGGCGCCGCCACCGCTCTCGCCCCAGACCATGATGTTGTCGGGATCACCGCCAAAATTCTCGATGTTCTCCCTGGTCCAGCGCAGCGCAGCGAGAATGTCCAGCATCCCCTGGTTGGCGGCGTAGTCGCCGCCGGCTAGATCGCCCAGGAACAGATAGCCCAGCATGCCCAGCCGGTGGTTGGACTCGACCACCACCACGTCATAGAGCCGCGCCAGATGGGTGCCGTCCTGTCCCGTGGCGGAACCGGAGCCGATCATGTAGCCGCCGCCGTGGTTGTAGAACATCACCGGTCGCCGCTCGCAGTCGGCGGCCGGGGTCCAGATATTGAGATAAAGG
Organism: Nonomuraea sp. NPDC049158; assembly: GCF_040648335.1. NCBI lineage: Bacteria > Bacillati > Actinomycetota > Actinomycetes > Streptosporangiales > Streptosporangiaceae > Nonomuraea > Nonomuraea sp. NPDC049158. The sequence continues at coordinate 58,090 of NZ_JBEZDM010000012.1, forward strand.
CAGTCTTCAGAGGGTGCCGGCATCCGGCCGTTGCCGGTGGGGCCCATCTCGCCACCCGCCGCCTGGAAGGCCGGGTTGGGAAAACTCACCGCGTCGCGTACGCCGGACCAGCTCCTGGGCGGCTTCGGCGCCTTGAACCGGAGCTCGCCCAGCGGCGGCGCGGCGTAGGGCACGCCCAGAAACTTGACGATGCCGTCCTCGCGTTTCCCGCGCACCCTGCCGTAACGGGTTGCCGCCTCGTCCATTCTCCCAGCTCCCTGCGCGAGTGCCGGGGATCCCGCACTCATCACGGCGGCGACCACGGATAATGACGTGCCGATCATCGCCCTGCGGTTCATTCCCGAGCCCACCATCAGGCTCCTCCTTCGGACAGCGCGCACAGCCCGGAGCGGATGAGTAACGTTTTCCACAATTTTCCCGACCATAGACGTCGATGTCGTCACCGGTCAAGGGAAGGACAAGCGGTAGAACCGCCCAATGGTTTGATGCCGTTGCGGGCGCGCTTCCGCGTCCGTCACCAAATTTGGATAACGTTACCCATTCACGCAGGGCGCGGGGACAGTGGCGACACGGCCGGCGCTAGCGGAGGATCTTCCTGAACATCGTCGCCGACGCCTCGTAGCCCAGCGCGTGGTAGAACTCAGGCGCCCGCCGCGTGGCCATGGCCACGTAACCGGCCTGCCGGGAGCGGGCCCACGCCTCGAACTCCACCAGCAGCGCCCGGCCGATGCCCTGCCGGCGCGACCCGCTCTGCACCATCGCCTCCTCGACCCAGGCGACCGGCCCGTTGGCGAACAGCGTCAGGTGGACGAACCCCAGCAGATAACCGTGCACCCGGCCACCCACCACGGCCGCGATCAGCATGACGTCGTCATCGCGCAGCAGCTGCGGCAGCGCCGCGTCGAAGGCCTCCCGCTCGGGCCTGAAGGTCAGCCCGAACTCCATCGCCAAGGCGAACAGCTCGTCCGCGTCGGCCTTCTCCGCTCTCCTGATGTGGAGATCGTCTGACGTCATGTCGTACGACCCTAAGTCGTGGCGTGGCCGCCGTCCACTCAGGTCAGCCCGTCAGCCGAGTCATGTCGGCTCGTCAGCCCGCTCAGGGCAGCGGGTCAGCCCGGCCAGGTCAGCTCGTCAGCGCCTTGACGGCCTGCTCGGCGACCTCCTGGGCGCCCTTCATGAGGACGTCCTCGGCGACCGGCTCGGTGTCCTTGCCCTGGGCCAGGATGTCACCGTTCTTGTTGTCGGTGCCGAAGTAGCGGACGTTGATCGTCGTGTTGCCCATCACGATGTAGACCCAGACGTTGGTGGTGCCCTTGAGGTTCTGGGTGTACATGGCGTGGGTCTCGTCGCCGACGCCGTCGAAGTCCTTCATCTCCCCGTACGTGCTCAGGAACCGCAGGCCGGGGTTCTCCTCCTTGGTGCCCGCCATGTCCTTCATCGAGTCGAAGTTGAAGTCGGCGTCGTCCCTCGCGGCCTCGACACTGGGCCAGACGTTGACGGCCAGGTGAACGGCCCGCGATTCCAGGGTGCCGTTCTTGATGTTCTTGGCCGCCTGGGTCCACTCGCAGCCCTTGCGCAGCGCTCCGTACCCGTCCTTCTGGACGCCCGGCGCGGACTGCGACTTGGGCGCGAGCCGGCTGGTCAGGCTCGCGGGCAGCAGGTCGCACACCTCCGGCACCGCCTTCAGCGGCGGGAAGGTGGAGGTGGCCGCGGGCGTCTCGGCCGGACCCGACGAAGCCGCGTCCGAGGGCAGCCCGGACGACGAGGGCAGCGACGACGGCAGCGTGGACGGCAAATGGGACGGCAGTGTGGATGGCAGGTCGAACGAGGGCGACGGCAGCGCGACCGGAGGCGCCTCCTGGCCGACGTTGCGTACCGCGATGAGCGCCCCGCCCAGCACCGCCACCGCCGCGGCCCCCGCCAGCACGCCCTTGGCCCAGCCGGGCGCCTTCGACGAGACAGGCCGCTCGCCACCGCCGTCCGGCCAGTACGAGGCCGGCGGAACGGGCGGCGCCTGCGGTGCCTGCGGGCCCTGGATCATGACCACCCCTCATCGCGGATCATTACGAATGGGATGCTGTTGACGCGTCCGGGATGGAAATATAGCGAACCGAAAGTCTTGCACACTATGGTCTCCAACGTGCCTGGTCTGGGGGATTCCAAAATCGCAGGCCGCTATCGGGTGCTTCGGGCGCTCGGTCAGGGTGGCATGGGCACCATCTGGCTGGCCCACGATGAGCTGCTCGACCGCCAGGTCGCCATCAAGGAAGTGCTGCTCCCGCAGTCCCTCGCCCCGGCCGAGCGGGCGGAGGCGCTGCAGCGGGCCATGCGCGAGGCGATGGCGGCCGCCCAGCTGCGGCATCCGGGCATCATCACCATTCACGACGTACTGTCCGAGGACGGGCGGCCGTGGATCGTCATGGAGCTGCTCAGAGGCCGTGACCTCAAGGACGCGGTGGCCGCCGAGGGCCCGTGGTCGCCGGAGCGTACCGCCGCGATCGGGTTACGGGTGCTGGAGGCGCTGTCGATCGCCCACGCGCACGGCATTCAACATCGCGACGTCAAGCCCGCCAACGTGTTCCTGACCGACGACGGCCGGGTGGTGCTGACCGACTTCGGCATCGCCAGGCTGGAGGACCAGGCGACGATCACCGAGTCCGGGCTGCTGATCGGGTCGCCCGGGTTCATCGCCCCCGAGCGGCTGCGCGGCGAGCGCGGCGGGCCCGAGTCGGACCTGTGGTCGCTGGCCGCCACGCTCTACGCGGCCGTGGAGGGCCAGGCCCCGTACGTGGGCACCTCCCCCATGTCGGTGCTGCGTGACGCCCTGACCCTGCCGCCCAGGCCGCCGCGGCGCGCCGGGAACCTCGGGCCGGTCCTGATGCTGATGCTGGCCCGCGACCCGTCCCAGAGACCGGCCCCGCAGGCGGTCGAGCAGTTGCTGCGGCGGGTCGCGGAGGGCGGCCCGGCGCTGGCGGTCACGCAGCCGATGGCCGGGCGCGCGAACCGGCTGCCGCTCATCGTCGGCGCCGCGGTGGTCGCGGCGGCGGTGGTGGCGGGTACGGTGGCGTTCGTGGCCCTGCGGCCCGCGGACACCCCCGCGACACCCGTGGCGGAGACCGTGACGCGGCAGCCGCACACCACGTCCCCCACTCCCACTCCCACTCCCAGCAAGGAACCCGAGCCGGCGAAGACCCCCAAGTTCACCGCCGCCGTGAACCTGTGCACGCTGCTCACCCCCGCGCGGATCGCCAAGCTCGTGCCCGGCGCGGGCAAGGGCAAGCGCGACGGCGACATGTGCGAGTGGACCACCCGCGGCAAGGGACTGTCCGTCGAGGTGCTGGCCGACATCGGCGGGCCCGAGAGGTGGAGCACGACCCCGGAAGACGCCGAGGAGGACTACATCGGTCGGCGCAACAACGCCTACGAGGGAGCGGAGATCACGTGGACCTGGCCGGAGGTCGGCCTCACCAAGGGGATCAAACAGCAGCGCCGCCATGTCGAGGACATCGACGGCATCGGCGATGAGGCGTACGGCTACGAGTTCGTCAGCCCGAAGGGCAACGCCGAGAACGTCACCGTGGTCTTCCGGCTCAGCAACGTGAACGTCCAGATCGGCTACGTCAACGTCAACAAGATCGGCGACAACGCCGCCCTGCGCAAGGGGGCGCGTGACGCCGCGCGATGGCTGGCCGAGGCATTGAACCGCCAGGAGTGAGGCAATGAACCAACCGCGACTCGTGGGCGGCCGCTACCAGCTGCTCGAACAGCTCGGCCGCGGCGGCATGGGCATCGTCTGGCGCGCGCACGACACCATGATCGGCCGCGAGGTGGCGGTGAAGCAGGTGCTGCTCCCGCCGAACCTCTCCCCCGCCGACCAGGCCGCGCTGCGCGACCGTACGCTGTACGAGGCCCGCGCGGCGGCCGGGATCCGGCACCCGGCGGTGGTCGGCATCCACGACGTGATCGACGACGGCGGCCAGCCGTGGATCGTCATGGAGCTGGTCCGCGGGCGCTCGCTCGACCAGGTCGTCAAGACCGGCGGGCCGATGGGGGCGCCGTGGGCGGCCTCGATCGGGCTGTTCGTGCTGTCGGCGCTGGCCTCGGCGCACACGCGCGGCCTGCTGCACCGCGACGTCAAGCCGGGCAACGTGCTGCTCGCCGATGACGGCCGCATCCTGCTGTCCGACTTCGGCATCGCCGCCCCGACGGGTGCCGCCCCCCAAGCGGGCCGGCCGGGCGGCGGGCCGGTGGGCACGGCGGGGTTCACCGCGCCCGAATGCCTCACCGAGAGCCTCGCGCCGGGGCCGCCGTCCGACCTGTTCTCGCTCGGCGCGACGATCTACACGGCGGTGGAGGGCGTGCCGCCGTTCCAGCGCAACACCGCGATCGCCACGCTCGGCGCGGTGATGACCGAGCCGCCCAGGCCGGCGCAGCGGGCCGGCGCGCTCACCCCGCTCCTGCTCGGCCTGCTGGCCAAGGACCCCGCCCACCGGCCCGACGTACGCACGCTGCGGCGGGGACTGGAGCAGGTGGCGGGCCACGCGGTGCCGACCGTCAGGACGCCCGCGCCCGCGTGGGTGGTCTCGCGCACGGCCGCGTACGGCTCGGCGGCGGCCGTGGTCGTGGCGTTCGTCGTCGCGGTCACGCTCATCCTGACCATGGGGTCGTCCGCCGCGCCGTCGCAGGCCACGCCGTCGGCGGCGGCACGGACCACGAAACCGGCGCCGAGCAAGGCCGCCCCGACGAGCGCGGCGCCCACGGCTTCGGCTTCCGCCAGTCCCTCGCCCGCCGTCACGCTGCCGGCCGGCAAGTTCACCAAGGTCCCCCGGCCCTGCCAGCTGCTCACCAGGGCGCAGGCCACCCAGCTCGTGGGCGCGTTCATCACGTCCTCGACCGACCCGACGTTCAGATGCGCCTGGTCCACCACGGGCCTCCCTCCGGCGGGCAAGGAGCTGAGCGTCTTCCTGACACTCTGGCTCTACGCGCCGCAGGGCGACGGCTACGAGAGCACGCTCGCGCAGGAGCACGTCGCCGGGGCGCGGAAGGAAGCCGAGGACAAGGCGGGCAGAGGCGGCTCGGGCGAGAAGCAGGGCGAGGTCTTCGAGATCCCCGGCGCGGGCGAGGAGGCCATCGCGTACGAGATCTCCCGGGTGAAGTTCAACAACAAGGCGGAGGCCGAGGTACACGTGCTCTTCCGCACCGGCAACATGGTGGGCGAGTTCCGCTTCGTGCACGATGTGGCCAAGGACGCCGCGCTGCGGGACAAGGCCGCGCGGGCGGCCAAGTTCCTGGCCGCGAACCTCGACGCCAAGGCCTCCTGACCATGCGCGTGATCGCCGGACGCTACCAGCTGCTCGCCCCGCTCGGGGCGGGCGGCGCGGGTACGGTGTGGCGGGCGCGTGACGAGCTGCTGCACCGCGAGGTCGCGGTCAAGGAGGTACGGCTGCCGGTCGGCCAGGACCGGCAGCGGGCGCTGATCGACACGCTGCGCGAGGCCAGGGCGGCGGCGGCGCTGAACCACCCGTCGATCATCACCGTGCACGACGTGATCTCCGAGGGCGGCCAGCCCTGGATCATCATGGACCTGCTCGCGGGCGCGTCACTGGGCGATCTGGTCAAGACGCGCGGCCCGCTGCCGCCCGGCCACGTCGCCACGATCGGCCTGCGCGTGCTCGACGCGCTGGAGGCCGCCCACCACCGCGGCATCCTGCACCGGGACGTGAAGCCCGGCAACGTGATGATCACCGATGTCGGCGAGGTCGTGCTGACCGACTTCGGCATCGCCGCGCACACGGGCGACGTCCCCGGCGCGGGTACGGCCGCCGCCGCGGCGCAGGCCGGCGACGTCGCGGGCTCCCCCGGCTACATCGCGCCCGAGCACCTGCGCGGCGAGCCCGCGGGCCCGATGGCCGACCTGTGGTCACTCGGCGCCACCCTGTACCTGGCCGCGGAGGGCCGGGCGCCGTTCGAGCGCGACTCGGCGATGGCGATCGTCGCGGCCGTGCTCACGATGCCGCCGCTGCCGCCCGTCAACGCGGGCCCGCTCGGCGGCCTGCTCCTGGCGATGCTCGACCGCAACCCGGCCGCCCGGCCGCACCCCCGGGCGATCAGGGCGCACCTGGAGTCGTTGGCGGTCCCGCTGCCCGTACGGCCGCGCGAGAGCGCGCCCGCCACGATCCCGGTCCGGGCCCGCCCGCGCCGCCGTACGCCGCTCGTGCTGGGCGGCCTGGTGGCGGGTACGGCCATCGCGATCACCGCGGTCGTCCTCGTCAACAGCTCCGGCGGCTCTCCCACCGTCACGACGTCGGCCACCCCGGTCGCCCAGCCCGCCTCGACCACGGCCCCATCACCGGCCCCATCACCGACGACGGCACCCCCGACCGCACCTGCCAGGGGCGACGGCCAGTTCGGCCAGCCGCCGAAGGCGTGCTCCCTGCTCACCGACGACCAGGCGCAGGACGTCCTGCCCGGCTCCCACTCCAAGCAGTCCGCCCTCTACGACGAGAGCGAATGCTACTGGTCGGTAGGCACGCTCGGGCTCCTCGACCGCACGTCCATCAACCTCAAGGTCAAGTACTCCGACACGGTCAAGGCCGCCGAACACGCCTTCACCCAGACCGTACGGTCCCGCGACACCAAGGCGGGCAGCCAGCAGACGGTGACGATCTCGCGCACCAGGACGGTGCGCGCGGGCGACGAGGCGGCCGCCCAGGACAACGAGGCCGGCATCACCCACACCTCGACGACCACCATATGGATGCGGGTCAGCAATGTGATCATCCAGGTGGAGGCCAGCAGTCCGAAGCGAACGAAGGTGACCCCCCAACTTCGGGACACCGCTCTCAAGACCGCCCGCGCGGTGGCCGACACCCTCCAGAAGGCTCAATGAACCAGCAAAATGACTTCCCGACCGCGGCCGTACCGCGCACCGCTCCCACCCAGCAGTCCCGCCCCGGGCTGCGGGTGACGCCGGCGATCCTGAGCGGGGCGGCGGCCGTGGTCGTGCTCATGCTGTTCACCGTCCTGTTCCTGCTCACCCGGCAGCCCGACAAGACGGCGGCCGTATCCGTACCCGTACCCGTCGAGAGCACGCGGGCGGCCGAGCCTTCGCCCACCGAGCCTTCGCCCAGCGAGCAGACCACCACGAGCGAGCCCGCGCCGACCGGGGCCGCCACGTTCACCAAGGCCGTCGACCCCTGTACGGTCACGGACGAGGACCTGGTCAAGAAGCTGACGTTGTTCCCGGACAAGTCGCAGATCAAGGCCGAGGAGTGCGAGTGGTCGACGCTCGCGCCCGGGTCGGGGATGCCGGGCAACATGCAGTTCCGGCTTCAGGTGTACGTGAAGGTCTTCCCGGGTGACGTGGCGGCGGCGCACGAGCAGTTCGTGGCGCAGCGCCAGGACGCCGTACTTCTGGCCAAGACCTCCGCCCCCGCCGACCCGCCCGTCGGCGACGCCTCCTGGACCACCCTCTACACGCTGCCCGGCGACACGGGCACGGGGCCGACCATCGCGACCGCCGGCGTCCGGGTCAGCAACGCGGTGATCCAGGTGACCTACCAGCGCCGCGTCACCGAGGACCCGGCGGGCAAGCTGGCCAAGGGCGCCCTGGACGCGGCCAGATCGGTCGCAGAGAAGCTCGGCACCTCCAACTAGAGGTCGCCCAGGCCGAGCTGGCGGGCGATCAGCATGCGCTGCACCTCGCTGGTGCCCTCGCCGATCTCCAGGATCTTGGCGTCGCGGTAGAAGCGGCCCACCGGGAACTCGTTCATGAACCCGTAGCCGCCGAAGACCTGCGTCGCCTCGCGGGAGTTGTCCATGGCGGCGTTGGAGGAGACGAGCTTGGCGATCGCCGCCTCCTTCTTGAACGGCACGCCGGCCAGCATCTTCTCGGCCGCGTGGTAGTAGGCCAGGCGGGCGGTGTGGGTGCGGGCCTCCATGTCGGCGATCTTGAACTGGATGGCCTGGTAGTGGCCGATCGGGTGACCGAACGCGCGTCTGTCCCTGACGTAGCGCAGGCATTCGTCCACGCAGCCCTGGGCCAGGCCGACGCCGAGGGCGGCGATGGCGATGCGGCCCTCGTCGAGCGTCTGCAGGAACTGGGCGTAGCCGCGGCCGCGCTCGCCGAGCAGGTTCGCGGCGGGGACGCGGCAGTCGGAGAAGGACAATTCCCTGGTGTCGGAGGCGTTCCAGCCGACCTTGGAGTACTTCTTCGAGACCGTGAAACCGGGCGTCCCGGACGGCACGAGGATGGTGGAGATCTCCCGCTCGCCGGTCAGCGCGGCGACGCCGACCACGCCGGTGAGGTCGGTGCCCGAATTGGTGATGAAGGCCTTGGTACCGTTGATCACCCACTCGGCGCCGTCGAGCGTGGCCGTGGTGCGCATGCCGCCGGGCACATCGGAGCCGCCGCCGGGCTCCGTCAGGCCGAACGCGCCGAGGGTCTCGCCCGCCGCCATCGCCGGGAGCCAGGTCGCCCGCTGCTCGGGCGTACCGAATCGGTAGATCGGCATGGCGCCCAGTGACACCGCGGCCTCCAGCGTGATCGCCACGCTGGAGTCGGCGCGCGCCAGCTCCTCCAGAGCCAGGCAGAGCGCGAAGTAGTCGCCGCCCATGCCGCCGTACTCCTCGGGGAAGGGCAGGCCGAACAGGCCCATGGCGCCCATCCGGCGCACGATGTCGTACGGGAACTCCTCCCGCTCGTAGTAGTCGCCGATCACCGGCGCCACCACGTCGCGGGCGAAGGCCTCGACGGTCTTGCGCAGCTCTTCGTACTCGTCGGTCAGCATGGCGGGTCAGCCTTTCGCGAGGGCCTGGACGACGCGGGACGGACTGGGGCGGCCGAGCCGCTCGGCCAGCCAGGTGCTCGTGGAGACGAGCTTGTCGAGATCGAGGCCGGTGTCGATGCCGAGCCCGTGCAGCATCCACACGAGGTCCTCGGTGGCGAGGTTGCCGGTGGCCGACTCGGCGTAGGGGCAGCCGCCGATGCCGCCGGTCGAGGCGTCGACGACGGTCACGCCCGAGCGGAGCGCGGCCAGCGTGTTGGCCAGGGCCTGGCCGTAGGTGTCGTGGAAGTGCACGGCCAGCCGGTCGGGATCGCGGAACGACTCGATCAGCGCGGTCACGTGGCCCGGGGTGCCGACGCCGATGGTGTCGCCGAGCGACAGTTCGTGGCAGCCCAGGCCGAGCAGCCGCTCACCGACCGCGACGACCTGCGCGATCGGCGTCGGGCCCTCCCACGGGTCGCCGAAGCACATCGAGACGTACGCGCGGACCTTGACGCCGTTGTCGATCGCCCTGGCCACGACCGGCTCGAACATGTCGAACTGGCTCTCCAGGCTCCGGTTCAGGTTCTTGGCGGCGAACGTCTCGGTGGCGCTGGCGAAGACGGCGATCTCCTCGACGTCGTGGGCCAGCGCCCGGTCCAGGCCGCGCGCGTTCGGGACGAGCACCGGGTAGCGCACGCCCGGTCGGCGGTCGAGTCTGGTGAGCAGCTCTTCCGCGTCGGCGAGCTGCGGCACCCAGGTGGGGTGGACGAAGCTGGTGGCCTCGATGACCCGGTGTCCCGCGTCGGCGAGCCGGTCGATGAACTCGGCCTTGACCTCGACCGGGACGATCGCGGACTCGTTCTGCAGGCCGTCGCGCGGGCCCACCTCGTAGACGGTCACCTGGTGCGGAAGGCCCTCCATCGGGTACGGCCTGCGCATCAGGACTCCCCCGCCGAGTCCGGCGACTCCGACGAGACCGCCGTGACGACGGCCAGGACGGCGTCCATGTCGACCGGCTGGCCCGCCTGTACGGGCAGCTCCGTGACCCGTCCGTCGCAGGGGGCGGTGACGGTGTGTTCCATCTTCATGGCCTCCACGATGAGGAGCGGCTGGCCGGCGCTCACCTGGTCGCCCGGCTGGGCCTTGACGACCAGGACGGTGCCGGGCATGGGGCTTCTGACCACGCCGTCGCCCGCGTGCGCGGCGCCGGGGCGGTCGCCGGGGTCGCCGATGCGGTGGCGGGTCAGCGCCCAGGACTGTCCGTCCCTGCCCAGCCAGAGGGTGTCGTCGTGGCGGGCGTGGGTGAAGTGGTGGGTACGGCCGGCCAGGGTGACGGTCAGCTTGGCGCCGTCGACCAAGAGCCTGGCCGGGACGGCCACCTCGGCATCACCTGGGGGCTTTATGCGGATTTCTGCTGATTTTTCGGGCAGGCCGCGTACCTGGATCGTGTGGACGCCGTCCCGTGACTCCAGCCGCCAAGCGGTCCACGCGCGCTCGCCGACCCGCCAGCCGTCCGCGACCTCCCACGGATCCGTGCCCTGAGGCACGGTGTGGAAGGCCAGCGCGGCGGCGGCCAGCACCTCGTCGGGCGGTCCGGCGGCCGGGACCAGCGCGGGCAGGACCCGCTCGACCAACCCGGTGTCGAGCTCGCCCGCCCGCACCTCCGGGTGCGCCGCGAGCGCCCGCAGGAACGGCACGTTCGTGATCACCCCGAGCACGACCGTCTCGGCGAGCGCTTTGTCGAGCCGACGGAAGGCCGCCTCCCGCGTGGGCGCCCACGCGACGACCTTGGCCAGCATCGGGTCGAACTCGCTGCCCACGACACCGCCCTCGACCAGCCCCGAGTCGACCCGGACGCCGCCCTCGGCGAGCCCCGAGCCCACCCGGAAGCCGCCGGGCTCCGCCAGGCGCAGCACCCGGCCGCCCGTGGGCAGGAAGCCGCGCGCCGGGTCCTCGGCGTAGACGCGGGCCTCGACGGCGTGGCCGCTAAGCCGTACCTCGTCCTGGGTGAAGGGCAGCGGCTCACCCGCCGCGACCCGCAGCTGGAGCTCCACCAGGTCGAGGCCCGTGACCAGTTCGGTGACCGGGTGTTCCACCTGGAGGCGGGTGTTCATCTCCATGAAGTGGTACTCGCCGGTCGTCCCGTCGACGATGAACTCGACCGTGCCCGCGCTCACGTAACCCACCGCGCGGGCGGCCTCCACCGCCGCGGCACCCATCCGCTCGCGCATCGCGGCGTCGACGAACGGGGACGGGGCCTCCTCGATGATCTTCTGGTGGCGGCGTTGCAGGCTGCACTCGCGTTCGCCCAGGTGGACGACGTTGCCGTGGGTGTCGGCCAGGACCTGGATCTCGATGTGGCGGGGGTTCTCGACGTAGCGCTCGATCAGCAGGGTCTCGTCGCCGAACGCGGAGCGGGCCGTACGGCGGGCCGACTCCAGCGCGTCGGGCAGCTCGGCGGCCGAACGGACCAGCACCATGCCCTTGCCGCCCCCGCCCGCCGACGGCTTGATCAGGGCGGGGAAGTCCGTCCAGGACAGCAGCGAGTCGCCGGGCTCGGCGCCGCCCGGCACGACCGGGACCCCGGCGGCCGAGACGGTCGCCTTGGCGCGGATCTTGTCCCCCATGGCGTCGATGGCCTCGGGCGGCGGGCCGACGAAGACCAGCCCCGCCTCGGCGCAGCGGCGGGCGAACTCGGCGTTCTCCGCGAGGAACCCGTAACCCGGATGTACGGCCTGCGCCCCGGACGCCTCGGCCGCCGCCACCATCGCCTCCATATCCAGATATTTCGGGATCTGGAGGGCTGTGTCGGCCTCGCGGACATGGCGGGCGTCCGCGTCCGAGGCCGTGTGCACGGCCACCGACGTGATGCCGAGCGCGCGCAGCGTGCGGATGACCCGGACGGCGATCTCGCCCCGGTTGGCGATGAGAACCCGGGTGAACATGGGCAGCGTGGTCAACGTGGTCACATCCGGAAGACGCCGTAGCCGACGGGGTCGAGCGGGGCGTTGGCCGCCGCGGAGAGTGCCAGGCCGAGGACCGTACGGGTGTCGAGCGGGTCGATCACGCCGTCGTCCCACAGCCGGGCCGTGGAGTAGTAGGGATTGCCCTGGTGCTCGTACTGGGCCCTGATGGCCGCCGCGTCGGCGTTGCCGACGGTGGTGAGCACGTTCGCGGCCTGCTCGCCGCCCATGACCGAGATGCGGGCGTTCGGCCACATCCACAGGAACCTGGGAGAGTACGCCCGCCCGGCCATCGCGTAGTTGCCCGCGCCGAAGGACCCGCCGATCACCACGGTGAACTTCGGCACCCTGGCGCAGGAGACCGCGGTGACCATCTTGGCGCCGTGCTTGGCGATGCCGCCCGCCTCGTACGCCTTGCCGACCATGAATCCGCTGATGTTCTGCAGGAACACCAGCGGGATGCGCCTGCGGTCGCACAACTCGATGAAGTGCGCCCCCTTCAGCGCGGACTCGCTGAACAGGATGCCGTTGTTCGCGACGATCCCCACCGGGTGCCCGTGCAGGTGGGCGAAGCCGGTGACCAGCGTCGCGCCGTACTCGGCCTTGAACTCCAGGAACCGCGAGCCGTCGACGAGTCGCGCGATGATCTCCCGCACCTCGTACGGCCGGCGGGTGTCGGCGGGCACGATGCCGTAGAGGTCGCGCGGGTCGTGGCGGGGCTCCTCGGGCTCGACCCGGTCCCAGGGCCGCTCGGCTCTCGGGGCCAGCGTGGAGACGATGTCGCGGACGATGGCCAGCGCGTGCGCGTCGTCGTCGGCCAGGTGGTCGGTGACGCCGCTGACGCGGGCGTGCAGGTCGCCGCCGCCCAGCTCCTCGGCCGTGACCTCCTCGCCGGTGGCCGCCTTCACCAGCGGCGGGCCACCAAGGAAGATGGTGCCCTGGTCGCGCACGATGACGGCCTCGTCGCTCATGGCCGGGACGTACGCGCCGCCCGCCGTACACGATCCCAGCACGGCGGCGATCTGCGGGATGCCGCGCGCGGACATGGTGGCCTGGTTGTAGAAGATGCGGCCGAAGTGCTCCCGGTCGGGGAAGACCTCGTCCTGTTTGGGGAGGAACGCGCCGCCCGAGTCGACCAGGTACACGCACGGCAGGTGGTTGTGCAGCGCCACCTCCTGCGCGCGCAGGTGCTTCTTGACAGTGATCGGGTAGTACGTGCCGCCCTTCACGGTGGCGTCGTTGGCCACGACCACGCACTCACGCCCGGCGATCCGGCCGACGCCGGTGATGATCCCGGCGGCCGGCGCCTGGTCGTCGTAGAGGCCGTTGGCGGCCAGCGGCGACAGCTCCAGGAAGCGGGAGCCGGGGTCGAGCAGGCCGTCGACGCGGTCGCGCGGCAGCAGCTTGCCGCGCTCCACGTGGCGCTGCCGTGACCGCTCGGGACCGCCCGCGGCGGCTGCGGCGAGGCGCTCCAGCAGGTCGGCGGCGAGCCGCTCGTTGAGCTCGGCGTTGTGCTTGAACGCCTCGCTTCCGGGGTCCGCGGCCGAGTTCAGCACCGGCCAGTCGCTCATGTATCCCCCTCCGCTATGAGGCTGATGTTAGTCATCATTAACGTAACCGTCTACCATGTGAGACGTGACGACGACGCGGAGCCGGGGCAGCCGGCGCCTGGAGATCCTCGGCGCGGCCGCGAACCTGTTCGCCGCGCGCGGCTTCCACGGCGTCTCGATCGAGGACATCGGCGGCGCCGTCGGCGTCTCGGGCCCGGCGCTCTATCGCCACTTCAGCGGCAAGGAGGCGCTGCTCGCCGAGATGCTGCTGGGCATCAGCTCGCGGCTGCGCGAATCGGCCGCCGCGGCGGTCACCTCGCCCGGCGGCCCCGAGGAGACGCTCGACGCGCTCCTGAACGTGCAGATCACCTTCGCGCTCGAACAGCCCGCGCTGATCACCGTGCACGACAGGGAGCTGGGCAACGTGCCCGAGCCGGAGCGGCGGCAGATCAGGCGGCTGCAGCGGCTGTACGTGGAGGAATGGGTCACCGTGCTGGCCGAGCTGCACCCGTCGTGCCCGCCCCCGCGCCTGCGGGCCGCCACGCACGCCGTCTTCGGGCTGCTCAACTCCACGCCGCACAGCGCCGGCGAGCTGCCATCGCGCGCCATGCGTCTGCTTCTGCACGCGATGGCCCGGGCCGCCATCACGGCCTCGGTTAACGCTCACTAACAAACTGCCACGACGCCAAATATGGGCCTATTCGCGCCAACTATCTAGATATATCGTCACGCTATCTCGATAGTTGGAGGCGTGATGCGTGATCCACACCTGTGGGAAGGGCCACCCGGAGCCCCACCGCCACCACTCCCCCCGGACCCGCCTGGTCCGCCTGGTGCGCTACCGATGGGCTGGGAGGGCGGCGCTCCGCGCGTGCGGCGGGGAGACGTCAGGGCCGCGCTGCTGAGCCTGCTCGCCGAAGGGCCGAAGAACGGCTACCAGATGATCCAGGACATAGAGGAGCGCAGCCGCGGAGTGTGGCGGCCCAGTCCCGGCTCGGTCTATCCGGCGCTCCAGCAGTTGGAGGACGAGGGCCTGGTCACCGGCGACGACACCGGCGGCTCCCGGCTCTTCAGCCTGACCGAGCAGGGCCGGGAGCGGGCCGTACGGCACCTCGACGGCGAGCCGCCCTGGGACGAGGTGGCGCGCTCCGTACCCGAGGACCGGCACGAGCTGCGGCTGCTGTGGGCGCAGCTCAACGAGGCGTTCAGTCACCTGGCGCGGACGGCCAACGACCAGCAGGTCGCCCGGGCCAAGAAGCTCCTCAGGCAGACGCGCAAGTCCGTTTTCCAGATCCTCGCGGAGGACTGAGCGATGACAGACGCGGCGGTGGCCGTACACGGACTGAAGAAGGACTACGGGAAGATCGAGGCGGTCAAGGGCGTCGACTTCGACGTCGCCCCCGGCGAGGTCTTCGGCTTCCTCGGCCCGAACGGAGCCGGGAAGACCACCACGATCAGCATGCTCTGCACGCTGGTCAACCCGACCGGCGGCAGCGCGACGGTCGCCGGGTACGACGTGGTGCGCCAGCGCGACGAGGTACGCCGGAACATCGGCCTGGTCTTCCAGGACCCGACGCTCGACGGCTACCTGAGCGCCGAGCAGAACCTGCGCTTCCACGCCGAGCTGTACGGCGTGCCGAAGAGCGTCGTCGGCGACCGGATCCGGCAGGTCATGGAGATGGTCGCGCTCTGGGACCGCAAGGACGCCAAGGTCATGACGTTCTCCGGCGGCATGAAGCGGCGGCTGGAGATCGCCCGCGGGCTCCTGCACTCACCCCGGGTGCTGTTCCTGGACGAGCCCACGGTCGGCCTCGACCCGCAGACCCGCTCGGCCATCTGGGGCTACATCAACCAGCTCCGGCGCCTGGAGGACATCACCATCTTCATGACCACCCACTACATGGACGAGGCCGAGTACTGCGACCGGATCGCGATCATCGACCACGGCGAGGTCGTCGTCATCGACTCGCCGGAGGCGCTGAAGGCCAGCGTCGGCAAGGACCGGGTACAGATCCACACCGGCGACGACGCCGCCGCGATCCAGGCGCTGCGCGAGGAGTTCGGCCTGGAGGCGGCCGTGCACGAGGGCGCGGTGACGTTCGCCGTGGCGTCGGGCGAGGAGTTCGTGCCCCGGCTGTTCGCCGAACTGGGCATGCCGATCAGGTCGGTGAGCGTCTCACGGCCCTCACTCGACGACGTGTTCATGAACTACACCGGTTCCACGATCCGCGACGCCGAGGAGGGCGGCGAGTCGGGCGGCCGGACGTGGATGAGAGCGATGGCGAGGCGGTAGTCATGGCCAGGATCAAACGGGGTGGCGCGGATCAATGCGATGGCACGGATGAACGCGATGGCGAGGTGGTAGGGATGGCGACAGAGGCGATCGGCGTCCGAGTGCCGGTGCGAGGCGCCGGGCACGACCTCCGGGCGATCAAGGTGGTGCTGCACCGGGAGCTGCTGCGGTTCGTCAACGACCGCACCCGCATGCTGTCGATGCTGCTGCAGCCGGTGCTGTGGCTGTTCGTGATGGGCACCGGGCTCGGCTCACTGGTGCGCGGCGCCATCCCGGGCATCGACTACCGCACCTTCATGTATCCCGGCATGATCTCGATGACCGTGATCATGACCGGCATGTTCTCGGCCGGGTCCATCGTGTGGGACCGCGAGTTCGGCTTCCTGCGCGAGATGCTCGTCGCCCCGGTCTCGCGCGGGGCGATCGTGGTCGGCAAGTGCCTGGGCGGGGCCGTGGTGGCCACCGGGCAGGGCGTCATCATCCTGGCGATGGCCGGGCTGGTCGGCGTACCGTACTCGCCGTCACTGATCGTGACGATGCTGGCGGAGATGTTCCTCGCGGCGTTCACGATCACGGCGTTCGGGGTGATGCTGGCCGCCCGGATGCGGAACATGCAGACCTTCTTCGGGCTCATGCAGATGGCGATCATGCCGATGCTGTTCCTGTCGGGGGCGATGTTCCCGCTGGCCAACCTGCCGTCGTGGCTGCACCTGCTGACGGTGATCAACCCGATGACGTACGCGGTGGACCCGATGCGGCACGCGGTGTTCGCCCACCTCGACGTGCCCGCGCAGGTGAACGCGGTGCTCAATCCCGGGGTCCGGTGGTTCGACTTCCAGGTGCCGGTGGGGGTGGAGCTGGGGGTCGTGGCGTTGCTGGGGGCGGTTCTGCTGGGGGTGGGGATCGCGCAGTTCAGGCGGGCGGAGTAGGTCGCACAGGTTTTCGCATCTGGCTGCGACGCTCCAGTCACGGAGGGTAACTTCTCCGATGCAAGCGCAATCCCCCCTTCAAAGGAGCGCCAGAGTTGGACTTGCACGCGGCAGTGATTGAGCTCGAGGGCCGGGTCTCCGTACTCGAGAGACGTACAGTTAGCGGTGTGCCTGACATGACGGTCGCCGAACGGTTCAACGCCCACCATGAGCGTGCAGACGCCATGGGCAAGAACATCCTCGACAAGATCGACAAGCGGACCAAAGAGCTCAACCAGAAGATCGACAACCGGGCGAACCAGCTCGACGAGAAGATCTACACGCTCAATAGCGACACATTGGATGGCTTCGACCGGGTCAACCAAGACATCGCAAAGGTCAATCATCGCCTCGATCAGCAGAACACCAGGCTCGACAACCTCGAGTTGTCCATGGCCCGTCGGTTCGAGGCCGTCGACAAGGACATAGCCGAACTCAAGACCGATGTCAGTGAGCTCAAGACCGATGTCAGTGAGCTCAAGACGGGAGTCGGTGAGCTCAAGACCGATGTGGGTGAGCTCAAGACCGATGTGGGTGAGCTCAAGACCGATGTGGGTGAGCTCAAGACCGGGTTCGGTGAGCTCAAGTCGATGCTCATCAGCCTCGGCGCGAAGGCCCCCGAGTCGTAGCACCGACAGTTGAGGCCCGGGGCAACCGCGTCCCCGGGCCTCAACCCTGCCGTTCCGAACCGGTTACCGCTTCACGCGGACATAGTCGCTACGGCTGCTGTCTCCGTAGAAATCGTCGTCCCCGCCGAACACGAACTTCCACGAGCCCGACTTCCACGCCTTGACCCTGACGTACAGCTTGCCGCTGTCGCCGGACCGCGCGGTCTTCACGTACTGCCACTTGTGCGAGCCGACCGGCTTGAAGTACAGCGCGACCTTGCCCGCGTACCCCTCCCAGGATCCGCTGTCGTCGATCTGCAGCACGCCCCTGGCCTTCAGGTACCTGCCGCGCTTGACCGGCTCCGGGTAGGCGTTGAACTTGATCACGCGGCTGGCCGACTTGTCCGCCGTCGGCGGCGGGGTGGGCTCGACGACCTTGACCCAGGCGGCGTCGGAGACCGAGCCCTTGACGCCTCTCGCCCCCGCGAACGCGGCCCGCCACCAGCCCGAGGACTGCGCGGTCGCGATGGCCCAGAAGCGGCCGTCGCGGTTCGTCACGTCGCTGGTGACGTACTCCCAGCGGCGCGAGCCGTCCTGCTTGAAGTAGATCGAGACCCGCCGGCCGGGCAGGGCCTGCCAGCGCTCGACCTGCAGGGAGCCGGTGAAGTTCAGCCGGGCGCCCTTGTCGGCGGGCGCGGGGGCGGCATCGAAACCGACGATCCTGCTGTCGGGATTGTGCCTGATCCGGACGTCGACCCGGTCGCTGTCGCTGACCGATGCCCTGGCTTCCTTGGTCCCGCCGAACTCGGCCCGCCACCAGCCGGTGGCATCGGCGCGAACCGTGGTGCTGAACCAGCCCTCGCGGCCGCTGGTGACCGTGGTGACCCGGCGGTAGGCGTCGGCGCTCCGCTCACGGAAGGTGATCGCCACCACACCGGCGTATCCCTTGCCGTCGGCCAGGAGCCGGCCGGAGACCTTGATCGTGTCGCCGCGGTGCACCTGGCCGGGGCTGGCACCGAAGTCCACGATCTTGGTGACGAGAGCCTTCTGGACGTCGAACGTGCCGCTGACCGACTTGTCGCCGTCACCGTGGGCGATGGCGAGGAAGCTCCACTTGCCGGCGTCCTTCGCCTCGAAGCTCTTCGTGCCGGTCCACTTCGTCCACCCGCCGAACGGCGCCGACTTGAGATCGATGGGCGTGCCGACGCTCAGGCCGGGCGGCTTGAGCTGGAGTTCGGCCTTGCCTGCGTCCTTGGTGGTGAACGTGAACGTCACCGTGACCGGCTTGTCGAAGGCCACAACCGGGGAGCCCGGGCTGAGGTCCACGTTGGAGATGGCGGGGGCCTTGGCCGCGGCCGACGCCGATGGTGCCAGGGCGAGAAGCCCGGCGGCCGTCGCGAGCGCGACGGCGGCGACACGGATGCGTTGTAACATGCGGGTTCCTTTCTGGATCCCCTGGTGCTCAACGCGGCATTGAGGGTGCCACGCTTATCTTTCCCAGTAGACATTCAGGTTGGCCAGAAAGTTGCGAAATCTGACAACTTGTTATAGATCGGAGTCAATCGGACCGGTCCACAACATGTCACTCCCGACGGGCAGACGAACCCGGGATCGGGGCGACATAATCGCCTTGTGGCGCGCGACACTGTTGAGACTCATTTCACCCAAGCCATTGCGACGCTGAAGGAGGGCGCGGCCCGTGATCCCGCCCGGCCCGTCCGCGAGGGCACGTCGCTGACCGGTGAGCAGTGCCGCACCCTCTTCCAGCGCCAGCTCGACAGCCGCCTGCTCGACATCGCGGCCCGCTGGCTGCGCGCGCAGGAGCAGTCCTTCTACACGATCGGCTCGGCCGGGCACGAGGGCAACGCGGCGGTCGCCGCCGCGCTGCGGCCCGGCGATCCCGCCCTGCTGCACTACCGCTCCGGCGCCTTTTACCTGACCAGGTCCGAGCAGGCCGGGCGGCTGCCCGAGCAGGGCATCCGCGACGTGCTCATGGGGCTGGCCGCCGCGGCCGACGAACCGATCGCGGGCGGCCGGCACAAGGTGTTCGGCCATCCCGACCTGGCGATCATCCCGCAGACCTCGACGATCGCCAGCCACCTGCCGCGCGCGGTGGGCGTCGCCTTCGCCATCGAGCGGGGCCGCGCGCTGGGCGTTCACACACCGTGGGCGGACGACGCGATCACCGTGTGCAGCTTCGGCGACGCCTCGGTCAACCACGCCACGGCGCTGACCGGGTTCAACACCGCCGCCTACGCCACGCATCAGGGGCAGGCGCTGCCGATCCTGTTCGTGTGCGAGGACAACGGCATCGGCATCAGCGTCCGCACGCCCAAGGGCTGGGTGGCGGCGAGCGCGCGGCGTCCGGGCATCGAATACTTCGCCGCCGATGGCTGTGACCTGGCCGACGCCTACGACACGGCGGTCCAGGCGGTCCAGCACGTACGCGCCAACCGCTCCCCCGCGTTCCTGCACCTGAGCACGGTCCGACTCATGGGCCACGCCGGGTCCGACGTCGAGTCCGCCTACCGCACCCAGCGGGAGATCCGCGCCGACATGGAGCGCGACCCGCTCCTGGCCACCGCCCAGCTGCTGGTCGAGGCGGGGCTGGTCACGCCCGACGAGCTGCTCATGCAGTACGAGTCGTCACGCGAGCACGTGCTCCGGATCGCCCTGGAGACCACCCGCAGCCCGCGCCTCGGCTCGGCCAAGGAGATCATGGAGCCGCTCGCGCCCCGCCGGCCCGAGATGATCGCCAGGATCAGCCCGGTGGCGGCCGAGGCGTCGGTCAGAGAACGCGCCTTCGCCGGCTCCCTGCCCGAGGCCGAGAAGCCGCTGACGCTCTCCCAGGCCATCAACCGCACGCTGACCGACGCGCTCGCCGTCTACCCGGAGATGATGGTCTTCGGCGAGGACGTCGCCAAGAAGGGCGGCGTCTATGGCGTCACCCGGGGGCTGCAGAAGCGCTTCGGCGGCGGGCGGGTGTTCGACACGCACCTCGACGAGCAGTCCATCCTGGGGCTCGCGCTCGGGTCGGGGGTGTCGAAGCTGCTGCCCGTGCCGGAGATCCAGTATCTGGCGTACCTGCACAACGCGCTCGACCAGCTCAGGGGCGAGGCGTCGACGCTGTCGTTCTTCTCGCAGGGCGCCTATCTCAATCCGCTGGTGGTGCGGGTGGCGAGCTACGCCTACCAGAAGGGGTTCGGCGGCCACTTCCACAACGACAACGCGGTCGGGGCCCTGCGCGACATCCCCGGCCTGGTCATCGCCTCGCCGTCGCGGCCCGACGACGCGGCGGCGATGCTGCGCACCTGTCTGGCGGCGGCCCGCACGGAGGGTTCCGTGTGCGTCTACCTGGAGCCGATCGCGCTGTATCACACGCGTGACCTGTTCGAGGAGGGTGACGCGGGCTGGCTGGCGCCCTACGCGCCGCCGTCGCGCTGGCCGGAGACGCACGTCCCGATCGGGCGGGCGCGGTCCTATGGCGACGGCCGCGACCTCACGATCGTCACCTTCGGCAACGGGCTGCGGATGAGCCTGCGCGCCGCCGTACGCCTCACGCAGGAGGGCTACGGCTGCCGGGTGCTGGACCTGCGCTGGCTGGCGCCACTACCGGTGGAGGACCTGGTACGGGCGGCGGAGCTGACGGGCAAGGTGCTGATCGCCGACGAGACCCGCCACACGGGCGGGGTGTCGGAGGGGATCGTGGCCGAGCTGATGGACGCGGGCTTCTCCGGGCAGGTGGGGCGGGTGACGTCGGCGGACAGCTTCATCCCGCTGGGCGAGGCGGCCTCTCACGTGCTGATGTCCGAGGAGGAGATCGAGCAGGCGGCACGGAAGTTGCTTGGGTGACTTAGTACGGCGAAGCGCCGCCGAACATCTCTCCCACCCGGGAGGCCAGGGTCACGTCGCCCGTTATCTGGAGGCGGCCCGACATCAGCAGGGCGGCCGGGTTCGCCGTGCCCGCGACGATGCGGAGCAGGTCCGCGGCCGGGAGGGTGAGCGTGATGGACGGGGCGCGGGCCGGGCCGGGGAAGGCGCGGGCCCGGCGGCCTCGGATGGCGATGGTCCAGGTGGCGCTGGGTTGGAGACGGAATTCGAGGGCGCCCTGGAAGCCGAAGGCCCTGTCCGGCCTGAAGGATCGGGCCATGAGATTGAAGAGGAGCCGCTGGCGGCCGGGACTCAGCCGCCGAGTCAGGTCCTCGTCGGAGCGACCCGCGACGAAGCGGGACAGAAGGTGCTGGCCCGTGAGGCGGGCTCGCTTGCGGGCCGCGGCGAGGACGTCCGCCGGGGTGGGCGGCGGGCGGTGGGTGACGCGGGACAGTTCGGCGTCCTCGTCGATCACGTACGGCTGGGAGAGCGTCCTGGCCGGCGAACGCCTGGACAAGGCGGCTTCGATGGCCGGAGCGAGCCGGGCGGACTTGGCGCGCTCGCGCTCTTCGCGGCCTTCGGTGAATGCGGGCAGAACCTTTTTCCCGAACAATTCAAGGCTTTCGCAAATGTGCTCATGGCGATTGGGACCGGCCTGGAGTACGAAGATCATTTGATCCACGCCCGCCGCCTCGTAGCGGCTAATGAGGTCGATGAGTTGCGGCGGACTGCCCAATGCGCCCGCGAGCGGATCCCTCCCCTGCGCCCCCACCTTTGGCTGCTCTTTCGTGAAATTTCCCCAAATGCTGCTGTGGCCGGGAGTGTGTTTCGACGGCCCGTAATAATGCGCCAGAGCGTAGGCGAAGAACGCCGCCCCCTGGGCGCCCCGGTGCCGGGCCTCGGCGGGATCCTCGTGGCACATCATCGGCAGCACGACCGCCAGGCTGGCGTTGACCGCGAACCCCGCCGGCACGCACTCCGCCGACTCCAGCAGCCGGTAGTAGTCCCGCGACCACTTCTCCGCCTCCTCCGGATGCACGAACGCGAACGACAGCGCCCCGATCCCGTTCCGCGCCGCCAGCTGGATCGTCTCGCGCCGCGAGCAGGCCACCCACAGGGGCGGGTGCGGCTTCTGCACGGTCTTCGGGATCACGTTGCGTGGCGGCATCCGCAGGTACGGCGAGTGCCACCCGGCGAACGGCTCCTCGACGAACATCCGGGTGATCGCGTCCAGCGAATCCTGCCACATGGCCCGCTTCCGCTCCCGGTCCACGCCGAACCCACCCAGCTCGGCCGCCGAACTGGCCTCCCCGGTGCCGAAATCGACCCGGCCACCCGAGACCAGGTCGAGCGTGGCGACGCGTTCGGCGACCCTGGCGGGGTGGTTGACCGGCGGCGGCACCTGCACGATGCCGTGGCCGAGCCGGATGTTCCTGGTGCGCTGGGAGGCGGCGGCGAGGAACACCTCCGGGGCGGACGAGTGTGAGTACTCCTCCAGGTAGTGGTGCTCGACCTCCCAGACGTAGTCGAACCCGACCCGGTCGGCGATCTCGACCTGCTCCAGAGCGTCGGCGTACAGGCGCTGCTCACTGTCCGGCTCCCAGGGGCGGGGCAGCTGATGCTCGTAGAAGATTCCGAACCGCACCTCAAGCCTCCGGTCTCAGAGACGATGCTTCCCACCATACGGCGGCGACATCGCCGAGTCCCGGGTCAGATCTCGCGGCGCAGTGGGCTGAGCCAGATCGGTATCCAGCCAACGCCATGATCGACGCGCCTGCCCACATCGCCGTCCCCGTACCCCAGACCTCACCGAGCAGGCCCGCCAGCAGGCCGCCGACACGTAGGTGAGCGCGTCGAGCAGGATCGCCACCGGCGCGCCCGCGAGGGTCACCAGCACCCCGGAAGTGCTCCTACCACCCACATCCATCGCCGCGTTCGTACCCACGAGCACCGAGTTGGCGGCAGTGAGCCGGTCACGGCCCACCAGGTGCGGCACCGTGCTCTGGGCGGCCACGTCGAAGAAGAGCGTGCCGACTCCCGTCGCGATGGCGACGCCGTACAACTGGGTCATCGTGAGCGCGCCCAGCCACCACGCGACCGGCACCGACATCAGGAGCGCACCCCGAACGAGGTCCGTCGCGATCATCACCGGGCGGCGCCTGACCCGGTCCACCCATGCCCCGGCGGGCAGGCCCAGCACGAGCACGGTGATCGTGGCGAGTCCGCTGAGCAGTCCCACTTCGCCCGGCCCCGCGCCGAGAGCGGTCACCGCGAGCAGCGGCATCGCCACATAGCCGACCTGGGTGCCGAACTGGCTGACCGCCGACGCCACGAAAAGGTTTCTGAAGGAGGGATCACGCAGGAGCGGTGTCTCGGCAACAGCTGTTATGCCACCTAGATGATGGGATAGGGGATCTGATCGCTATTGATTAAGCAGAGGCTGAATCGAATGGGGCTTGAACTGACATTCACCGCGCAGGATGCGGCCCATGTCCGTTTCGCCGTTTCTCCTCTGTGGGAGGTCGTCGCCAGCGTGGCCGAGGAGATCCGCGGCTACTGGGACGCGGCCATCGCGCCTTACTGGCCCCGGATCAGCGCTCTACTCGAAGGCGACGTGCTCTATCGCGCCAGGTCACTGGCCGAGGGTGGGCTGCGGCACATGCTCAGCGACCTCGACACGGCCGTGACGTGGGAGGGAGAGACCCTGCGCCTGCCGAAGACGGCCTGCGAGGGGGTGCGTCCGCTGGGCGGGCTGGGGCTGTTGCTCGTGCCGTCGGTGTTCACCTGGCCGCGGGTCTTCTCCATCACGACCCCGCCTTGGCAGCCCACGATCCGCTACCCGCCGCGGGGCGTCGCGACGCTCTGGGAGCACCGCGAGAGCGACCCGCCACAGGCGCTGGCCGCCGTGCTCGGCCGGACCCGCGCCCGACTGCTGGCCGAACTCGACCAGCCCGCCTCGACCAGGGAACTGGCCGCCCGCCTCGATCTGTCAGAGCCGGGCGCGAACCAGCACCTCACCGCGCTCCGCAAGGCCAGGCTGGCCAGCGCGCACCGTACCGGGAGATATGTGCTCTATGCCCGTACGGCCGTCGCTGAGGCACTGCTGTCCGGAGAACGGCAGGATGGGAGCTTGCCCTGAGCGGGCGTGAAAGCGATCGGGCGGATCGGGGATAAGAGATATCCGCTGATCGCGCATTTGATCCACGTCCGTCGCCTCGCAGCGGGCAATGAGGTCGGCAGACTACCAAACGCGCCCGCGAGCGGATTCCTCCCCTGCACCCCCACCTTTGGCTGCTCTTTCGTGAAATTCCCCCCAATGCTGCCGTGGCCGGAGCGTGCTTCGATAGTCCGCCGCCGACGCCACGGCCAAAGGCGTCAGGTGGCCGTTGAGCTGCTCCGACTGAGCAAACCGCCACGACCTCCACCTTTCCGCAAAGGTCTCTGATCGAAATATCGCCGAATGTAGAAAACTAGATAGAGGACAGTCAATTGATCCACCGCCGCCTGGACTTCAGCCATCCACGACATGCATATTTACCCGATGTGCGCCTTCTAGTGGAATCGTTGGAGCTCAGAGCGGCGGACCGCTATGGATATATCAACAGCAGTGCAGGAAAATAAAGTCAGGCATACCAAAGCCGCCGCCAAACGGTATCGCTGGAGCGGCTCCGATCGTCATGGAGCATCGCGAAGGCAAGAGCGGGGTGAGGCGTTCCCCGACTCGCCAGAGATGCTCGCGGCCCGCACCGCCCGCCTCATCCAGCGCAACGGGGTCCTGGTCGAGGCAGCGATGGAGGCCACCCGGGGCGAGAGCCTGGACCGGACCAGGATGTACGAACGCATCCTCGGGGTGGCCAAAGAGCTGCAGGCCTGGAGCTGCGTGCCCAAGACCGACGACCAGGGACGGATCCTGCGGCACGACGGGCAGATCTGGCACGAGGGAGACGGCGACGACGCCATCGACTGGGTCTCCAACGAGGGCGTGCGCATCTGCGTCATCCTCAAGCATCTGGCGAAGCTGACGCTCGACGACGCTCATCTGGCGCTCCTGGCCGAGATGGGGCCGGAGGCCGGGCTCCAGGACAGGACCGCCGTGCGGACGGCCGTCACCGGTACAGTCTCGCCTCCCGCCCCTTCGGTCGACGGGCTACCCGTCGAATCAGCCGTACGGACCGACGTCGGCCTGGCCGCCAGCCCGGGCGCGTTCGGCGGGTCCAGGCATGTGGTCTTCCTTCACGGCCGTGCCCAGCAGGGACATGACCCGGAGCAACTACGCCGGTACTGGACCGCCGGGTTGAACGGCGGGCTCACCCGAGCGGGACTGGCCACGATCGCACCGGCCGACGTCTGGTTCCCCTTCTACGCGCAGCAGCTCGTCCAGGCCATGCGAACACGGGGAGAAGCCCTCCCCCGCTCACCGCGGGAGATGGTCGACGATCCGGTCGATGCGGCCGCGCCGGGATCCGGCGCCACGCGTCAGCTGTACGAGCAGATGATCATTGAGGCGGCGGACCTGGCAGGTATGCCCGCCGAACGGCTGGTCCGGAGGGAAGGGCTGGGCGATGCCGTACACCAGGGGTTGAGCTGGCTGGCCAACACCACCAACCTGGATCGGCTGCTCATAGCTGCGACCTTCGCGGATGTGGCCGCCTACCTCGACGACCAGCGGATCCGGGAGTCGGTGCTGGACTGCGTGCTCCAGACGATGCCGCAGACCGGCCAGTTGGTGCTGCTCAGCCACAGCCTGGGCACGGTGGTCGCCGTGGACCTGCTCACCCGGCTCGACCCGAGGGTCGAGGTCGAACTACTCCTCACCGCTGGCAGCCCGCTCGGTATGGACAGCGTCTACCAGCGCCTGCTCACCGGCGGGGCCCAGCGCCCCCGTCGCCAACCCCCCAAGCCGGGCCCACGACATCGAGGAGTATCTCGCTCACCCCGAGGTCACCCGTGTGATCGGGACTCCGCTCACGTCACCGGCCCCGATCATCATGCGTTCGATGAATGGAGGGACGAAGTCATGGCCACACTCAAGGTCGCGACGGTCAACGGCGAGTGGATGAACGACTGGTTCACCCTTGACGCGCAGTCGGCGGCGTTCAAGCCGACATTCTCCCGCGATGGCGAGCAGGGAGTCACCGCGGAGGCCGCCGGCCGCTTGGGCAGGCTGATCTCCGACATCGACGCGGACATCGTCGCGCTGGTGGAGGCGCCGAGCCGAGCAGCGGAACTCGCGCTGTTCATCGACGATTATCTGACTGTTGACGGAAGCGCCACATACGACTTCGTGCTGGGCGATTCCGGTGGAAGTCAGAAGCTGGCCCTGTTGTTCAAACCCGATCGTGCCGCGGTCACTCTCACTCCTTCGACGGACGCGGCGCCGTTCATCGAGCCGTGGCTGGCCGACGTCGACGGCGACGCGGTGCTCGACGAGTACGCGTTCACCAGGAACCCGCTGTGCTGCACCGCCGATGTCTCCGGTACCCGGTTGGAGGTGGTGGTCGCGCATCTGAAGTCGAACTTCATCAACCAGGGCCGTGCGTTGTGGCAGGACCCTGCCCGACGCCCGGATTTCATCCGCGCCTCGTTGCGGAACCGGCGGCGGATCGCCACTGAGGCGATGCGGATCCGCGGAGCCATGGAGCGGCGTTTGGACGCCGATCCGGCCTCGGCGTTCATCGTGCTCGGAGACCTGAACGACGGCCCCGGCCAGGACTACTTCGAGGAGTTGTACCTCGCGCACAACGTCACCGACATCCTCGTCGGCTCGCCGTATCGGCCCGAGCGACTGTTCGGCCATGCCCAGGCCGATGTGGCTGAGGGCAAGCGCTACAGCGCCGTGTTCGACGATTTCGTTACCAACGAGCCGCACCGGCACATGCTGCTGGACCACATCCTCCTCTCACCCGCCCTGACGAACGGCGGGGCAGGCGGGGCATCGCTGACCAAGGTGCCAGGATCCGGTCGCATCGAACATGACGCCTGGGGCGCCCAGATCTCCGGCGACGGATCCGCACGGGACCACCGCGCGACCGATCACCGCCCGGCCAGCGTCACCCTCACTCATCCCTGAGACGCTCTTCAACAGGTCATTGGGTCATGTGGCGACGGTGAGCGCGCCGTCCGCGTGTCCATGTTCATGTTCACGAAGGGCCAGGGCACGCGGATGAACGCCTGCCTGGAGGGGGCACGGGTCTCGTTCCTGGTGGTGCAGGGCGTACGGGCGGCTGGGCGTGTAGCGGGCCAGATGCCACCACGCCATATCACGCCGTCATGGGGACCGCCTTCGCCGCGGCACTGGTCGCCGGGGATGGGAGGGCGGAGGCGCGGGTCGTACGGAAGGAACTCGTCCGGGCAGGATGGGTATCTGCCCTGAGCGGGCGTGAAAGCGATCGGGCGGATCGGGGGATAAGAGATATCCGCTGATCGTTCGAAGGGTGGCACATGACGGGGCAAGCATCGTGAAGGGGCGGCCGTGGTGACGGCACTGTCCTGGATCTCCGGCCACGCCGCCCGGGGCTCGGTCGACCGGAGTGAGGTCGTGCAGGGGTCGCTCGTCGACGCCGAGGTGTTCGGGGCGGTGTTCGACGCCTGTTTCAGCGACATCCACGGCTATGTCGCCCAGCGCCTCGGCGCGGACCACGCCGAGGACGTCGTCTCCGACACCTTCCTCATCGCGTTCAGGAAGCGCGCGCAGTACGATCCGGCGCGCGCGACCGTGCGGGCCTGGCTGTTCGGCATCGCGACGAAGCTCATCGGCAAGCATCGCCGTCTGGAGGCGCGGACGCTGCGCGCACTGGGACGGTACGGCCCCGACCGCGACGCGCCGGGACACGAGGACCGGGTGACCGCGCGGGTCAGCGCCCAGAGCCTGCAACCGAGCCTGGCCTCCGCCTTGGCGGCGCTGGATCAGCGCGATCGCGACGTCATCCTGCTCGTCGCGCTGGCCGGGCTGAGCCATGAGGAGATCGCCACGGCGCTCGGCATCCCGTACGGCACGGTCGGCTCCCGGCTGAGCCGGGCCAGGAAGAAGCTGCGCGGCTCCCTGGGCGACACCAATCCGATGCTCGTCCCCGAGGAGGCCGACCATGGATGAGCTGTCGTCGATCCGCGAACTGTACGGCGAGCCGCCGACCGACCCGGCGCTCAAGGCGCGGGTCCGCGAGCGGCTGGCCGCCGAGCGCTCCTCGCGTACGTCGTGGCTTCCCTGGAGGGGGGTCGTGGGCGGCCTCGCCGCGGCGGCGGTCGCCGTGGCGGCCGTGGTGGCGCTCGCTTCGCCCCGTACGCCCGACTCGACGGTCTCCGGGCGGTCGATCCTGCTGGCCGCGGCGACCACGGCGGCGTCGGGTCCAGCCGGCAAGGGGACGTACTGGCACATCGAGAAGCTCCACAACGGCACGAAGGTCACCGACCTCTGGGCGACCTCCGACGGGAAGGCGTGGACGGGCGAGCGGGTGACGGGCCGGCCCGCGAAGGTCGTCGCGGTCTCGGGCCGGGCGCCGTTCAGCATGGCGGGCAAGGATCTGACGGTCGAGCAGATCCAGCGGCTGCCGTCCGACCCGGCCGCGCTGAAGGCGTGGGTGATCGGGATGCTGCCCGCCGGGTCCGGCGACGATGTCCTGGCGGACGCGCTCAGCGGGCTGCTGTGGAGCAAGCCGTCGCCGCCTGCCGTCCGGGCGGCGGCCTACCGGCTGCTCGGTGACCTGCCGAACGTCCGGTATCTGGGGCGGAAGACGGATCAGCGGGGGCGTACCGGTGACGCGTTCACCTTCGCCCTTGGCGGCGATCGGCCGGTCCAGCGGACGCTGATCATCGATGTGACCAGTTCGCAGGTGCTGGCCAGCTCCAACACCACGGGGGCGAGCGGCCCGCAGACGTCCGAGGTGGTCCTGGGCGCCGGTTGGACCGACAAGGGTCCGGAGGACTCCGCAAGCACCCGTCCATAACCCCATAAGTCGGGGCCCGTCCGTGCCCTGACCTCACTACCGCGCGGATCCCCTGCCCGGCTCGGCCGCGCGTGGGTTTCGCGTGCCCGAAATCAGGAGTCACCACGTGTTCTGGCGTGCCCGTACGACGCCCGGCCGGGCCATCTGCCTGGCCCACCAGTTCCCCAACATCAAGGTGCCGGAGGTGATGGCCGGGCGGGTGACCTTCGTCGGCCTGCCCCCGGTGGACCTCGGCCAGGACGTCGACTGGCGGCTGAACCCGCACGGCAACCGCTCCTGGGCGCTGAACCTGCACACCCTGCGCTGGATGGGCCGCCTGGTCGCCGAGTACGAGCGTTCTGGCGAGCGGGCCTACCTCGACCGGGCCGAGGCCCTGGCCGGCGACTGGATCCACAAGAACCCGCGCGACCATGCCGACATCAGCCCCTGGGCCTGGGCCGAGCACGCCGTCGCGCTGCGCGCCCCCGTGCTGGTGTGCCTCAGCGCCCACGTCGACAGCCGCCCCCTGCTGGACAGCCTCGCCGAGCACGGCGAGATCCTGTCCGACCCGGCGCTCTACCGGCAGGGCCACAACCACGGCCTGGACCAGGACATCGCGCTGCTGGTGGTGGGCTGCCGACTGGGCAGGAACGGGTGGCGTGACCTGGCCATCCGCCGGATGCTCGCCTCGGCCGACCTCGCCATCGACGAGCAGGGCGTCCTGCACGAACAGGCGCCGAGGTACGGGCTGTACGTGCACCGGCGGCTCGGGGTGGCCTTACGGGCGATCGAGGAGAGCGGGGCCGGGGTTCCGAACCGGCTGGCGGCGCGCCGGACCGCCCTCGAAGCGTACGTGGCCCATGCCACGCAGCCCGACGGCTTCCTGGCGGCCCTCGGGGACAGCCCGGCGGACACGCGGGCGGCCGGGTTCGCGCACGACGGGGCGACGGTGCGCATCTTCGACGGCGGGTACGTCTTCGGCCGGACCGCGTGGGACGACCCGGACTCGGCGTTCTACTCGATCAGGTTCGGGCCGGGGCGGCGGCTGCACGGGCACGAGGACCATCTGGGCGTCACCTATCACGCGCAGGGTCGCCCGGTGCTGGTCGAGGCCGGTTTCCACTCCTACGAGAAGACGGACTACGTGGAGTGGACCAAGTCACCCGAGGCGCACAACGTGCCCTCCGTGGTGGGCGCGGGCTTCCGAGCGGGTACGGCCACGCGCCTGGAGGCGTCGGACATCGGGCCGTCGCGGCAGTCGTACCGGCTCAGCGACCGGGCGTATGGCGTGCGCCGTACCCGCGAGGTCCTGGTCAGCCATGGAGCGGACCTGATGGCCGTACTGGACTCGGTGCCGGAGAGGCACGCGGTGCGCGACCTGTGGCACTTCGACCCGTCGCTGCGGCTGGTCGAGCAGCGCGACGGCGTCGTGGTGCTGGGTGACGATGCCCGCCGCGTGACGCTCCTGCAGCTCACGGCCGACGGCAGGCCGGTGGGCGGGCAGACGGTACGGCCGGGCACGGTCTCACCGGGGTACCTCCGGACGGCGGAGACCGTGACAGTGTCGTCCCCGGAGGCTTCCCGGCTGCTCACCGTGATCGTGCCGGGCAGCGAGGACCCGGCGGTCTCGGCGGCGGGCGACCTGATCACGGTGCGTACGCCCGGCGGCCCGGTCACGTTCGGCGGGTCGACGCTGTGCCCGCTGCGCTGATCAGGCGATCGCTTGCCGCTTGTCGATCATGCACCTTCTATACCTACTGGTTCAAAAATCTGAACCTTTGAGTTGCATATGAACGATTCGGATAACTATGTTGAACCCATGAGTTCAGCAATGCTCCCTTTGAAAACCTTGGTGATCACAGGCGGCACGGACGGGATGGGCAAAGAGCTCGCCCGCACCTACCTGCGCCGCGGCGACACTGTCGTCATCGTCGGCCGCGACAAGGACAAAGCCCTCCCCGGCGCCTGTCTCATCGCCGCGGACCTGAGCCTGGTCAGCGAGAACAGTCGGGTCATCGACGAGATCAACGCCGCCTACCCGGCCGTTGACGCACTCGTGCTGTGCGCCAGGTACTTCCGCTCCTCCCGGTTCGTCACCGCCGAGGGAATCGAGGCCACCTTCGCGCTGGAGTACCTGAGCCGCTATCTCCTCAGCCACGGCCTGACCGATCCCGGGGTCATCATCAATGTGTCCGGCCCGGGCGTCCCCATGGGCCGCGTCCACTGGGACGACCTGATGCTGGAGCGCGGCTATGACGGGGTGGCGGCCCAGATGCAGGCCGGGCGTGCCAACGACCTGCTCGGCACCGCCTTCGCCGCCGAGCGGCCGAGCGGCCGTACCCGATATGTCCTGATCAACCCTGGACCCGTGTCCACCGCCTTCCGCGGTGAGTACGACGCCGCGACCGCCGCCCACGTCGAGCAGCTCAAAAGGCACGGCGCGCCGGTCGCCGAAGGCGTCAAACCCATCATCGCCCGCATCGACGCCCCGCCCGCCGCCCCGCTCAGCGCCTTCATGCGGAGCAAGCCGATCAGCCTGGACCACCCGTCATTCTCGTCCGAGGCCGCCGCGAGGCTCAGCGACGTCACCCGCCACCTGCTTGGAGGGTTGAACGCATGACCACCACATGGACGGCGGCCTTCAGGTCGGCCCCGGTCAGCGCGTACGAGTCGATGACGCTCATCCACCCCTCGCGTACCTTTCGTGACC
This sequence comes from Nonomuraea sp. NPDC049158, assembly GCF_040648335.1. NCBI lineage: Bacteria > Bacillati > Actinomycetota > Actinomycetes > Streptosporangiales > Streptosporangiaceae > Nonomuraea > Nonomuraea sp. NPDC049158. Next base: position 89,742 of record NZ_JBEZDM010000012.1, read on the forward strand.
AGACCCTGCGTCAGGTCGTGCGCGTCCGCGGGGCCGGTGATCGTCTACGGATACGTCTCAGCAACCAGTACGGCAAGCAACCCCTCACCATCGCCCGGACCAGCGTGGCCGCGCACGACACGCGATCCTCGATCACCGCGGGCACCGACACCGCGGTCACGTTCGGGGGGACAGCGCATGTGACGATCGACGCCGGGGCCGAAGCCGTGAGCGATCCCGTCGGCTTTGTCACAGCAGGCCAGAGCGACCTGGCGGTCAGCACGTATCACGCCTCAGACGCCGGGCCGGCCACCTACCATCCCTTCGCCCTGCAGACCGGTTACGTGGTAGCGGGCGACGCCGTCTCCCGGACGCGCCTGACGGCTGCCGAAGAGGTGGAATCCCGGTTTCACCTGGGCGGCATCGACATCGAGGCGCCCGAGGGACGCCAGGTGGTCGCGGCCTTCGGCGACTCACTCACCGACGGAGTGGGCACCGCCCACGGCACCCACCGTCGTTATCCCGACCTGTTGGCCGGCAAACTCGCCGACATCTCGGTGCTCAACCTCGGCATCGCCGGCAACAGACTGCTCAGTGACGTCTTCGGCGAACGCGGCATCGCCCGATTCGAGCGCGACGTGCTCGCCGCGCCGGGGGTGACGCACGTCGTCGTGGAGCTGGGCCTCAACGACATCGGCATCCCGGGCATGCTGGGCCTGCCCGCCGTACCGGCGGACGAGATCATCGACGGGCTCGGCTCGATCACCCAGCGAGCCGCGCTAGCGGGGCTGACGACGGTCGTCGCGACCCTGACACCCTTCGGTGGAGCGAACGGTGTCAGCCCCGGATTCGACACCCCCGAGGGGGAACGGACACGGCAGCGCGTCAACGAGTGGATCCGCGCCCACTTCGACGTCGTCGCAGACTTGGATCACGCGCTGCGCGACCCAGCGGCGCCGGCTGTCCTGCGGTCCGAATACGACAGCGGCGATCACGTCCATCCCAACGACGCGGGAGCCGAGGCCATGGCCGACGTCGTCGCCAGAGCCATACTCTCCGACCGGCCGGTGCGCGGCCTCCTTTAGGGATCCGCTTATCTCGGAGGTAATCGACAGGCCGCGCCAGGCTCGGACAAGCTTGCGGCATGACTCCTAACGCCGATGCCACCCGTGACGTTGTGGAAGCGCTGATGCGGCGTATCGCCGAGGGCGATCATGACCGTGTCGCCGAGTTGTTCGCCGAGCCGATCGACTGGCTGCTCTCCTGGCCCGCCGAGGGGCACCCGGCGGTGCCGTGGATCCGGCCGCGCTCGAGCCGAGCCGACGTGGCGGACCATTTCCGGACGCTGGAGGCCCATCACGTGCCCGAGCTGAACGGCACGTCGGTGGCGCGAATCCTGGTGGACGGGGCGGACGCCGTCGTCCTGGGGGAGATCGTGCAGACGGTACGGAGCAGCGGCACCGCTTACGCCTCACCGTTCGCGCTGCACCTCACCGTCGAGGACGGGCTCATCACCCGCTACCACATTTACGAGGACAGCCTCACGGTCGCGCACGCCCTCAGCGCTCAGGCAACGGAGGGCCCGGTGCGCGCTCCGGCATCAGCGAGCCGCTGACGACCCGTCACGCCGCCGAATCGCTCAGAGCCAGTCGCGGCGCTTGAAGACCGTGTAGAGGATCAGGCAGACCAGGCCCATCAGCAGCATCGCGAACGGGTAGCCGAACACCCAGTGCGTCTCGGGCATGAAGTCGAAGTTCATCCCGTAAATGGTGCCGACCAAGGTCGGGGCGAACAGGATGGCCGCCCAGGCGGAGATCTTCTTGACCTCCTCGCCCTGCCGGATGCTGGCCTCCGTCATCCGGGCGATCTCCTCGTTCTGCGCCTGCGTCACCAGCGTCGAGTTGACCAGCAGGATGTCCTGGAGCATCTGCCGGAAGGAGGCCACGCGCTCGTTGACCGTGATGGCGTGGTCGGCCACGTCACGCAGGTAGCTCTGCAGCTCCTCGTTGACGCCGTACTTGGTCGCCCCGGCGATGAACCCGTCGATCATCCGTACCAGCGGCGTGGTGGCCCGCTGGAACTCGATGACCTCGCCCGACAGCTCGTAGACGCGCCGGGAGACGGACGGGTCGCCGCCGAACACCTGGGCCTCGATCTCCTCGATGTCCTTCTGCAGCCCGGCGACCACCGGCGCGTAGCCGTCGACCACGGCGTCGAGGATGGCGTACAGCACCGCCTGCGGGCCCTGGCGGAGCAGGTCGGGGTCCGACTCCATGCGCTTGCGTACGGCCTGCAGATCGGGCGCTTCCGCGTGCCGTACGGTGATCACGAAGTTGGGCCCGACGAAGACGTGCAGCTCGCCGAACGCGACCTCCTCGACCTCGTCGAGGTAGCGGGCGGCGCGCAGGACGACGAACAGCATGTCGCCGTAGCGGTCGGCCTTGGGCCGCTGGGAGCCCACGATGGCGTCCTCGATGGCCAGCGGGTGCAGCTGGAACTCCTCGGCCAGCTTGGCCAGCTCCCAGTCCTTCGGCCGGTAGAGGCCGATCCAGGCGAGGCTGTCCGGCATTTCCTTGAGGCGTTCGAAGGCGTCGGCCAGCGAGGCGGGGTTGTCGACCCGCTTGCCGTCCTGGTAGATCGCGTTGTCGATGACGGTGGGCTGATACGGGGCCTCTTCGCCGGCGCGCGGGTCCATCGAGTGCTCAGGCGCCGGCTCGCGGGCGCTGCCGCCGCGTCCGAACCCCTTCATCCGTGCCATTTCCGCCCCTTAGCCGCAGTCTCTATTCGCAAAGGCTCTACTCACAGAAGGCTCTACTCGAGGTCGTCGAGCGCCCGCGTCGCCCGGTCCCTGATCGACTTGCGCCACATGGGCGTCCAGCCGAACAGCAGGCCGTGCGGCCTGCCCAGCGCCATCCGGGACCAGCGTTTGAAGTCGAAGTCGTCGTGGTGCCTGACGATCAGGCCGTCCTCGAACCTGAACAGCGCGTCGATCTCGTTGACCACTTCGCGACCCGTACCGGAGAAGGTGTAGCGGGAGGTCCAGCGCGCCGTGCCGGTGAAGTCGTCGGCCGTCACGTCGCTGAACTCCGCCTTCAGCCCGTCACTCGCGCCCAGCTGCAACCGCCACATCGCCATCACCCGGCGCCGCCCCTCCACCTCTTGGAAGACCGGGTCGCCGAAGCTGACCTCCGGGTGGTAGCAGCTCTCCATCGCCGGGTAGTCGGCGCGGCCGAGTGCCTCGTAGAAAGCGCGGATCAGCGCCACGTGCTGGTCGTTCACCTTGCCCATCAGATCATGGTTGTACCGTTATGCCAGCATACGGCCCCTGGCCAGTCGTCCCCCAGATCGAACGGGTGAAGAGCGGCCAGCCAGTGCGCGTACGAGTGGGGAATTGTCGGGAAATCTGTGCGGGCACCACCTTCCCCACAGGAACCAGATCAAGCAGAGCTGGTCGCAACTTCTCAAGAAAAGGCATACGGCGGCAGAATCTCGTTCCGCGAGCACGAGCGAGTCTTTACCTGGATAGGGTCTACCTCGATGGACAAGCTCTGGGCTCACCTGATCGAGGTTCAGCCTGCCCCCGACCCGTGGGTCGTGGTGGTCTCGGCACTCGTCGCGCTCGCGATCGTCAGTTTCGGCATGTCCTGGCAACTGTCCAGGGGCCTGATCACGATCGCCCACGAAGGCGGCCACGCGCTGATGGCGCTGGTCACCCGGCGGAAGCTCGAAGGCATTCGCCTGCATTCCGACACCTCCGGCGTAACGCTGACCAGAGGCCGGCCCACCGGTCCCGGCATGGTGCTGACCGCGCTGGCGGGCTACCTGGCGCCGTCGTTGCTCGGACTGGCCGCCGCGTGGTTGACCGAGCAGGGACGCATCACGTTGCTGATGTGGACCGTACTGCTGTTCCTGGTCTGCATGCTGCTGCTGATCCGCAACCTGTACGGCGCGCTGATCCTGCTCGCGACGGGTGGCGCGGTGTTCGCCCTGTCGATGTACGCGCCGGACAACGTGCAGCAGGTCGTGGCCCTGGTGGCGGTCTGGTTCCTGCTGTTCGGCGGGGTGCGGCCGATCATCGAGTTACAGCGCAAGCGGCGCAGGCGGCAGGCGCGTGACTCCGACGCCGACCAGCTCGCCCGGCTGACCATCCTGCCCGGCGGCTTCTATGTGTTCTTCTTCCTGCTCGTGGCGGGCGCCTCCGTGGTGGCCGGCGCCTATCTCATGAATCCGCTCTAGTCAGGAAAAATCACATTAAACTCGCCCGTGACAGGGGGGAGTACTGTGCTGCCAGTCGAGGACGCGCCCGGCTACCGGGTACTCGATCAGGCCGGCCAGGGCGGGTTCGCCATCGTCTACCGTGCCTACCAGGAGCGCCTCGATCGGATCGTGGCGCTGAAAGTCCTGTCCGTGGACCGGGTCGACCAGCGGACCATGCGCAGGTTCCAGCGCGAACTCCAGCTCACCGGCCGGCTCACCGGCCATCCGAACGTGGTCACCGTGTTCGACACCGGCGTGACGCGTTCCGGCAAGCCGTACATCGCCATGGACTTCTTCGAGAACGGCTCGCTGCGCGACAAGGTCCGCAAGGAGGGGCCGCTGCAGGTGCCCGACGTGCTGCGCGCGGGCGTGAAGCTGGCCGGGGCGCTGGCCGCCGTACACGAGGCGGGGGTGCTGCACGGCGACATCAAACCGCAGAACATCCTCATCTCCCGGTACGGCGAGCCGGCCGTGGCCGACTTCGGCGTGGCCAGGGTCGTCGACTCGGCGGAGATCTCGGCCACGGCGCAGGCGTTCACGCCGTTGCACGCGGCGCCGGAGGTGCTGACCGGGCAGCCGCACTCCGCCTCGAGCGACATCTACTCGCTCGGCTCGACGCTCTACCACCTGCTCGCCGGGCAGCCCGCCTTCCACAGCCCGACGGACCCGTCGATCGCGCCGCTGATGTATCGGGTGCTGAGCGCGGATCCGCCGCCGATCAACCGCGCCGACGTGCCACCGGTGGTGTTCGAGACGGTGCTGCGGGCGATGGCGAAGCAGCCGGAGGTACGGTACGGCTCGGCGCGCGAGTTCGCGCAGCGGCTGCGGCAGGTGCAGACGGAGCTGGGACTACCGGTGACGGACCTGGTCGGGCAGGATGCCGGGCCCGTGCCTTCGACGACTCCCCGGCGAGCGGACAGCGCCGAGCCCCCGGCGCCCGGCCCCTCGACGGGCGCGCACTTGCCCGGTACGGGTGCCGGCGCGCACTTGGCCGGACCGGTGACCGGTGCCCACGCGCCCAACCCGGCGGGCCAGGCGGGCGGCCCGCAGCCGACCGGTTACAGCCCTTTCGCGCCGCAGCCCTCGGGACCTCAACAGCTCGATCAGAGCCCTTTCGCACCGCAACCGTCCGGCTACCCCGCTGGGCCCCAGCCGTCGGGCCCGCAGTTCGGCGGACCGCAAGCGACCGGCTCCCAGTTCAGTAGCACTCCCGCCACGATCCCACCGGCGCACCCAGCGCAGACCGGCTCCTCGTTCGGCGCCGCATCCCCATCGCAACCGACCTATCCACCCAGCGCCTATCCGGCATCCCAGGGACTCCAGCCGGGCGGTCCCGCGCACGCGTCGAGCGGGCCTCCGTCTGGCGGTACGGGGACGTCTGGCAGTACGAGGACCCGGGTGATGGCGATCGGCGCCGCCGCCACGATCGTGGCACTCGCGGGCGCCGGGTTCGCCGTATACCTGTCGAGGCAGAACGAAGCCACCCAGGCCGACCCGCAGCGGTCCCAGTCCCCGTCGACCACCGCCAAGCCGTCCGAGAACATCGACAAGGACGCCCTGGCCGCGCTGGCCCCACGCCGGGTACGCGTGGTGGCCGACCGCAGCACGCTGGTGGAGCTACGGTGGGCACTGCCCAAGGAGTCGGCCCGCTACCCGGTCGTGGTCCAGCGCTCCCCGGCCAGGCAGGGCGAGCAGGCGATCACCGCCCTCCAGCCAGGCACCACCTCGGCCCGCGTGTCCGGCCTGGACCCGGACACCGGCTACTGCTTCCTGGTGGGCATCCCGCTGCAGATCTCGAAGACGAGCAAGGTCGCCTGGTCCAAGCCGGTCTGCGTCAGGGGCGCGGTCGCCAAGAACGGCTAGGTCTCGTCACGGTTCGCTCTGGCCGGTGCGGATGGCCGAGCGGAATCGCTCGGTCGCCGCGGTCACCGTCTCGCCGGGATCGGCGGGCTTCGGTGCCGCGGCGAACAGCGTGGCCAGGCCCTCGACCGTGGCCATGGCACGAGGTCGCCAGGTGTCCTCCCATTCCGTGAGGGTCTTCAGGTTCTCCGGGCGGGCGGCGATGGCGTACCGGGCCAGCGCCGAACTCCAGTCCTGGCTGCGGGCGGTGTCGACCCCGGAGTCGCGCAGGAGTCGCATGGTCAGGCCGTCGCCGTTGGCCAGGGCGAGATCGGCGAAGCGCTGCTTGAGCAGGGCGTCGAAGGCGGGTTTGACGACGAGGTTGAGTGCGGTGAACGCCTCGCCCCAGTCGTAGGCGAGCAAGAGCGTCTCCAAGGTCTCCCGAGCGGGCTGCCAGGCCGGGTCGTCCTCCCAGATGGCGCGGGCCGTCGCCCCGTCGGCGAGTTCGGCGCCGTGCGTGAGCGACAGCGACTTGGCCCGGTAGGCGATCCATTGCAGCGCGCGTAGTTCGTCGGCGCCCTGGAACAGTGCCGCGTTCATGATGGCGGTGCTCGGGGCGAGCTGGCCGACGTACTCGCTGGTGATCTGCAGGACGTGCAAGGCGAAACGGGCCGGGAGGTACAGGCGGCCCAGCACGGCGACCCAGGCGGGGTCGAGGCGCGCGTCGTGGTCGTCGGCCTCGAAGCTGTCGACGACGCCCTCGGCGTAGATTTCGCGTTCGTGCTGCAGGGCGATGTAGCGCCGGTAGTTGAGCTGGGCGGGGTCGCGGAAGCCCTCCCAGTCGGGGGCCTGCAGGGGCGATCCCTCCCGGTGCCGCAGGTACCACTGGTTGATCGCGCTGCCGGGGTCGAGGTCGAACGGGGCCGGTTGCCGGCCGAAGTGGTAGTGGAAGCCGCGGGTGACGATGTCGTACTCGGTGGGTCTGCGGCGTTCGCCGTCGAACAGGCTCCAGGTGCGCCGCCGGGTCGTGGCCATGGTCAATCCTCCCTGGTCAGGTACCAGACGAGTTCGTCGTCACCGATGTAGCGCATGCGGCCCGCGAAGCTCGCGATCGCGGGTTCCAGACCGGCCAGCGGGAACGGATGTCCCGCGGCTTCTTCCAGGCTGGCGCGGGTCAGGCGCAGCAGATGGGGAGCGTGGATGCGCACGTATCCGCCGTGGTCCTCGACGAGGAGCTCCTTGCCCGGATTGTCCTTCTCCAGCGCGGTCACCAGCGCGTCCACGACCTCGGGGTCGAATCCCCTGGCCACGGGTCCCACCAGTTGTCTGCGGTCATCTTGTCTGTGGACATCGGCCACGACTGTGCTCCTCATCCGCGGCATCGGTTGTGGTGACGCCGGCCGTCGGCCGGCACGGCTACGTAGATCCGCTCGCCGTCCAGGCGAACCGGGAAGGCGTACAGCCGGCAGGTGTCCGGGTTGTTTCCCCGGCCGGTCGTCAGATCGAACTCCCACCCGTGGCCCGAGCAGGTGAGCACCTCGCCGTCGAACTCGCCGTCCGCCAGCGGAACCTCCGAATGCGGGCACATACCCTGGTAGGCCCGCAACTCGCCGCCCGGCAGATGGACCAGCAGCACCTGGTCCTCCCCCACCGTGACCTCGGCGATGTCGCCCTCCCAGAGCTCGTCGAGGGTGCAGACGCCCGTCCAGGAGGGTTCCTCAGGATTCATCGAAGAACGCTTCCACGTGATCGAGCGGCCCCAGGCCCACCTCGCCGATGCGCTGCTCGGGCGGCAGCACCCGGCCCTCATAGCGAACGCGGATCGGGGCCGATCTGGCCGCCACCCGGTGACCGACGACGTGCTCGGCGATCTTCTGGCCGACGACCCGCGCCGTGTCCTGATCGTCGACGGGGATGAGCAGCGCGACCACGTCGTTCTCGAAATGCGCGCTCAGCGGTAGCAACGCCATCAGATCCCCCTCACCGGGCCGAGCGCCCAGGCGTAGTCGGTGGCGTCGCGTCCCTGCTCGGCTTCGGACAGCCCCATGTAGGCGAGGGCTCCGCTCAGATCGGGCGGGGAGATCTCGCCGGCCAGGAAACGGTCGATGAGCGACTTGTGCCCGGCGAACCGTTCCGGCCGTTGGGTGAAGATCCACTTGCACGGCTCCGAGCAGAACAGGTACGTCCGGCCGTTGTGGGTGTGCCGCAGCGGGGCGGCCGAGTCGAGCGCGCCCGCCATGACACCCGCGGCGCGGACGACCGGGATCTGGCAGAGGTTGCACATGATCGGCAGCGTCTCGGGGAAGGTCGCCGCGATGTTCCCGCTCCGCAGATTGTCCTGGATGACGTCCCAGTTGCGGCCGAACGTGCTGTTCCAGCCCGGGTACTTCTCCTCCAGCCACTCGCGTTCCTCGGCGGAGACACCCGCGTCCGGGTTCCACCACACGGTGGGCCGATAGTTCCAGACGCCGAGATGGATGGCGTGGTGGTACCAGGTGATTTCGTTGATGAACTGGTCCCAGTACCAGGGGTATTCCAGGCCGAAGTCGCGGAACTGCTCGGCGAACTGCTTGACGACCCAGTCCTCGATGAATTCCTTGAACGACATCCGCCGGCTCTCCAGCGGCGTGTAGTAATCCATCGACAGTCCCGTGAGCACCGCGAACGCTCGCCAGGAACGCCAGAACATGTGGTCGATCAGAAACTGTCCCCATTCCTTGTGCCCGTTGTCGATGAGCACCTTGATGGTCGGCTCGCCCTGCTGGGAATGGCGCGCCTCATCGGTCTGGATACTGGAGATCAGCGCCCCGAATTCCAGATCGCCGACGTCCATCGCGTCGGCCGCCATACCGAGGAACTGCAGGTTCGTGAAGCCCGTCTCCAGCGTGAAGGTGAGTTGCAGCGCGATGGAGACCGCGTCGTTGGCGACGAACATGTCGTCGAAAAGATGCCGGACGGCGAGCACTACCCAGTTGTCCGTGTGGAACGACTTCAACGCCCAGTCGGCGCGCGGCTCCTTGTCCAGCAGCCCGTACGGGAAGAACGCCTGGATCTGCCCGTGCCGCATCTCGTCCAGCGCGCCGAAGGTCGCCGTGTTGCGCCAGGCCGCCGACCTGCCGAATCGGGCCATGCGCGCCTCCCCGATGGCGGCCAGGTATTCCGGCATCGTGATGGCCCCGTAGTGCGCGAGGATCACCGACTTCCAGCCGGGATCCAGCTGGTCGAACAGCTTGGAGCGGCTGATCGTGTTCTTCAGCGAGTAGGTGGTGGCGTCCTTGGTGACCTGGTTGTGGACGTACTCGCGGTAGCTGATCTTGTACGGCTCGTCCCACCGCGTCCATGCCTCACCGGAAACTCGGTGCGAGCCGGATAACTCCTCCGGGAATGCCGCTTCTTCGGTGACATAGCGGAACGTCCAATTGGTGTCGCGTGATAGGTCGTACCAGTCGCTACGTGAAAGTCTTGTCTTCGCGTGCTCCCCGGTCATGATCCAGCGTTCCCCGGATGAAGCTTTCATGGCATCCGCGCTGGTCGTCGGGGACAGGCGGGGGCGGATCTTGCGGCGGTGCGGTCCTTGTCGTCCAATTCACGGTGATCGCTCTTCGCGATTTCCGCCCTTCATGAGGGGAGAACTGGTGCGTCGCCGACTCACCGCCTTGTCGTTTCTCGCGGTCACCGCTCTGGCGCCGATCCCGGCCATGAGCGCGCCAGCGCACGCCTCGTCCACGCTCCAAGTCGTCTACACCAACCTGCCCTATGACATCTGCGTCAGCTTCGGCCGGTCGGGCCAGGAGAACGGGCGCTGGCAGACCTGGTGGTGCAGCACCCACCAGCCCGAGAACCCGATGTTCTACACCTACGACCTGTGGGCGTACGTGAACTGAGGCGTTCTCCCGACACGGGTGCTGCCGTCGTTCCCATGGCGAGATCCAGCAGCACCCGCTTCCTCAGGTGACCTCAGGGTTTCCGGAGGGTCAACGTAGGAGCAGTCGCTTGCGGAGGCGGGTCTTGAGCGGCGTTCTGGCGCGTACGGCCTGGCGGACGGCGTCGCTGTGGCGCCAGGCCGCGTCGGCGGCGTCGTGGGCGACAGCGTCGGGAGCGTAGCGGACGAAGTTGGAAATATCGGCGAGTGGTCGTAGATGGGTGGATATGTCGGCTGGGTGCCGGGCCACCACGTCCTCGGCGGTCAGTGCCTGCTCCCCCTTCAGGCCGAGGTCGTCGCAGGTCTGCGACCAGGCGCCGAGCACTCGCCGCTCCGCGCCCGTCACGTTCCTGCGGGCCCGCCTGCGCCACCATGGCAGCGCCATCGCCGCACCCGCGTACACCACCAGGATCCCCGCCCCCACCGCCGGGACGATCACCCACAGCGGCGGCCCGGCCGAGGGCTTGCGACCGCCACCCGCAGTGGGCTTCTGATCGGCCTTCGGCTTGTTCACCGTGCCCTGGGTGAACTCGCCCTCCAGTTCCTCGCTCTCCTTGAGCGCGGAGGACACCACGTCATGGTCGTCCTTCGCGCCGCCTCGGCCGGGCGTGGGGTAGAACGGCCGCCAGCCGAGCTTGTCGAACTTGATCTCCGCCCACGCCATGACGTGGCCGGATTTAACGTGGTAAATCCCGTCGGACGCCTGCCCCGGCCGGAACCCCACCACGACCCTCGACGGCAGCCCGAGCGTCCTGGCCATCAGCGCGAACGTCGACGCGAACTGCTCCGAGGTCCCCCTGTGCGTGGTCTCCAGGAAGAACTCCAGGCCCTTGAGCGAATGCCCCGGCGGCGCGGTGACGTCGTAGGTGGCGCTGGTGCGCAGGTAGCTCTGCAGCCGGTACGCCTGCTTGATCGGCACGTCCGCGCCCTTGGTGGCCTGCTGGGCGAGCTTGCGGAACAGCTCTTCCTGAGGCCCGGCCGGGAACGCGGTCAGCGCCGGATCGTCGACCGGCGTGGCCGCGAGCAGGTCGGCCTTCGAGGGCTCCGCCACCCGCGAGGTCACCTCGTACGTGAATCCCTTGGCCGGGCGGCTCGCGGCCAGCAGCGCCCCGCTCCCGGGATCGACGGCCAGGCCGCGCACGCCGTCGACCTCGACGGGACGTTCGGCGCCGGGCAGCCAGGTGCCGGGCAGGCCGCTGAACGTGATCGTCTGGCGTACGGTCTGCGCCTTGCCCGTCCAGTCCCCCGCGGGCACCCGGCCGCCCGTCGGCTGGAAGCGGGCGCCGGAGGTCCAGCGGACGCCGTCATAGCGGTCGAGTACGGCCAGCCGCCAGTTGAGTGGCTTGGCCGCCTTGACGGTGAACAGGTCCCGGTCGGGGATCTGCAGCCAGGCGGACACGCGGTCGAGCGGGCTGACGCTGTCGACGCGTACCGGGGGCGGGAGTTCGGCGTCGTCGCGCGGGTTGTACGGCTCGGCGGCGATGGGCAGCAGCGGCCCGGCGACCAGGGCGACGGCGGCCAGCGCGGCAGCGGCCGGGATGCCCGCCAGCAGCCACAGCGCCGGCCGGTCGTCCCGGAGCAGGGCCAGGGCCGCGATGAGCACCACGAGGGCGGCGGCGACGGGCAGGTTCGATCCCTCACCGTCCACCCCGAACAGCAGCGCCACCCCGCATACCACGAGTCCGGGCACCGCGGCGGCCACCCGGGTCCTGGTGCGCGTCAGCGTCTCGGCGCCGACCACGGCGGCGGCCCAGACGAGCGTGTGCACGAGGATCAGCAGCCGCGGCTCCGGCTGGGCGGGCAGGAGCGTGGTGAGCAGCGCCCGCCACGAGTCGGCCAGGTCGCCGAACAGGCCGGGCGCGATGCCCTTGTACAGCGGCACGGTCCCGGCGAACCACAGGACCAGGTCGAGCACCAGCGCCAGCCACAGGGGCCGCCGCCGGCAGAGCGCGGCCACCAGGGCGGGGACGGTCGCGGCGGGCACGACGGCCAGGAGCAACTCGGTCCCGGGGAAGACGCGATGGAACCCCCACCCACCGACGCCGGTGACGGCCGCCACCAGCGCCAATCCCCCTGACCACCGCCACACCGGCCCGCCCGCACGCCTGGTCTCGGCGACCGGTGGACCGCCGCTGTGCGGAGGTGCGGGCATCGGAGGAGGGCCTGGCTCCGGCCGGGGGCCGCCGCTCGGTTCGGTCCGGCGGCGGTTCATCGCCTGCCCCAGGCCGGCGGCAGCGCGGCCAGGTCCGCGATGGGGACGACCGTCACGCCGGGCGCACTGAGCGGACCTGTCCCGACATATACGCAGATGATGCGGTCGAACCGCCGTCGCGCCCCCGCCGCTCGGGCGGCCTCGGCGGGGTCGCCGGTGATGACGACCAGCGAGCCGCCGCGGGCCAGCCGCACCGCCTCGCCGACGCCGGACGTACCGGACCCAACCAGGGCGAGGCGGTCCAGCAGCAGCTCGGGGTCGGTCTTGGTGTCGGCGAGCGGACCGTCGCCCGTGAGCACCCGCACGGGGAAGCCGGACCGGGCGGCGGCGACGGCGGCCGAGGCGGCGGCGTCCACGGCCAGTTCGGTGAGGTCGCGGGTGTCGAGCACGACCGTCGTGGTGGGCAGGCTGGCGTCGATGAGCTGGCGCACCATGAGCGTGCCGGTGCGCGCGCTGGACTTCCAGTGGACGTGGCGCAGGTCGTCGCCGACGACGTACTCGCGCAGGGTGTGGAAGGTGACCGTGCCGCTGGGGGCGTTGTCGCTGGTGGGGCCCTCCAGGTGGTGGGCCTTGCCCGACGGGGGCACCGGCAGCGCGACCGTGCGGGGGCGGACCAGGAGCGTGGCCGTCTCGCCGTACCGCCTGATCCTGCGGGTCAGGCCGAACGGGTCGGCGCGGACGAGCAGGAGCGGGCCGACGGGGATCTCACCGCGCACGCCGGTGGGCAGCGGGTACGACACCGTCCTGGCGGCGTTTCTGGGCAGGCGGGGCAGGTCCACCGTGTGCTCGGCCGTACCGATCCGGTCCTGCGCGCGCAGGCCTGACAGGCCCCGGCGGCCGAGATTGCGTACGTGAAGGACCGCGACGGCCGCGTCCCCGCGCGGCACCTTGAGCGGAGTGACCTCGCGGTGTACCTCCAGCCTCGGTCTGGGGGCGGTCCAGACGAGGGCGGCGGCCAGCGCGAGCACCCCGCCGGTGGCCAGCACGACGGGCTCCGGGTAGCCGAGCGCGAGCCCGGCCGCGTACAGGATCACGCAACCGGCGAGCGTCCCCCAGCCCAGCGGTGTCAGCACCTTAGGCCGCCTGCGGCACCGGCATCCCGGCGAGGAGCTCGCCGAGCACGTGCGCCGCGGTGACCTCGCGTAGTTCGGCCTCCGGGGTGAGGATCAGCCGGTGCGCGATGACCGGGACGGCCAGGGCCTTGACGTCCTCCGGCACGACGTAGTGGCGGCCGGCGGCGGCGGCCTTGACGCGGGCGGCCCGCAGCAGCGCGAGGCTGCCGCGCGGGGAGGCGCCGAGCCGCAGGTGCGGGTTGGTGCGCGTGGCGCCGCACAGGGCGACGATGTAGTCGTAGACGGGGTCGGCGACGTGGATGCGGGTGGCGAACTCGATCATCCCGGCCACGTCCGCCGCACGGGCCACCACGGGCAGCCGCTCGACCTGCGGCCCGGTGGGCATGCCCTTGAGCACCTCGACCTCCGACACGTGGTCGGGGTAGCCGACGGAGATCCGCATGAGGAACCGGTCGAGCTGCGCCTCCGGCAGCGGGTACGTGCCGTCCATGTCGACGGGGTTCTGCGTGGCGACCACCAGGAACGGCCTGGGTACGGGGTGCGGCTCGGCGTCGACCGTGACCCGGCGCTCCTCCATGACCTCCAGCAGCGCGGACTGGGTCTTCGGGGAGGCGCGGTTGATCTCGTCGGCGAGCACGATGTTGGCGAACACCGGCCCCTGGTGGAACTCGAACTTCTGGTGCGCCTGGTTGAAGATGGACACGCCGGTGATGTCGCTGGGCAGCAGGTCGGGCGTGAACTGGATGCGCCGCCACTCGGCGTCGACACTGGCGGCGATGGACCTGGCGAGCGTGGTCTTGCCGGTGCCCGGCACGTCCTCGATCAGCAGGTGTCCTTCGGAGAACAGGCAGATCAGGGCCAGCTCGATGGCTTCGTGCTTGCCGCGGATGATGCGCTCGATGTTCTGGGCCAGCATCTGGAAGCGCTGGGCGAACTGTGCCGCAAGCTGCTGCGGTTGCTGCGTCTGCTCGTTGTACAACTGAGGTCCCCTATCTCAGTCGGTGCATTCGAAGAGCGGAGCCTCCGGGAAGCCGCCCCCGTCCGGTGTGGCCACCAGCGTGTCGTTGAGGTAGCCGTTGCCCGCCGACGACTCGATCCGGTTCCAGATATCGCTGGACTTGCCGGTGGACTTGTCGGTGTAGGGCGAGCCCTTGGCCTGGCAGATCACTGTCAGCGTGATGTACTGGCCCTGTGGGATCCTTCCGGCCTCGCCATTGGCGGACGGGCCCGGCCGGATGAGCGTGTTGGTCTCGTCGTTGCTGGCGTTCTGGTACTGCTGTTTTGGATAGGCCAGGTCCACGTCCGCCGTGGCGGCGTCCTGGCTCTCCCCCGCGTCGTTCTTGGCCTTGAGCTTGAACTCGTGCTTCTGGTTGTTCTTGAGCCCTTCGGCGGTGAACGACGTGCCCTTGACGCTGTCGTTGTTCACCGCGCCGGAGAGCACGTACGTGATGCCTTCGCCGCCGCTCTCCGGGGCGTCCCAGGTCAGCTCGGCGCCGCGGTTCTTGGGCTTGGCGGCGAAGTTGGCCGGTTTGCCGGGGGCCACGCAGGGCTTGACCCCGGCGCTGGGCTCCGACTCCACCTGGCCGCCCGACCAGTGGGCGACGACCGTGAAGGTGTACTCGGCGCCGCAGCTCCCCCCGGAGAACTCGAACTGGAACGGCCCGTCGGCGTCCACCGACTGCGGCGTGGTCCTGCCGTCGCCGCCGGACACCTTCAGCGTGTAGCGGTCGACCTTGCCGCCGCTGGACGGGCTGAAGTTCACGCTGACGTGGCCGGGGCCCGACTTGGCGCTGACGGCGCCCGGTTTGGTGGGCGCGCTGGGCGTGGGCGTGGGGGTGGGAGTAGGGCTGCGGGTGGCCGAGGAGGGCGTCGGCGTCGGTGTCGGCGTCGGGGTTCTGCTGGGCTTGTGCGACGGCTCCGGGGCGTCCGTCTGGGTCGGCCGCGGTTCGTCCGTTCTGGTCGGGTCGGGCCTGGGGTCGGTGTTCGTCGGCTCGGGCCGTGGCGTCTGCTTGGGCTTGGGGGTGTTGGTGGGTCCCGGTACGTCCGAGTCGTCCTTGTCGACGTCGTGCTTGCGGCCTTCGGTGTCGACGACGACGGCCTTGTCGCCGTTCTCGTCGTTCGCCCAGAGCAGGCCGTCCTTGACGAACACGTCGACCGGGCCGGGTCCCTGGGCCACCTGGAGCTTGGTGGGCTGACCGCCCGCCGCGCTGTCCCACACGATCAGGCCGCCCGTGCTGCGGTCCGGGACGTACACCTTCGAGCCGAGCACCTGCGGCACGCCGAGCGCGGCCGGGTCCTTCACCGCGAACTTGGTGTTGAGCACCGAATTCGACTCCGTGTCGACGACCACGAGGAGCCCGGAGTCGCCGGGCGTGAGCAGCGGCACCAGCGAGCCCTCGGTCGAGGCCGGCGCCAGCACGCCGCCCTTGGCCGCCTGGGCGACCTCCTTGGGCAGCGTGATCTCGCCCACGCCGCCGTCCGCGCCGACGATCGTGGCGGTCGCGGCGCGGGTGTTGACGATCACCGGCAGGCCGCCCGCGATCGTGACGGCCAGCTCCTCGCCCGGCTCGCCGACCTTGACGGCGCTCGCGGCGACACCCTTGGTCACCGGTACGACCTCGCCCTTGGCCGTCACCGGCACCCAGAGCCGCCCGCCACCGTCGATGCGGGCCGGGCCGAGCGGGCCCGGCAGCGACAGCGGCGCGCCGACCGAGTTGAGTGTGGCGGGGTCGATCTGCTGGACCTTGCCCTCCGGGTCCACCGCGTAGCCGACGGCGCCCGAGACGACGAGTTGCAGGCCGGCCGTGCCGAAGTTACGGGTCTGCGCGACGCTGAGCTGGCCGGGCTCGATCCGGCTGACGTAGCCGCTGCCGTCGTCGACGAGCAGGACGTTCGAGCCGTCCTGGACGACGCGCAGCCGCTGGGCCGACTTCTTGCCGAGGTAGCCGTCGACCTCGCCGGACAAGCCGTTGACGTGCACGATCTTGCCCCGGGCCTTGGTCCAGAGCCAGGCGCCGACGTCGGCCAGCTTGGGCGTGGCGCTGGAGACGCCCACGCCGAAGACGGCCGCCAAGGCGACCAGGATCACGGCCACCGCACCGGCGATCACAGCAGTGGCACGGTCTCCGCGAAGTTCGCGGATACGCAAGGCGTCACTCACCCCGTACGTACGATTACTGAACGTTTGCCCCCGTATTACCCTGGATCACCCTAGCGTGCGGCGTGACTACTCGCAGGTAAGCACGCGACGTCGGGCACTTCTCGCAGGTAAGTACGTCAGATCGAGCACTACTCGCAGGTAAGCCCGTGCGGTCGGGCCGAGATTGTCGGTGCGAAGCCGTACCTTAGTGCCCGTGTCCGAACAGCCCTTGACCCTCGACGCCGCCCTCTCGGAGGAGGCGGTGCTGTCGACCTATCGCCGGATGTTCGCGGCGCTGGCCCGCGACAGCGGCGCGGTCGTCGACGACCCGGCCCTGGTCGACATCGCCGAGACGCTGTTCGCGGCGTTCGCGGAGGCGGGCGAGGAGTGGCTGACGCACGAGCAGATGCGCTTCGCCTGCCGCGCCTACCCCGGCGACCAGTTCGACAACCGGCTGCGCGTGCTCAAGGGGTTGGGCGCGATCCGCGAGGTGTTCCCCAAGCCCAACCAGCTGCGCTATCGGGCGTCGTTCACCAGCGTGGTCGGGCTGATGTTCATCAGGCGGATGATGGACGACGGCGGCCAGTCGGAGATGCACCGGCTGCTCGCGCTCGAAGACCTCAACGTCGCCGACCCGCGCACCACGATGGAGGAGGCCAGGCAGAGCGCCGCCAACCTGGCCAGGGCGTTCCGGCTGTGGGCGCTGGAGCTGATCACGCTCACCATGGGCACGATCGAGGAGCTGCGTGAGCAGGCGCCCAAGCTGTGGGGCACCGAGGAGATCGCGCGCCGGGCGCAGGGCCTGCACGGCACGATCCTGACCCGCTGGCCCGCGCTCGACCGGGTCTGCACCGACCTGCGGGCGGCCATCTACGCCTACAGCGACGCCTCCCGGCGGGCGGCGGGCCGCCTGGCCGACTCGGCGGGCACGACCCGCAACCTGACGCTGCTGCCCACCGAGACGTGGCGCACGTTCTCGCAGACCGCCTCGCGCGAGCGGCTCGCGGCGGTGCTCGACGGCTTCGTGTTCGACGCGCCGGCGCCCTGGCACGACCCGGCGGCGATCGCCCGCGCGGTCGACGAGGCACCCCGGCCGGCTCCGGCCCAGCCCACTCCCCCGCGCTCCACCCTCGCCGACACGGGCCCCGAAGGCTCGCTCGACTCCACGCCCAACGCGGCGATCGAGCGGCTGACCGAGGTGGCGGAGTCGCTGCTGGGGGCGTCGTCGCGGGTGGCACTGGCCGACATACTCCGGTCCGACTGGCCCTCGGCCCGTCGTCTGCTGGCCGACCTGACGACGGTCGATCTGCGGCCTGAGCTGCCTTATCGGCTCGTGTGGGCCGACGACCTGACGATCTCGCCAGGAGGCGAACCGGCCTGGCTGTCCCACGGCTACCTGGAGCGCACCTGATGGCCCAACTCTCGTCAGAAGCCGCCGGCCCGGACCTTCCCTCCTCGGAGCCCGCCAGCACGCGCGGCTTTTCTGGGGGCCCCGCTGCGGAACGCTCTTCGGCGGACGCCGGCGGGGACGGCACTTCGACGGGCGTCGGCGGGGGCGGCTCTTCGGAGGGCACCGGTGCAGATGGGCCTTCGGAAGGCGCCACCGCCGGTCGCACATCGGAGAGCTCCGCTGCGGGCCGCACTTCGGCAAGGTCCGGTGGAGGCCGCACTTCGGGAGGCGCCGGTTCACGGCGCGCACTGGGGGACGACGCGGTCGCTCACGTGCGGGCGCGGTCGGGCGGGCCGCTGCGGCTGGGGGCCGGTGTCGCCGCGCCTCCCGGGATGCTACGGCTCACGCGCCCCGACTCCACCGGTCAGGCCCTGCCGGTGTGGCCCGACGCGGCCACCCCGTCGCTGCTCGACGAATACCAGGTGCCCCCGGTCCCGGTCGAACGTTCGGGCGAGACCCGGCGGGTGCTGGCGGCGACGCTCAAGTGCTGCTGGAGCGACCTTTCCGTCGACCCATGGCCGGGCACTCCGGCGCCGGCCGAGCTGATCCTCGACACCTACCGGGCGCTGATCGGCCGGGCCGACGACCTGATGCGCAACTGGGCCATCGGGGCGCTGCGCCGGCTGCACGACTCGGCGTGGATCGTCATGTCCGACGGCGTGGTCTCGCTGGGCCCCCGCTGCGCCCTGTGGCCGGTCGAGTCGCACGCCCAGCTGAAGGAGCTGGTCCGGCGCATTCCCACGCCGGAGCAACGGGACCTCACGGTGGTCGCGGACGCCGACATCGTGGCAGCCGCCACGGCCGCCACCCAAGAACCCCACGGGCTGCAGGAACCGCCCACGGCGGAACAACCCCCCGCCGCGCAGGGGCCGCTGGTCGTACAGCAACCGCCTGCCGAGCAGGAACCACCCATCGCGCAGCAGCCGTCCGAGGCGCGGGTGCAGGCGCAGGATCCGGCGATGGCGGCAGTGGCGGGCCGGGTCGAGGGTGGTGCGGCGGAGTTCGATGAGCTGCTGGGTGGCTATGACGAGCGGCGGCGGGCCGAGCTGGTGGCGGCGTTCATGGCGGTGGAGCATGGCGCCGAGCCGGTGCCGGAGGCCCGGTTCGGCGGGCTTCGCGATCCCGCGCTCCGCCACACGCTGGGCGAGATGCTCGCCCGACGAGGCCGGACGTTGATCCAGCACCGCGAGCGATGGACCTCGGGCTACGACGACGCCTACCGAGCCGAGCCGACACCCGCGACCACGGCAGCGGCCGGGTCGGCGGCGGGGCTTGGTGAGAGTGAACGGGCGGTGTTGACGCTGGTGCTGGTGCATTCGGTGGCGATCCCGCGGGCGGAGGGGTTGCTGCCCGACGACACCTGGCTGTCGCCGCATCCCACTCCCGTCGACGAGCTGCGCCGCCACACCCAGCTGCCGATCGGCGAGCTGGAGGCGGCGCTGCGGATGCTGCGACATGCCGGGCTGCTGACCCAGGTCAAAGCGGGCGAGGAGGCCGGCGGCTACGCGCCGGGACCGCAGTTTCACCGGCTCACCCCGGCAGCGCGGCGACGGTTGCAGGAGGAGCTGATCCTGGCGGCCGGACCGCACAGCCCGCTGGCCGCGGCCGTACGCGCGCGGAGATCGGCGGGGTAGCCACCCGGACCTGCCAAGGCCGGATAGCCATCTGGCCCCGACAGGCACCAAGCGTCAGCCCCGGTCGGGGTAGCGCGGTGAACCGGTACCAAGCGTCAGTCCTCGGCCGGGCGGGGGCGAACAGACAGCGGCAGCCCCCGCCCGGGCGGCACGGTGAACAAGCGGCAAGTGTCGGCCCCGCCTGGGTCGGCGTGGCGAACAGACAGCAAGCGTCAGTCCCAACCGGGGCGGCGCGGTGAAACGGAAGGACTACGGGGGTCACAGGTGTCGCAGGTGGAGAACGTCGTCGGGGACCGGGTGTTGATCGCCATGCAGGCGGTCAACATCTCACGGCTCTCGACCCATCCGGTGCCGACCGTCCCCGGCACGCTCATCGTCGTCGCCGGAGCCGGGCCCAAGGACTCCAACGGCGCGGGCAAGTCGTCGTTCATCGCGTCGATCACGGCGCTGCTGGGTGATGAGCAGTGGCGTTTCGCCTCGGGCGCGAAGGCGGTGTCGGAGCTGCTGTTCAACGCCGAGCTGGCCAGTGGCGCGGGCGCCCGCCAGTGGGCCAGCGCCGACCACGGCTACATCGTCGGCGTCTTCGGCCAGCCCGGCGCGTCCTTCGACCTGCCCCTACGAGCCACCGGCCCAGTTCCCGACGCCCTCACCTCAGATGAGACCGCCGCACCGGCGCTTGGCACCCCCACCACGGACCAAGCCACCGAGCCGGAGCAGATCAGCGTGGACGCGGAGCCGGCCGTGCCGGATGACGGTGAGTTGTTCTCCGTGCCCGACACGTCCGGCGGGGCCGTCACCGTGTGGCTCAAAGTCAACCAGGAGGCGCCCCACCTGGAGATCCGCTGGCGCGACGGCGTGCACCTGGCCTCCGCCGCGTCCGAAGCCGAGCGCATGGTGCGCGCCGACGAGATGTGGGCGACGCTGCCCAAGTCCGCCGGGCGCCGCGACGTGGTGGCCCGCGACCTGACCAAGGTGCTCTACGGCGACCGCATCCGCTGCGTGTCGTTCCTGTCGACCTCGGTCCGGAGCAAGGTCGCCACCAACCTGCTCTCCCAGCCGCTCAACGAGATCTCGCCGGAGCGCGTGTTCGAGGCCATCGCGGCCCTGACCGGCCTCGACGCCGAGCTCGAGCAGGAGCGCGAGGCTCGCCGGGACGAGCACGCCAAACGCGTACGGGCGGCGCAGGCGGCCGATCGGCTGGCCGAGTTCGAGGCGGAGTCGAGGGCGTTGCTGACCACGTTCGACCGGCGCGATCAGGCCCGGATCCGGCTGGCCGACGCGCTGCGGTGCTGGCGTGGGCGTCAGGCCCGCAAGCTGGACGACGCGGCGGCCAAGGACGAGCTGCTGGTCGCCGAGCTCGAACGGCACCGGGCCGCGGGCGAGACGGCGGCCGAGGCGCTCTCCATGGTGAAGGCCGAGATCACCACGCTGAAGGACGACACGCTCGACCGGCGGGTGTCTGAGGCGCGCAAGGAGCTGGCCGCGATGCAGGCGCGGGCCGCCAAGCTCGACGCCGACCGGGCCGTGGCGGAGAACTCCGCCGACGAGTTGCGCGGCCTGATCCCGGCGCTGGAGGAGACACGCCGGTTCTCGGACGGCCGCGATGTGCCCACGGCCGAGCGGGAGCTGCGGGAGGCGCGGCTTCGGCTGAACGAGGCGCTGAAGGCGTTGGGCGTGGCCGATCGCGAGGTGGCCTCTGCCCAGGCCGCGCTGGACGACGCCGAGGGCGGCCCGGCCGCTGCCCAGCTCAACGCGCTGGCCGCGGCGGGCGTCGTGGCGACGGGTCTCCTGGACGCACTGGACGTGGCCGAACAAGCCCGCGACTACTCCCACGCTCATGGTGATCAGGCCGGATCCGCTGGTCGCCCATCCCCCAAGGCAGCCGCGCGGGCCGCCGATCAAGCCGCAAGGGCCCCTGGTCAAGCGGCCGATGGCGCAGCCAGTGGGGCAGCCCGTGGGGCGGCCGGCGGAACAGCCGCCGGGGCCACCGGCGGAGCAGTCACGAACGCTGGCAGTGGTGGGGCCGGGCTCGGGCTGGAGGAGTTGCGGGGGTGGCCGCACGAGCACGCCGTGATCGTCGACGCCGGCCAGCTCGACGCGGCCGCCGCGGCCCTGGCTGAGCTGCCCGGTTCTGTTCTGGTGAGTGCCGCCGGGGTGAGCGTGGTGGGGGCGTTCGACGGGGAGGCGACCGGCCGGGAGGCGCGGATCAAGGCCGCCGAGCACCGGCTCAACCGGGCCAAGGACACCCAGGAGACGGCGGCGCAGACCGTACGCGATGGGGAGGAAGGTGTCGCGGAGGGACAGCGGCGGCTGGAGGGGGCGCAAGCGGGGGTGCGGCTCGCCGAGCTGGAGGCGAAGCTGGCCGGGCGGCGGGCGCGGCTGGGCGAGCTGACGACGGCGCTGGAGGAGCTGGCACCCGCGGTCGCGGAGGCCGAGCGGCAGGCCGCCGCGCTCGACTTCCGGGCCCGCACGAAGGACATGGAGATCGAACGCCTGGAGGGGCGGCGGCAGCGGCACGAGAGCGAACGGGCCCGGTCGCGCCAGGACGAGACGAGAGTGAGCGGCGAACGGGAGGCGCTCAAGGTCGAGGCGCTGGCCGCCGACTGGGGCGGCACCGCCGAGGGAGCGCGGGAGTGGCTCAAGGCGCTGCCCGAGGGCGAGCGATCGCGTACCGCCGAGGAATGGTGGCGCGTCGCCGAACGCCACTTCGACCAATCGCTGCGCGACACGTTCCCGGAGGAGGACGCGGAGATCCCGGAGGAGCTGCGGTTCCTGCTGTCCGAGCGTGGGGGGAGCACGGCGCGGGAGCAGGCGACGTTCGCGGCGGTGTGCGGCTCGCTGGCCTCCTACCTGCGCGGACAGGAAGAATACGAGAAGCACCAGCGGCGTCAGATCGAGGCGCAGGTCGTGTCGAGGCAGCGCGACCTGGCCGCGGCCGACAAGGGGGCGGAGGAGGCGGCCAGATCGACGGCCGTACACCGGGCGGCGCTGACGGCGGCGATCAAGTCCCGGCTCACGCGGGTCGCCGAGGAGTTCGAGCAGCTCGACACGTCCTACGGAGGGTACGGGGCGACGCTGGAGTTCCCGGTGCCACCGGCGCCCGCGGATCCGGAGCAGCGCTGGCAATGGCGCGTCACGCCCAAGTGGCGGCGCGGCGAGGGCCAGGGCTTCGTCCCGTACAACCGGCGGGCCAACACCGCGCTCATGGACGAGAAGGCGGTCAAGCTGGTGTGCGCGGCGGCGATCGCGTCGTCCGGGGGCGGGCATCTGTGCCTGGTGCTCGACGAGCTGGGCCGCAACCTGGGCAAGGAGCACCGGCGGGAGGCGGTGGCGCTGTTCCGGCGGATCGGCGAGACGTACGGGATCACGGTGATCGGGGCGCTCCAGGACGACATGGAGCCGTACGCGATCGACGCCTGCGGGCAGTACATCAAGCTCAGGCGCTCGTCGGACGCGATGCCGTACAACGAGCCACCGGTGATCGTCGGGCACGACGAGCATGCGGAACGCGTGCGGGCATTGGCCGCCTACGTGGACAGGAGCGCCTGATCGGCGGACCCGCCCATGGGTGCGAGCCGCCCCATCCGGGTCTGCATCAGCTCCCGTACGGGTCATGTTGCGGCCGATACGGGAGCGCCCCATGCGTGCGGACCGGACTTGATCAGCGGACGCGCCCCATA
The DNA here is from genome assembly GCF_040648335.1 of Nonomuraea sp. NPDC049158. NCBI lineage: Bacteria > Bacillati > Actinomycetota > Actinomycetes > Streptosporangiales > Streptosporangiaceae > Nonomuraea > Nonomuraea sp. NPDC049158. The sequence continues at coordinate 112,927 of NZ_JBEZDM010000012.1, forward strand.
TGCGCGGGCCGTTACCTGATCAGCGGACAGGCCCCGTCCGCGGGGGGCTGTCAGCTGATCAGCGGGCCGACGTACGAGGCGCGGAGGCGGAGCAGGGAGCCCTTGGCGTATTCCTCCATCGCGTGGGCCAGCCACCCGGCGGTTCTGGCCACCGCGAAGATCGCCTCGCCGGATCCGGGCACCATCCCGGCGACTGCGGCGAGGGTGGCGAGCGCGAAGTCGACGTTCTGCTCGGGCAGGCGGCGCCGACGGACTTCAGTCAGTACGGCCAGGACCACGGCGATGCGTTCGTGGTCCGGCGCGGCCTGCTTCACCAGGTCGAGCAGGAGGCTGCCGCGGGCGTCGCCGTTCTTGTAGACGCTGTGGCCGAAGCCGGGGATGCGCTCGCCCCGGCGTACCCGATCGGCGATCGCGCGCGGGGCCTGGCCGGGTTCGTGCACCTCGGCCAGGAGCCGTTCGGCCGCGTTTGACGCGCCGCCGTGCAGGGGGCCGCCGAGCACGCCCAGGCCGGTCAGCACCACGGCGTACGGGTCGGCGCGGGCGGAGGCGGCGACCCGGGCGGCCAGCGTGGAGGGGGCCAGCTCGTGGTCGGCGAGCAGCACGAGCGCGGCCCGCAGCGCGGCCAGGAGGGCGGGGGTCGCGGGCTCCGGGCACAGATGGGACCAGAGCCGCTCGGCGATCGACTCGCCGCCGGGGGTGTGGAGCGCCGGCAGGGCGTCGACAAGGCCGGAGATGAGGCGACGGCCGGTGGCGGCGACTGAGGCGGGATCGAGCTGGTAGCGGAGGGAGTCGGCGGCGCCGAGGACCGTGGTGATCACCTGAAGGCGGTCCAGGAGCGGCAGACCCTCGGGGAGGCTGCGCTGAGCCGCGATTGCGGCCTGTGACGTCTCCGGATCACGCGCCCAACCCCGCGCCGCGCCGCCCGACGCCTCGGAATCACGCACCCGATCCCCCACCGCGCCGCCCGACGTCCCCGGACCGCGCACCCGCCCCCGCGCTCCCCGGACCGAGGCGAAGACGTCAGGGTCGCCCGTCCACAGCCACTCGGCCACCGTTTCGAAGTCGGCGGTTCGGGCCAGGGTGAGGGCGTCGCGGCCGCGGTAGTACGGGCGGTCGAGGCCGAGCGCGGTGATGCCGGACTCGATGACCAGCTCCGGCGGCTGGCTGCGTGGCCGTCCGCGACGGGCCAGCTGCTCGATCTCCGCCGCGTCGAACAGGCTGCGCCGGTCCTCGCTGTGACGTCGCTTGAGCACGCCCCGGCTCACATACGCGTAGAGGGTGGCGGGCTTCACGCCGAGCCGTTCGGCTGCCGTCGCCGCGTCGATCCACTCCACGCCAAGCCTCCTATATTGATGAAAATCAATATTGATACACATTGAGCGAACATGTCAACGTGTGGACATGCCCAAAGTTCACTTCCTTGATGTGACCAACCGAGACGGCGTGCAGACCGCGCGCACCGGCCTGTCGAAGTTCGGCAAGACCATGGTCAACTTCTATCTGGCCAAGCTCGGGGTGGCTCAGTCCGAGATCGGTTTCCCCTTCCTGTTCCATGAGGTGCCCTACGTACGGGCGCAGACGGCGCTGGCCGAGGCGGGCGCGTTCGGCGAGCTGCGGCTGTCGGGCTGGTGCCGCGGCGTGTCGGAGGACGTGGAGAAGGCGGCGCCGCTCGGCCTGAAGCACTACAACCTGTCCATCTCCACATCGGACTACATGATCCAGAACAAGTTCCGCGGCCGCCTCGACCGCGGCGCGATCATGCGCGAGATGACGGCGGCCGTGCGGGCGGCCAAGGCGGCGGGCGCGCTGACCGTGGGCGTCAACGCGGAGGACGGGTCGCGGACGGATGACGGGTTCTTGCTGGAGTTCGCGCTGGCGGCCAAGGAGGCGGGCGCCGACCGGGTCCGCTACTGCGACACGATCGGCGGCGACACCCCCGACCGGATCCGCGAACGCTTCGCCAAGCTGGCCTCGGCCGTCGGGATGCCCGTCGAGACGCACTGCCACAACGACCTCGGCCTGGCCGTGGCCAACTCCATCTCGGGCGCGCTCGGCGATCTGGAGGCCGGGCAGGACGCGTGGATCAACACCTGCGTGAACGGCATCGGCGAGCGTTCCGGCAACGCCGACCTGCTGTCCACGATCCTCGCCTTCGAGCACGGCTTCGGACTGGAGGCGGAGATCGGGGACGCCATCGACCTGTCATGGGCGCGCAGGTTCGGGCTGTGGGCGAGTTACGCGCTCGGGCAGCCCCTGCCGTACAACCAGGTGGGGGTGGGACGCAACGCGTTCGCGCACGAGTCGGGCATCCACGCCGACGGGGCGCTGAAGGATCACGGCAACTACGAGCTGTACGACGAGGCGACGCTCGGGCCGTTCCCCGAAGACTGGCACGCGCGCGGCGGGCGGGTCGTGCTGACCGGCGAGTATGGCGGGAAGGCCGGATTCCGGCACGTCATGGACGGGCTCGGCGTGGACGTACGGGAGGAGGACCTGGCCTTCCGGCTGGTGCAGCTCTGCAACGCGATGACCGGCCGACCGCTCACGGATGACGAACTGCGGCTGATCGCTGCGTATCCGCGGGAGCTGGCACTGCTGTTCCCGGAGTACGAGTGAGCGCCCGCCACGGCTCATAGCATGAGCGCATGCAGATCGAGGAACGGACCGTTGCCGACGACGACCTGGCCGCCCTGCTCGCCGCCGCCTTCGACGAGCTGGTGAAGCGCTACGGACCCGAGGGGCGTTCCGTCGTCAAGGCGCAGGCCCGCTACCTCGTCGCCTACGCCGGGGAGCACGCCGCCGGGTGTGGCGCCATCCAGCCGGCGGGTCCGGATATGGGGGAGCTCAAGCGGATGTACGTGGATCCCGCGTTCCGTGGGCAGGGGATCGCCAGGCAGCTCTTGGCGGCCTTGGAGGATCTGGCCCGAGGCATGGGCTACGAGAGGGTGCGCTTGGCGACCGGGGTCAGGCAGCCTGAGGCCATAGCTCTGTACGAGAGCAGCGGGTATGTGCTTGGCGAGTCGTACGGGATGTATGTGGATCAGCCGCTGACCCGCTGCTACCGCAAGGAGCTGGGCTCGGTCTGAACGACGCGGGCGAGCGCGTGGACCCCGCGCCCCGGGCGGGTAGGCCGTAGAGGCAGGCGGCACGATCACCGGGAGACCACGATGCGGACCAACGCGACACCGGTAGGCGGCCCCACTGCGTGGACTCCCTCCACCCTGCGCGAACAGGACTGGCTGCTCCACATCGACCAACCACTCACCGGGACCCGACCCGAGTTCCACATCCCGGCACTGACGCTCCTGGCCGAGAGAGCCAAGGCCGCGCTCGAAGCGGGTCCCGGTCTGGTGGTGGTCCGGGGATGGCCGATCGCGGGCCGGCCCGAGGAGCAGATCGATCTTCTGTGCTACACGTTCGGCTCGCTCATCGGCACTCCGCGTACCCAGAAGGCCGGCCTGGTGACCACCGGCGAGAACGCGCGCAGAGGCATGGACGACCAAGAGCTGGCCTTGCACACCGACCGGGCCGGGCCGCCTGGGCCGCCGCACCTGCTGGGCCTGCTCTGCCTCCGCGCGGCCGTCCATGGCGGGGAATCCCTGCTGGTGAGCGGCCACGCCGTACACGACCGGCTGCTGAAAGAGCGGCCCGACCTGCTGGCCGAGCTCTACGAGGACTTCCATTTCGGCGCGGGCACGGTCTCGAACTTCGACCGTGTCTACCCCGTCTTCGAGTGGCGCGCGGGGCGGCTTCGCGTCCAGTACAACCGCCACTGGATCGAACGCGGCCAGGAAGCCGCCGGGAAGCCGCTGACCTCCGGCGCCGTAGCCGCCCTGGATGCCTTCGACGGGATCCTCGCCGACCGGGACATGGTCCTGCGCTTCCCGCTGCGCCCGTGTGATCTCCTGCTCGTCAACAATGACGTGGTGCTGCACGGCCGTACGGCGTTCACCGAAGACCCGCGTGCGCGTCGCCGCCTGGCCCGGATCTGGCTGGACTGAGTACTCCAAAGCGAGTTGACCATATTTCGTTTAACGGAGTATTGTCTCCCGCATGTTCAAGAGATCAACTCTTGCCGTGACCATGCTGTGTGTCGTCACGCTCGCCGGCTGCTCCTCCAGCCCTGAGGCGCAGCCTGCCAAGGCGACGGCCGTAAGCGGCAAGTCGGACAAGCCGCAGAGGATTCAGTCGGTCATCGCCGACTGCATGAAGCAGAAGGGTTTCCGTTACGTCGCCTGGGTCCCGCAGCCCAAGCCGGAGACGGACAACGACAAGGCCGCCAATGGCGACTACGAGGCCATGAAGCGGGTGCGCTCGAAGCAGGGCTTCAATGTCTTCTACCAAGTCGCCGACCCCGGCTCCTTCAGAAAACAGGCCGCGTACACCCGCGACGACGACCCCAACACCCCGATCAGGGAATCGCTGTCGAAGGCCCAGTTGCGCAGCTATGGCAAGGTCCTCGACAGCTGCAACGTCAAGGCCCTCAAGGACGTGACCGGCAAGGTCGTCAAGAGCATGGACGACGAGTACGAGCAGTACGAGAAGGCCTACAAGGCCGCCTACGAACGTGAGCTGAACGGCGACCCCAAGCTGATCGAGCTGGCCGCGACCATGGGTGACTGCGTCAAGGGCAAGGGCTACCGTGTGGACTCCGTCAGCCCGGCGAGCATGAACGAGCGCGGCTACCGGGAGTTCGCGGCGCAGATGAACGCCATCGCCAAGAAGCAGGGCCAGGCCGAGGAAGACGCCAGCGAGAACAGGGTCTACCAGCCAAAGCTGGCGCAGGCGGCCGCGAACCAGTACCTCGCCAAGGAGATCAAGGCCGCGCTCGACGACCTCGAGTGCGGAAAGGACTTCTACGCCGCCTTCTACCCCAAGGCCGGGCGCATCGGCGACCGCCTCGACTCCGAGTTCGGCCGCTGGCGGCTCTGATCGCCGAACAGAAAGGCCCGCTAATGACCCTCTAGAGGGTCTGCTCCCCCGTTTCGGGCAGGCCGAGCAGGCAGAGCAGGCTCAGTACGGCCATCGCCGACACATACCCCCCGACGCCCAGCACACCGGCGCCGCTCGCCTGTAGGCCGGTGGCGACCAGCGGCGGCACCGCCCCGCCCAGCACCCCGCCGAGGCTGTAGGCGACCGAGGCGCCGCTGTAGCGGTATTCCGTCCTGAACAGTTCCGGCAGGAACGCCCCCATCGGCCCGAACACCAGCCCCATCAGGCCGAGCGCCCCGGCCAGGGCGACCCCCACGAGCACCACCGACCGGGTCTCCATCAGCGGGAACATCACCAGCCCCCACACCACCGCCGCAGCGGTCCCGGTGAGCAGCGTGCGGCGGCGGCCGAAGCGGTCGGACACCATCGCCGACGCCACCGTCCCCGCCGCCATGAACACGACACCGATCATGGTCAGCGCGAGCATCGTGGTCTTGGGGATCTTCAGCGTCTGCGTGCCGTACGCCAAGCAGTAGGTGGTCGCGGTGTAGAAGAGCGTATACGCGATCGTCATCGCGCCGGCGCCGAGCAGCACGCGGCGCCACTGCCGCCGCATCAGGCCGGTGAACGGCACCTTGGCGATGCGGTGCTGGTCCATGGCGGCCTGGAAGACCGGGGTTTCGGCGATCTTCAGGCGCACGTACAGGCCGATGAGCACGAGCAGCAGGCTCGCCACGAACGGCAGGCGCCAGCCCCAGCCGCCGAACTGCCCGTCGGTGAGCACCTCCCCCAGCAGCAGGAACAGCCCGTTGGCCACGATGAACCCGACCGACGGACCGAGTTGCGGGAACATCGCGTACAGCCCGCGCTTGCCCGGCGGCGCGTGCTCGGTCGCGAGCAGCGCGGCGCCGCCCCACTCGCCGCCGAGTCCGATGCCCTGCGTGAAACGGAGCAGCACGAGCAGCACCGGAGCGGCGACGCCGATGGCCGCGTAGCCGGGCAGCAGGCCGATCGCGACCGTGGACAGGCCCATGACCAGGAGCGAGACGACGAGCATGGACTTGCGCCCGATCCGGTCGCCCCAGTGGCCGAACACCGCCGAGCCGAGCGGCCGCGAGATGAACGCCACCGCGAACGTCGAGAACGCGGCCAGGCTGCCCGCCACCGGGTCCATCCCGGGGAAGAACGCGGTGTTGAGCACCAGCGCGGCGGCGGTGCCGTAGATGTAGAAATCGTAGAACTCGATGGCCGTGCCGATGAGGCTGGCGGCCGCGACTCTCGTCCGGCTGGGCGTCGTCCTGGTTGCGGGGGAAAGCGGCATTACGTCTCACTATGCGAATTCGCGTCTTGCGGAGTGATACGCAGACGCTATCAGCTGGGCGGTCGAGCGACCTCTTGACTCATTCTCGGTCTGAGTGAGAACGTTATCAACGTCCGACTGAGAACGTTCTCAAAGGGAGTCCCCTGTGACCGACCTGCTGCCGCTCAAACCGATCGAGTCCGACCTGGCCGACAAGATCCGCGCGACGCTCGACCAGCGCCCCCAGTTGGCGCAGCTCGTCTCGGACGCCATCGACAAGGGTCTGCGCAATGTGTTCTTCGTGGGCGCCGGCGGCTCGCTCATCGCCGCCTACCCGGCCCACTACCTGCTGGAACGCGAAGGCACCTGGCCCGTCTACAAGCTGCAGAGCGACGAGCTCAACACCGCCCGCCCCCGGCGCATGGGCGAGGGCTCCCTGGTTTTCCTGGCCTCCTACACCGGCAAGACCAAGGAGACCGTCGCCGCCGCGCAGTACGCCAGGAGCACCGGCGCGACCGTGGTCGTGGTGACTCAGGAGGGCGGCCCGCTGGCCGAGGCGGCCGACGTGGCCTTCACCGGCAAGAGCGATCTGTTCATGCAGTTGGCGGCCTATGCCCTGCTGCGCAGGTCCGGTGTGGAACGTGACTGGGCGCTGCTCGACCAGGCCCTCGACGCGCTCCCGGACGCCCTGGTGGCCGCCGCGCACGAGGGTGAGGAGCGGGCGCGGGTCATCGCCGAGACACTGAAGGACGAGCCGATCACCTACGTGCTCGGCTCGGGCCCCAGCTACGCTTGGGCGTACGGGCTGGCCATGTGCTTCCTGCAGGAGATGCAGTGGAAGCACGCGGCGAGCTTCAACTCGGGCGAGTTCTTCCAGGGCGCGTTCGAGGTGGTCAACGACGACGTGGCGGTGATCAACCTGCTCGGCGAGGACCCGTCGCGGGCCATGGCCGAACGGGCCAGGCGCTTCCTCGACACGTACGCGACCAAGAAGACCTTCCACATCGACACGGCGGACCTCACGCTGCCCGGCATCCCGAAGGCGCTGCGCGGCGAGGTGTCCCCGCTGGCGATCGCGGTGCTCATGGACCGGCTGTCCCGCCACTACGAGGCCGTGCGCGGGCACGACCTCGACAAGCGCAACTACATGTTCCAGGTGGACTACTGATCATGTCGCCGGGCGGCGCCCCGCCGCCCGGCGACATCGCGGGGGAGGGAGCTGGGTTTGCCGGTCGAACTCGTCATCTTCGACTGTGACGGGGTGCTCGTGGACAGCGAGCGCCTCTCGGTACGCGTCGGCACGGCGGCACTGCGCGAGCTGGGGTGGTCGATCGACGAAGCGGAGTACGCCGCCCGGTTCGTGGGCTGCAGTGACGAGGAGTGGGATCGGGCCGTCGGCGACGTTCCGGCGGGGTGGCGCGCGCGGCTGGCGGCGGCGCACGAGGCGGCGCTGACGGCGGAGCTCGTTCCCGTGCCGGGGATCGTGACGGCGCTGGACCGGCTGAGCGTGCCGGTGTGCGTGGCGTCCAACGGGAGCCACGCGAAGATCCGCCGCAGCCTGGAGCTCACGGGACTGGCGGAACGCTTCGCCGGGAACGTCTTCAGCGCCGAGGATGTGGAGCGGGGGAAGCCAGCGCCCGACCTGTTCCTGTTCGCGGCGAGTGCGCTCGGGGTGCCGGCGGAGCGATGTGTGGTGGTGGAGGACAGCGCTTATGGGGTGATGGCGGCGGAGGCGGCGGGCATGCGCTGCCTGGCCCTGCTCAACGGCCTGGTGCCAGCCGCCCGCCTCTCCCCCGCTACCCACCTCACCGACCTGGCTCTCCTGCCGTCCCTGCTGGCTTCTGTCTGAGCGCCTTTCTTTTTTTACGGCAAGTCTTTTTACGGCAAGCATGGGCCGGCCCCACCCACCGCACGTGGCTGAGGGCCTCCAGGAATACGCCCGCTGAACCCGCACGGGGCGGGCCGCCGCCACGTGCGCCTCCTGACCCGGCAACCAGGAGGCGCATCAGAATGCCTGGCCCTAGGGGAAAGGCAGCTCTTACCGGCAGGATAGATCGAAACTGAGTTCGAGCATGGAAGCCTAGCCTCTCCGTACCGGGCGCACGGGGGCCCACGACGCGAGGAGACTTGCCATGCCCGTTCTGATGTCCTTACGCGCGGCAGCGCTCACCTTGGTGACCGCCGCCGCGCTCGTCTTACCGGTCACACCCGCCCACCCGGCGGCGACGGCGCAGCCCAATGTGGTGGTCAGGTGGAACACGGCGCTGCTGGCGGCGGTGCGCGGCGGCACGCTGGGGCCGCCGCTGGTGGCCAGGGCGCTGGCCACGGTGCACACCTGTGCCTATGACGCGTGGGCCGCCTACGATCCGGTCGCCGTCGGCACCCGGCTGGGTGGCTCGCTGCGGCGGCCCGCCGCCGAACGTACGGATGCGAACCGGGCTCAGGCGATCAGCTACGCGGCCCATCAGGCGGCCGTTGACCTCTATCCGGCGCAGCGGGCGGTGTTCGACGCGTTGATGACCGAACTGGGCTACGACCCGGCCGACCAGTCCAGCCAGCCGGCTCAAACCGGCCTGGCCGCCTGCACGGCCGTGCTCGAATACCGGCATGCTGACGGCTCCAACCAGCTCGGCGGCTACGCCGACACCACCGGCTACGCGCCGGTCAACGCTCCGATGGTGGTCGCCGATCCGCTGACCACGGTCAACGACCCGAGCCGCTGGCAGCCGCTCACCTTCCGCAACAAGGCGGGCGTGGTGGTCACGCCGCCGTTCCTCGCGCCGCACTGGGGCGGGGTCGCCTCCTTCAGTGGTCACGCGCGCGACCTGGCCGACCACGTGCCCGCGCCCGCGACGTACGGCTCGGCCACCTACCGTGCGCAAGCCGCCGAGATCGTGGCGGGCACCGCCGCGCTGACCGACCGCCAGAAGGCGATCGCGGAATACTGGGCCGACGGCCCCAACAGCGAGACGCCGCCCGGCCACTGGTGCCTGTTCGCCCAGCAGGTGTCGGCGCGTGACCATCATGGCCTGGACCAGGACGTGAAGATGTTCTTCGCGCTGGCCAACTCGGTGCAGGACGCCGGGATCGCCTCGTGGGAGGTCAAGCGCGTCTTCGACTCCGTACGCCCGATCACCGCGGTCCGCTTCCTGTACCAGGGGCAGCAGATCGCGACCTGGGGCGGCCGGGTGATCGACGGGGCGACGTGGGTGCCCTATCAGGTGCCGACGTTCCCGACGCCGCCGTTCGCCGAGTACGTCTCCGGCCACAGCACGTTCAGCGCGGCGGCGGCCGAGGTGCTGCGGCGCTTCACCGGCGGCGACGCGTTCGGCGGCGAGGCGCTGATCGCCAAGGGGTCGTCGCAGGTGGAGCCGGGGGTGAGCCCCGCCGGCGACCTGACGCTGCGCTGGCGTACCTTCAGTGACGCCGCCGACGAGGCCGGGATGTCGCGGAGATACGGCGGCATCCACTTCCGGGGCGGCGACCTGCAGGGCCGGGCCCTCGGCCGGGCGGTGGGCGGCGCGGCGTGGCAGCGCGCGGCGGCCTACTGGTCGGGACGCGGCTGAGAGAGCCCGTCACCACGCACGTGCGGCGTGCTCAGCCCTTGGCGACCAAGGGTGAGCACGCCGTACTTGGCGACCACGGCGGTGCAGGTAGGTACACCCCGGCCGGGCAACTGGGTGGATTCCAGAGACACGGCCCCTGGCTCATCTTGGTGACCATGAGCTTTCTCAAGGTGGGCATCAGAGCCTTATCCCTGCTCCCAACGCTCCTGCTCCCGGCGGTCGTGGCCCTGCCGGCGCAGGCGGCGGCCACCGGGAGCGCCGTCGTCAGGACCGACGCGGGCGCGGTGCGCGGCGTCGCGACCGAAGATCACCGCACCTTCCAGGGCATCCCCTTCGCCGCGCCGCCGGTCGGCGCGGCTCGATGGCAGCCACCGCGGCCGGTCGAACCATGGCCGGACGTACGCGACGCGACACGCCCCGGCCCCCGCTGCGCCCAGAACGCCGACCCGATCACCGGGCTCCCGGCGAGCGACAGCGAGGACTGCCTCTACCTCAACGTGACCACGCCCCGGAGATCGCCCACGCTCAGGCCGGTCATGGTGTGGGTGCACGGGGGCGGCTTCACCGGCGGCGCGGGCGGCGAGTACGACGAGCGGCGCCTGGCCGTGCGGGGAGATGTCGTCGTCGTCACGGTCAACTACCGGCTGGGGGCGTTCGGATTCTTCGGGTATCCGGGGCTGGCGGACTCGGGCACGTACGGGCTGATGGACCAGCAGGCGGCGCTGCGCTGGGTGCGGCGCAACGCGGCGGCGTTCGGCGGGGACCCCGGCCGGGTGACGCTGTTCGGCGAGTCGGCGGGCGGCGACAGCATGTGCGCGCAACTGGCCTCACCCGCGGCCGCCGGGCTGTTCCAGCGGATGGTGATCCAGAGCGGGTCGTGCACCGAGCTGAACGTGCCCGACGTGATCTTCCCGGGCGTGGGCGCGGAGTACGACACCTGGAAGCCGCGCGCGACCCTGGAAGCGGTCGGCTCGCGGGTGGCCACCGGGCTGGGCTGCGCCGATCCGGCCACGGCGCTGGAGTGCCTGCGCCGCCTGCCGGTGAGCGCGCTGCTCGCCGCGCAGAATCCGCCCGTCTTCTGGAGCCCCGCGTACGGCACGCCGCTGCTCCCCGTCCATCCCGCGCGGGCGCTGCGCGACGGCCGGTTCAACCGCGTGCCGGTGCTCGCCGGGACGACCCGCGACGAAGGCTCGTTCTTCGCCGCCACGTTCCCGCCGCTTGAGGAGAATGACTACAGGGGCCTCCTCAATGCCGCGTTCGGCGACAAGGCGGATCTGGTGGCCGAGCGCTATCCCGTCGGGGCGTCGCCGCGCCAGGCGTGGGGCTCGGTGATCACTGACCGGGGGTATGCCTGCCCGAACAGGCGCAACGATCGGGAGCTGGCCCGCTGGGTGCCGGTGTACGGGTATGAGTTCGCCGACCGCGAGGCGCCGCTGCCGTTCGAGCTCCCGCAGCCGCCGGACTTCCCGCTCGGGGCCTTCCACGCCTCGGAGCTGGCCTACCTGCACGACCTCACGGGCAAGGTCACTCTGCGGCCCGACCAGCGGCGGCTGTCCGACACGATGATCCGCTACTGGACCCGCTTCGCCGCCGAGGGCAGGCCGGCCGCCTCCTGGCCGTCCGTCCCGCTCGTGCAGTCGCTGGAGCCAGGGGGCGTACGCCCGGCCGACCTGAACGCCAGGCACAACTGCGACTTCTGGGACACCCTCCGCTGACACCCGACGTCGAGCGCGCCGTGCTTCGGGGAGCGCGGCGCGCTTCGGCTAGGGGGACGTCCCAGCGGGCGTCCGAACGGATCTGGCCGACTCGCGCTCGACGAAGCGGGTGGGCAGGCGGCGGTGTACGGGTCGGCGGTCGGTGCCCTGGACGCGGTCCAGGAGCAGGCGGCCCGCCTCCGCCCCCAGCTCGTACACCGGCTGGGCCACCACGCTGAGCGGCGGGGAGATCGCCTCCGCCCAGTCGGCGTCGTCGAAGCCGACCAGCGACACGTCGGCGGGACAGCGCCGCCCCAGCCGCCGCAGCGCCTGGAGCACCCCGAGCGCGAGCAGGCTGTCGAGGGCGAGTATCGCGGTCGGCGGGTCGGGCAGTCCGAGCAGGCGGGTCGTGGCCGCGGCGGCGTCCTCCCTGCGGAAGCCCTCGGCGCTGACCAGCTCGGGCCGGGGCTCGATGCCCTGTTCGACCAGGGCGTCGCGGTATCCGGCGGCGCGGGCGCCGACCGTGGTGGCGCCCAGGCGTTCGACGCCGCGCAGCCCGGGGCGGGCGAGCCGGGGCCGCAGCTTCTCATCGCCGCCGGTCAGTAAGGCGATGCTGCGGTGGCCCAGCGCGAGCAGGCGTTCGGTGGCGTCCTTGGCGGCGGCGCGGTTGTCGATGCCGACCGTGTCGGCGTCGAGCCCCGGGACCCGCCGGTCGAGCAGGACGACCGGGATCCCGGCGTCGATGACGTCCTGAAGGGCGTCGCGGTCGGCCGTGTCGGTGGGCGCGACGACCAGGCCGTCGACGCGCCGCTCGGTGAGCACGCCGAGCGCCTTGCGCTCGAGCGAGAGGTCCTCGTCGGTGTTGACCAGCAGCACCTCCCAGCCGCGCTCGTGCGCCACGTCCGCGATGCCGCGCAGGGCGCGGGAGAAGAACGGGTTCTCGATGTCGGGTACGAGCACGCCGAGCGTGTGGGTGAGCCCGGTGATCATGCTGCGGGCCAGGCTGTTGGCCCGGTAGCCGAGGCGTTCGGCCGCGGCCAGCACCGCCTCGCGGCTCTTGCCGCTCACCGAGCCGTAGCCGCCGAGTGCCCGCCCGGCCGTCGCGGTGGAGACCCCTGCCTCCTTGGCGACGACCTCGATCGACGGCATGCTCCGCCGAGCGCTGCCGCTCATCCGCACCCCCGGTGCTGCTAGATCGTGTCCACACCATCATGCTCCCACTGACGGGAGGCGATCACCGTAGCGGATTTCGCGAGGGCTATTGACATGCGTCTCAGCGATTGAGAACGTTCTCACTCAAGCGAGTGAGAACCTTCCCAGTCACAGGAGACCGTGTGGAGCCACGCTTGATTCGCCTGGTGGCCGTCGGGGACAACGTCGTCGACCGCTATCCCGATCTCGGCGTCATGTACCCGGGCGGCAACGCCGTGAACGTCGCCGTGCACGCCCGCCGTACGGGCGCCGAGTCGGGCTACCTGGGCGCGGTCGGCACCGACGAGGCCGGGCGCGTGGTGCGCGACGCGCTGGCCGCCGAAGGCGTGGACCTGTCACTGCTGCGGACGGTGGACGGGCCGAACGCCTTCGCCACCGTCCGTCTCGTCGCGGGCGAGCGCAAGTTCACCGGCGGCCGCGAGGGCGTCTCGCGCTTCCGCCTCTCCCCCGCGGATCTGGTACGGCTGGCGGCGGCCGACATCGTGCACACCGGCGAGTGCTCGTTCCTGGAGGGCCAGCTCGACCAGCTGGCCGCGCACGCCAGGCGGTTGTCGTTCGACTTCTCCGAACGCCCGTGGGACTACGTCGAGGAGCATGCCCGGCACGCCGGGATCGCGATCCTGTCCAGCCCGTCCGGCTCGCGGGAGGAGGCACTCGCGCTGGCGCGGCGGGTCAGGGCGCTGGGCCCGGCCACGGTGGCGGTCACCCTCGGCGCCCACGGCGCCGTCCTGGTCTCGGGAGCCGCCGGCGACAGCGCAGCTGGAGTCTTAGAGGGCTCCAGGGACCTGGTCGCCTGGGGTGCCGCCGAGCCCGTCGCCGTGGTGGACACGCTCGGCGCCGGTGACGCGTTCATCGCCCGTCTGCTGGTCGGCCTGGCCCGCGGCGAGGACCTGCCCGCGCTGGCCGTCGCGGCCACCGCCTACGCCTCCCACGCCTGTACCTCCTACGGCGCCTTCGGACACGAAGCCCCCCTGCCAAGCACCAAGGAGACCCCATGAACACGCATCGCTGGACCGCCCTGCTGCTGGGCACGGCGCTGGTCACCGCCGGTTGCGGTGGCGGCTCGGCCGGCGCGCCCGCCAAGGCCGACCTGTCCGCGCCCAAGGACAAGTCGGGCACGCTGACGATGGTCACCAAGTTCGCCGATCCGAAGTACGCGCCTTACTTCGAGAAGGTCGTGGCGGCGTACAAGGCGGCCAATCCGAAGGTGGACATCAAGCTCGAGCAGGTCGGCGACCAGCCGTACAAGGACAAGATCCGGGTGCTCACGGCGTCGAAGGACCTGCCGGACATCTACTTCTCCTGGGCCGGCGACTTCGCCAACAAGTTCGTCCGGGCCGGGCTGGCCGCCGACCTGACCGGCGTCATCGGCCCGGACACCCCGTGGGGCTCGACGTTCGCGCCGGCCGCGCTGAAGGCGTTCCAGTACAACGGCAAGTACTACGGCATGCCGGTCGACCTCGACGGCAAGTACCTCGCCTACAACAAGGCGGTCTTCACCAAGGCGGGCGTGCGGGTGCCCAAGACGTTCGAGGAGTTGCTGAGCGCCTGCGACACGCTCAAGTCCGGGGGCGTGCAGCCGATCGCCTTCGGCAACCAGTACGGCTGGGCGGCCATCCACTTCATCACCCAGCTGAACGCCTACGACGTGGCCCCCAAGACCCTGGAGACCGACTACGCCCCGGCGACGGGCGCCTTCACCGATCCCGGGTACGTCACGGCGCTCAAGCAGTTCGGCGATCTGGTGTCGCGCTGCGGCACCAAGGACGCCAACGGGCTGTCGCACGAGACCGCGCAGGCGCAGTTCCTGTCCGGGAAGGCGGCCATGCACTACCTGGAGTCGGTCGAGTTCGACGTGCTCGACAAGTCGGAGCTCGACTGGAGCTTCCTGCGCCTGCCCGCCCCGGCCGGCGCCCCCGGCGACACGAACGCGCTGACCGGCGCCCCCGACGGCTTCCTGGTCAACGGCCAGAGCAAGAACGCGGGCCTGGCCGTGGACTTCCTGAAGTTCCTGTCCAGCAAGGAGAACGCGGCCACGATGACCAAGGACATCGGCTGGCTCAGCCCGGTCAAGGACTCGGCCACCTCCGCGAACTCCTACCCGCAGCTCACCGACGCCCTTCAGGACATCGGCGAGGCCGGCAGCTTCGCCATCTGGCTGGACACGATCACCAACGCCGAGGTCGCCGGCGCGTACCTGTCCGGTGTCGAGGGCATGCTGTCCGGCTCCCGCGCTCCCGAGCAGGTCATGGCCGGCGTCCAGAAGGCGGCGGCCAAGGCCAAGAAGGAAGTCGGGTGACCGTGCTGAGGCGGTGGCGGACCTGGGCCTGGGTGCTGCCCGCCGTCGTCCTCCTGCTGGTGTTCGTCTACTACCCGATCGCCGACAACCTGCGGCTGAGCCTGTTCTCCTGGAACGCCTTCTCGCCCGAGCCCCGGTTCGTGGGCCTGGACAACTACGCCGAGGCGTTCGGCGACCCGGTGTTCTGGCGGGCGCTGGGCAACAACGCCGCCTACGCCGTGGTCTCGCTGGTCTTCCAGGGCGGGCTGTCGCTGGTGCTGGCCGCGCTGCTGGAGGAGCTCGTCGGGCGGCGGACGCGCGGCCTGCTGCGCACGCTGTACTTCATCCCGGCCGCGATGTCGATCACGGTGGTGGGCGTGCTGTTCTCCTTCCTGTACAACCCTCGGTACGGCCTGCTGAACGAGGCGCTCAACGGCCTCGGGCTCGGCCACCTGGCCAGGGCCTGGCTGGGCGAGGAGGGCTCGGCCATCTGGAGCGTCATCGCGATGAGCCAGTGGCAGTCGGTCGGCTACACCGCCGTGCTGTTCGTGGTGGCCATCCAGCGCATCCCCCGCGAGTACTACGAGGCCGCCAAGGTCGACGGCGGCGGCCCGGTGCGTACGTTCTTCTCCATCACGCTGCCGATGGTCAGGGAGATGACGACGCTGGTGGTCATCCTCACGATCTCGGGCGCCTTCCTGGTGTTCAACGAGGTCATGGTGATGACGGCCGGCGGCCCTGACAACTCCAGCCAGGTGCTCGGCACGTGGCTGTACCGCAAGGCGTTCATGGAGGACGACATGGGCTACGCGGCCACCGTGGCCACGGTGATCTTCGTCATCACGTTCGCCATCGCGGCCGGGCAATTGGCCGTGTCCCGCCGCCGGAGGTACGACTCGTGATCTCGACCAGCCTGACCCGCCCGGCCGTGGTCCGCGCGCAGGCCCCCATACGACTGCGGGCGGTGGTGGGGCGGCTGCTGGGGTGGAGCCTGCTGGCCGGGTTCGGGATCGCCGTGCTCTATCCGGTGCTGTGGATGGTGCTCAGCGGGTTCAAGGACAACCAGGAGATCTTCAACCAGCCGTGGGGGCTGCCCGGCGAGCTGCGCTGGGACAACTGGGCGCGGGCCTGGGACCTGGGTGTCGTCCGCTACTTCACCAACAGCGTGATCGTCACCTCGGCGTCGATCGTGGCCACGACACTGATCAGTGCGTGGGCGGCTTACGGGATGTGCCGGTTGCGGCTGCCGTTCGGGAACGGGGTGGCGTTGCTGGTGCTGGGCGGGCTGCTGCTGTCGCCGACGGTGGCGCTGATCCCGCTCTTCCGCCTGCTGACGTCGATGGGGCTCTTCGACACGTACTGGGCATTGATCGTGCTTTATACCGCTTTTCGGGTGCCTTTCACGATTTTCCTGATTCGGGCGTACATGATCGAGCTGCCGCGCTCCGTGGACGAGGCGGCCACCATCGACGGCGCGTCCACCACGCAGATCTTCTGGCGGATCATCCTGCCGATGTCGCGGCCCATCCTGGTGTCGGCGGCGCTGCTGCAGGCGCTGTTCGCGTGGAACGAGTTCGCGTTCGCGCTGGTGTTCGTCAGTGACGACTCGCTGAAGACGCTGCCGGTCGGGCTGATGGCCATGCAGAGCCGCCTGCTCACGGACTGGCCGGTGATGATGGCGGGGCTGACCATGGCCGCGCTGCCGACGATCGTGCTGTTCCTGATCGGCCAGCGCCAGTTCCTGCGCGGCCTCACCGAAGGGGTGGGCAAGTGACCGCGCGGCTCTGACGTCTCCATCCCACCTCAGGAGTGCCAACCTTTCGCCGCGCCCACAGCGTCTGGAGGTTATCGACTTGAGGAGAGACGTTGGATCGCGATGCCAGTTTCCAGGCGTTCGTGGACGCTCACCAACGTCCGTTGATGCGCCTGGCCTACCTACTCACCGGAGAGGTCCACCTCGCGGAGGATCTCGTGCAGAGTGTGCTGGTCCGCATGATCGGGCGGTGGGCGAAGTTAGGCCACATCGACAACCTCGACGCGTACGCGCGCAAGACCATGGTGAACCAGTACATCTCGTGGCGGCGGCGCCGCGGCTCCGACGAGGTGCCGAGCGCGGAGCCGCCCGACCGGGCCTACTCGCCCGAGGACTCCGCCGTCCTGCGGATCGTCCTGCGTCAGGCACTCATGCGGCTGACGCCCAAGCAGCGCGCGGTACTCGTCCTGCGCTTCTACGAGGACCGGACAGAACGTGACGTCGCCGACCTGCTGGGCTGCTCCGTCGGCACCGTGAAGAGCCAGGCGCACCACGCTCTGGCGCGCCTGCGCGCGCTGGCACCCGAGCTGGCGCCGAGACTGCCCGTTCTGGACGACCACAGTGCGGAGGCACGCCGATGACCTGGTTCGGAGAGCAACTCGGCCGCATCGCGGACGACATGCCGGAGCGCGATCTGGCCGCCAGGGCGATCGAGATCCATCAGCGCAAGCGGCGCAACTTCATGGCACTCACCGCCGCCGTGGTGGTCGTGGTCACCGTGCTCGCCGCCACCGTCGCGGTACGGGCGCTGCCCGCGGAGCCGCGCGCCGCCGCTCCCCCGCCCGAGCAGTCCACCATCAGGGTCGGGGTGACGACGACCGTGGAGTCGGTGCCCGTGGTCGTGGCCCTGAACAAAGGCTATTTCAAGGAGGAAGGGCTGACGGTGGAGCCGAGGACCATCTCCGCCGCGGCGGCCGCGTTCCCCCTGTTCGAAAGCGGCGCGCTGGATCTGGCGCAAACCGACTACGCCACAGTCTTCCTGGCGAACGAGGTGGGCAAGAAGTTCAAGATCGTCTCCAGCCTGTATCAGGCCGCGCCAGGACACTTCGCGGTCGTCGTGAACCCCAAGTCCAAGATCAGGACGGCGTCCGACCTCAAACGCAAGAGGATCGCGATCTCGAGCCTCGCGGGGCTCGGGAAGTTGGCGCTGACCGCCGTACTGAAGCGAGCCGGACTGACCATGAACGACGTCGTGCTGACCGCGGTGCCCGATCGCGACATGCTCGCCGAGGTGCCCAGGGGACGGGTTGACGCTGTCCTGATGACCGAACCGTTCATCACGGCAAGCCTCCAGATCAGCCACTCTCGGATTGTGGCTGACGCGATGACCCAGGAGTTCGCGAACCTGTACACCGCAGGCATGATGGCCCCCGACGAGTGGATCCGCGAACACCCTCGCACGCTGGCGGCCTTCCAGCGCGCGCTGGTCAAGGCACAGCGTCTGATCGCGAGCGACCCCCAGCAGGCGCGCGACGCCCTATACGATTTCTCCAGGGTCCCCCCGAATTTGGCGGCAGGCGTTACGTTGGGCTCCTATCCCGCACGGCTGGACCTGACAGAACTCCAGCGGGTCGCCGATCTGGCCCGCGCCTACAAGTTGATCAAACACCCGGTAGACGTCAGGAACACCGTTGTGAAGGGCGGCTGAGCCCGGCTGGGCGCCGAGCGCAGGCGGCCCCGACTCTCTGCGCTCGGCTTTCGGCTTCCGGCTGCTACGGCGCGGGGAAGAGCTCCGGCAGGGCCGCCCTGGCGATCGGGCGGAGCCACTCGGCGTGCTCCTGCTCCACCGACCGGTACGGCCAGCGGACCCGGGTGCCGATGTCCGCCCAGCCGCCGACATGGGCGAGGAACTTGTCGAGCGCCGGATTGGCGTACCCGCCGGACGCCAGCGGCTGGACATGCTCGGCGAAGAACAGCCCGATCCGGCGCTCCACGTCCCGCGCCGCCGCCGGATCGGTGCGCATGAGGCGCTGCCAGGCCATGGCGCCGGTCGGGCTGAACGCCGCGATGTTGGAGTAGGACCCCGCCGCACCCAGTTCCGTACCGGTGGCAAGGGTGTGCCCCGCCACGAACACCGGCAGATCGGCCGCCTCTTCCCCCATCTCGCGATACCAGCCCGCATCGCCCCCCGCGACCTTCACCCCGACCAGCGCGGGAACCCGCGCGGCCAGCATGCCGAAGTCGGCGGGCGTGAGACGGGTCTTGGCGTGCGGCGGGTTGTACAGAACCAGCGGCACGGGGTCGGCGACCTCGGCGACCCGCTCAAGGAAGGCCACCACCTCGGCCAAGGACGGCGGAGCCCAGTCCGGCAGGATCACCTGGATGGCCCCCGGATGGAGCTCACGGGCGAGCTTCACTCTTCGCAGACAGGTGGTGGCGCTCATGTGGCTGGCGCCTATCTGGTACGGCAGGCCGACGCAACGCTCCGCGAGCAGCTCGTTGACCTGCTGGTATTCATCATCGGTTATGGCGTGGAACTCCCCCGCCGTACCGTGGGCGTACACGCCGTCCAAACCCGCCACGGCCAGCCGGTCCAGCTCGTCGGCCAGCCGGGCGAAGTCGATGGAGTCGTCGGGGCGGAGCGGCAGCAGGACGGTACCCCACGTACCACCGAGAGTCTTTCGCGTAAGAAGTGGCGTCATAAGCCGAAATATCATCAGACACCGGTGCGTCATGGGTAGACGCGACGGCTCGGCGGCGCTGTTCGCGTGACTCAGGACCGCCTTACGCGGCCCTGAGCCCTCAGCGAGTGACCCGCAGCGCCCATTCAACCGAATCGGGCGCCTGAACGCGGACCGTCAGCGCTGTCTTGGAGTTGAGATTGAGCTGATTCAGGGTCGGAGTGAGCGTTTCCTTCAGGCAGGTGAATGGCAAATTCACCGCAGGCGCCAAGATGATCTCGGCCCTTCCCGCCCCTTGGCAGTCGAACATCACCCATAGGCGACCCTTGCCGGGAACAGCGCCGATGATGCGAGAACCCTTGGTCGGTCCTGCGGTGAGCAGGGACTTGGTTCCCGCGTCCATCCCCGGCAGCCGCAGAGGACCGGGCCTGTCGGGCGGAGGCGCGGTCGCTTCGGCCTGGGACGAGTTGCCCGGCGAGACGGCACCTTGTTGCGAGGATCGTGCCACCGGAGGCGCGGACGTGCAGGACACAACCGCACAGACCAGAATCAGAGACGCGATGGCGGGCGCCACCTTCCGGATACTCAGCGGGTGCGGCTTGGGCTGCTCATCCATGTTCGCCATTGGACCGCAATCCCTGTGCGTGGGCGAGGGCCGTCAACGAACGGGCATTCATGTCCACGCGGTAGGGGACTATTCGTCGAGGGCGGCCACCGCGGACGTGATGATGCCGCGGGCTGCTTTGCCGTACACCGCAAGCCTTGCCAGCGTCGTGAACACGTCGGCGTACATGCCGATCTCGTACGGCTGGGTGATCGTCAGATGGCCCGAGATGAGTTCGACGGTGACCTCGGCGTCATCGAACATGAAGAACGCCTCCGTCGGCCAGACGCTGGAGCGGTCGGCGTCAAGGGGGATGATGCCAAGAGACACCGATGGCAGCGCGCTTACGGTGAGCAGGTGTCCGAGTTGGGCGGCCATGACCTCGGTGCCGCCGATGGGCCCGCGTAGGACGCTTTCCTCCAGGATCACAGCGAACCGGCGGTCACCCTCATGGATCAGGCGCTGCTTATTGAGGCGCACCTGGACGGCCTCCTCCACGTCGTTGGGGAGGCCACGCCGCCGCATCAGCGCGGTGAGCACGGCCGCGATGTATGGGCCGATCTGTAGCGGCCCTGGGATCAGCTTGGAGGAGTAGATGCGGAAGTGCCGTGTGCGCTCCCATCGGGGGATGACGGCTTCCTGGGCTTTGCGTAGCCCAGTGCGTTCCATGTGCCGCCACTCCACGAACATGCCCTCGATGGCTTCGAGCGAGACCACCAGTTCCTCAGCCTGTTCGGGTACGCCACAGTGCCTGCACCATGCCCGGACGTCAGTGGCGGCGGGGCGGCGGCGGGCGTGTTCGATGCGGCTCACCTTGGAAGCCTGCCAACCCGCCAGGCGCGCAAGGTCGCGTCCTGACAGGTCGGCTGCTTGGCGTAGATGGCGAAGTCTGGCCGCCAGGATGTGAAGCGCCTGCTCAGCGCTTGAAGACGTGGGACGCACGGCTCAGGTTGGCCGATAGTCCTCGTGTGGAATACCGCGACTCCAGACGGCCTCGAACGCCTCCGTGTGCTGCTTGACCAGCGCGGAATCGGTGATGAGCTCCGTTCCCACCTTGTCACCCACCCCGCTGAAGTGGTGCACAAGAAGCGTGCTGGCGTCGAACAGCCAGAAGTCGTTCGGCGGCAGCATCAGGTCTGTGGTCCTCTGGCGCGGTAGCCAACGCACGTGCTCGCCGGCGCGGATGTTCGGGATGGTCACGTCATACTCGTACCGAATGTAGGTGCTGATGGGCTCGGAGATGATGCGCGCCCGTCGCACGTCGACGCCACGAGCGACGGCGTCAACGACGTTCTGGAGCCATGGCCGCCACCATGAGGACCTGTCGTCCAGGTCGATCCTGTGTCCGGCCTGCCACGCCGCGAGGTTCGGGTCGTTGAGGGTGTAGCCGTCGCGCGTCTCCAGGTGCCAGGCAGAGCGCTCGCATCCAGCCAGGAGCTGCTCAAGCGTCGCCGTGGCTGCCACGGGTTACCTCCGGGAAGAACTGCGTCATGCGCTTGGGGAAGCGGATAAGTGTCTCCCCCTCGGGCAGGTCGCCGACCTCTTGGAGAGTGCTGGGGTCGGTGACGGTGAAGCCTTGCAGGATGTAGTCGTTTCCGTCCTCCCACACCGTGGGCGAGTCGCCGTCGGGGCTGTCGGGGTCTTTGCCGAGGAATCTGAGCGACACGGAGACCTCCTTTGATGGGGATGGAGTACCTGTGCCGAAGCTTGCGGCCGGCTGCAGCTCGACTTCAACAAGATTGCCAGAAGTTGCCAGGGTGAATCAGCGCCGTCGTCCCTCAACGCGGACACGCGCAATGAGCGGCAATGGCATTGAGCCAGGTCAGCCCGTCTTCATAGCTTCCCATCATCAGCCCGCAGGCGGGACCCCCACCCCGCGGCCACACCCACGAAAGGGAAGACAGCATGGGCGGAAAGCACGAAGACCCCAACAGCCCCAAGGATAAGGAGGTCACCGGCAAGGAGGGCGGCACCGGCAGCACCAACGACCACCACCAGGAACCCCAGGGCGACCACGCCAAGGGCAAGAAGTGACCGCGACCCCCGAACGCCTCGACCGGCTCATCGCAGCTCTCGACCCTGAAGAGGCCGGCGACATCAGCGAGCCCATCAAGGACGCGGTGCGCGCTGTGCCGCGCCACCTGTTCATCCCCCCGGTCGGTCTGGTCGTCGAGGAGGGAGAGCCGTACCTGATAGACCGGGAAGCCGATCCCCGCACTTGGTGGGACACCGTCTACTCGCGCAGCATCATCGTCACGCAACTCGACGACGGCGCCACCGCACTGAGCGAGCTGCGGGGCGACTCCACCTCGTCGGCGTCCGCCCCGTCCACGGTCGCCGACCTGCTCAACCACTTGCGGCCGGAGCCGGGGCACCGCGTGCTCGAGGTCGGCACCGGCACCGGATACACCGCCGCGCTGCTGTCGCATCTCGTCGGAGATCAGGGGGAGGTGACGTCCATCGAGGTGGACCCACGGGTGGCCGAGCAGGCGGCGAAGAACCTCGCCGCGTCCGGGACCCATCCGCGGCTGGTCATCGGCGACGGCGCGCTCGGCCACCCGGACCGGGAGCCGTACGACCGGGTGCACGTCACCTGCGGCATCCGCACGATTCCGTACGCCTGGGTGAAGCAGACCCGCCCCGGCGGCGTGATCGTGCTGCCGTGGCATCCCGGGTACGGCACCAGTCACGCGCTACGCCTGGAGGTGCAGGACGACGGCACCGCTGTCGGACGGGTGGTCGGGTATGCCGGGTACATGATGATGCGGTCGCAGCGTCTGAGGCCGGGCGAGGATCCGCCGCCGGGCAAACAGCGACGGCATTACCGGACGGCGCTCGACCCGCGAGCGCTCGACCGGCTGGGCGCGGGCGCGGATCTGGCTATCGGTGCGCTGACAGGTCTGCGGTCGCACACCACCGAGGGTGCCGATGAGGACGGCGAATATGTGCGCACATGGGTCCACGATCCGGACGACGTCCGCTCGTGGGCGGTGGCCACGTGGCGGCCCGGGAGTGTGGATCATGGGGTTCAGCAGGTGGGCGACCGGCCTGTGTGGGACGAGGTCGTCCAGGCGTACGCGCGGTGGGTGAGCTGGGGCGGGCCGCACTGGCGCCGCTACGGCCTCACCGTCGCGCCGGACGGCCAGTCGGTCTGGCTGGATACACCGGAACGGGTGCTGAGTAGCACCTGAGTTCTGAGCAGGCGGGCGGCGGCGTTTCCTTCAACGGATTCTGCCGCCGCGGTGCCAACTCTCGCATAAGAAGTGGCGCCATAGGCAGAAATATCGTCGGATACCGGTGTGACAGGGATAGGTGATCCAGGATGTGAAGCGTGGCTGCCGGCGGGTGGCGCTAATGAGTCCTAAGGCGCTGAGGCAATGGATGGATGACGCCGGGCATGCCGCGACGCGTCATGGGCACTGTGCGGTGGGCGAGGTCGAGCGCGGCGCGACGCGTGCTGCGGATGAGCCTGCGGCCCCGCCGACCGGCTTGACGGTCGAGGACTGCGTGGGCGCGGGCTTTCGGCCGTACGGCAACTGCCTGAGGCGGTCCCGCGCGGGCGTCACGGTACGCGTCTACTTCTCCTATGACGCGCGGCACCACGCCGTGCTGCTCGAAGCGCGCCGAGGCAGGCGCGGGACGTTCGTGTGGATCGACGGCCGCCGGTCGGTCTCGACGGCGGCGTCCGGAGCGCCTCCTTGGCGCATTGGCTGGAGCATCGCTTCACCATGAGGGTCCTGGGCGACGGAGAGGACCCGGCGCGCGCCCTGTCGATGTGGGGCTGGATGACCGAAGTTGGGCGCATCGCGGCGGGCGACCGACGCGGATGGGCGCAGGCGTACCCGGCTCCGCCCGCGGGCGTGACGCCTGCCGACTATCGGGAGCTGGGCTCCGAGTTCGAGGACGAGTGGTGCGCGTTCAACTATCTCGACGAGACGGGCAAGAGCACGATCCGCGTCGTCTTCTCCGCCGATCTTCGGCATCAAGCGATGTTGATCGGGGGGCCGGACTGGATCGGTACGCTGCTCTGGGTCGACGGGGAGCAGGTGCCGGTGCCGTGTGACCAGGATTTCGGTCCGCTGTGCGAGCAGTTCGCCGAATGGCTGGACGATCGCTTCGTCTGTACCGAGATCGGCGGCCTGTGGGACCATCCGCTCTACGATCCGGCCAAGATCAATCTGCTCGGCGAGATCCGCGGGCTGCTGATCTGGGACGCGTTGCGGCGTGTCCGGCACATCGTGCTTCCCCGCCCGACCGAGGCGTGGCGGAGCCCGATGCTGCGAGTGGCGGGCGACTCGTGGCGCATATACCCGGATGGCCAGGCGTACCAGCAGGACCGGCCCGACCGCGTGCTGCCGATTCCCCGCTGAGACAGGACCTTCTGAGACAGCGAACGCAGGCCTGGGCCGGTCGTCAGCCCACCCCGACCGCCGACAGCGTGGATCCGGTGCGCGACTTCGAGACCCTGAGCTGGGCCGGGATCCTCGATCGCAGCTCGGCGACGTGGCTGATGATGCCGACCGCCCGCCCTCCGTCGCGTAGCCCGTCGAGGATGTCGAGCACGCCGTCGAGCGTGTCCTCGTCGAGCGTGCCGAAGCCCTCGTCCACGAAGAGCGTGCCGATCTCGGCGCCACCCGCTTCGGCGGTCACCACGTCGGCCAGGCCGAGTGCGAGGGCCAGCGAGGTGATGAAGCTCTCCCCGCCCGACAGCGTGGCCGGGTCGCGATCGACGCCCGTCCACCCGTCGGCCACGCGCAGCCCCAGCCCGCCTCCCGAACGCCCCCTGGCCCCTGCCGTCTTCCGTAGGTCGTGCCGCAGCAGGTAGCGCCCGGCCGACATGTGGTCCAGGCGCTCGTTGGCGGCGTCGACCACCTGCCGGAGCCGTTCGCCGAGCACGAACGACGACAGGCTCATGTTCCACTGGTTGTCACTCGACGTACCGCTGGCCAGCGCCGCCAGCCGCTCGGCCAGCCGGTGCCGGTCGGCGGCGGGCTGCCATCGTTCGATGCACGCGGCCAGCTCCGCGCCCAGCTCGGCCACCCGCTCCTCCCGCCGCGCGGCCCGATCCCTGGCCGACGCCAGCGCCGTGTGCGCCTGCTCGGCCTCGTCGCGCGCCGCCTCGGCCGCGGCCAGATCGGGTACGTCCTGCCGCGCGGCGGCCACCAGCTCGGGATCGGCCAGCGTGCTGGTCACGGCCGCGTGCTGCGCGTCGAGCCGCCGCAGCAGCTCGGCCTTGCCGTCCCGTTCGTACTCGCTCCTGGCGGCGGCCTCCACGTCGGCCACATCACCGAACCCCGCCTCCAGAGCCGCCCGTACGGCCGCCTCCACCGCGCTGACCCGCTCGGCCTCGGTGGCGACGGCTGCCTGCGTGGCTTCCAGGGCTTCCCGTAGCAGTTCGGCCTCGTCGTTCAGCCTGGACAGGCGGGCGGTGAGCGTGGGGTCGTCGCCGCGCGCGCTGTCGAGCCGCGCGGTGAGCCGCCCCGCGTCACCGCTGAGCTCCTCTTGCCTGGTACGGCAGGCGGCCAGCCGGGCGGTGACCCGGCGCGCCCGCTCTTCCAGCGCCAGCCGCTCCTGGCTGAGCCCGGCGGCCTCCCGCGCCAGCCCGGCCTCCCGCCCGGCCGACTCCCGAAGCCGGGCCACTTCCTCCTCGGCCATGGCCCGCACGGAGGGCGCCAGCTCGGGACCGATCGTCGCTCCATCGGCGGCTCCTCCTGGAGCCGCTCCCTCGGAGGCCGCGGCCCGATCCGTCTGAGCGAGCGGCCGCACGTCGGCGTCGGCCCCGTCCTCAGCCTCAGCCCAGACGTGCGCCTCGGGATCGGTCTGGACGGACTGGGCGGACCGTGTATGGCGGCGGGCGTCGGGGTGGCGGGTGTCGGGGTGGCGGGTGTCGGGGTGGCCGGTGTCGGTGGTGAAACGGCGGGTGTTGAGGCCGGAGACGCGGGTGTCGGTGTCGAGGAGGCCGCTCTGGAGGAGGCGGGCGACGAGGCGGGTGCGTTCGGCCTGGTAGTGGGTGTGGTGGGTGCGGTGGGCCGTGAGTTGTTCGCCGAGTTCGCGGGCCTGGTCCCGGACGCGGTCGCGCTCCGTCTCTATGCGGTCCAGCTCGGCGGCCAGTGCGGGCTCGCGTTCGGCGATTGTCTCCAGGCGGGCCAGCTCCTCCTGGGCCTGGAGCGCCGTGGTCTCCGCGGTGCCGGTGTCGAGGCCGCCCGCCGCCGTCACGGCGTCGGCGTGGCGGGACTCCAGGGAGGCGAGTGCGCGTTCGGCCGCCTCGCGTTCGGAGAGGGCCGCCTCGTGGGCTTGCTCCGCTGCCAGCTCGTCGTCGGCGGACGGGGCGCTGGGGGCGGGCGAGGCCGGATGGGGGTGGTGGGCGGAGCCGCACACGGAGCACGGGCTGCCGTCGGACAGGTCGCGCGCCAGCTCGGCGGCCATGCCGTCGATGCGTGCCTGCCGTACGTCCAGCCAGTGCTCGCGCAGGCCCTGCGCTCGGTCCACAAGCGCCTGATGGTCGGCGGCGGCGGACTCCAGCTCGGCGGCCAGCGCCTCGGCCCGGTGGGCGGCATCTCGTACGGCCCTGGCCGCGTCGAGTGTCGCGATGGCGGCGGGGATGGCGGCCGTCTCGGCCCGTACCTCGGCGAGGCGGGCATTGACGTCGGCCAGCCGTACGGGCAGCTCCGCGTCGGCGGCGGCCACCTCGGCCTCGCGTTGGGTGAGCCCGTCCAGCTCCGCGGTCAGGCCGGCCAGCTCCCGGTCGACGGCGATCAGCTCGGCCGCCGCGGTCCGTACGTCCTCGGCCGCCGGGATCCTGGCGGCGTCCAGCCGGGCCCGCGCCAGCTTGCGTTCGGCCTCCTCGACGAGCGCGGGCAGGGCGGCGAGCCGGGTGGCGGCGGTCTCGTCCTCGGCGGCCAGGCCGGTCAGCTCCTCCTCGACGCGCTTGAGGTCCCGGCGGACGACCAGCAGCCTGGCTTCCTCGGTGAGCAGCTCTGACAGGCGGGCGATCTCTGCCTGCCGGGCTCGTTCCATGGCGTGCAGCCGCTCGGGCTCGACCCAGCCGACCAGACTCCCCACCCGAGCCGCCGCACCGCCGTGCCGGGACCCGCCACCGTCGTCGGAGAAGTCGGGCAAGTGGTGGGAGGGCTCGGTAAGCGGCCAGTCAGCGGGGTAGGTCGCAGGCGCGTCGGTGGGAGTGGGAAGTCCGGTGGGGGTGGCTTTCAGGAGGGGGTAGGCGCGGGCGACGGCGTCCGTGGCCAGGGAGTGGGCCTTGGCGGCGGCTTCGGCGCGCTGGCGGGCGGCGCGGATGAGCGGAAGTACGCGGTCGGCGCGGGCGGCGTCGTCGAGGATGGCCTGGAGTTCGGCGCGTTCCTCCGCTCGCTCGTCGAGGGTGCGGCGCAACGTCAGGGCCTCGGCATGGCGGCGCTGGCGGTCGGCCAGCGACGTCGCCTGCTCGAAGCGGGAACGTGCCGAACGCAGGGCGTGCCCGGCAGCCGCGTGTTGCTCGGCCGTCCGGACGACGACGGCGCGGGCGGCGGCGAGCAGCGCGCCGGCCCACCCCAGCGGGTCGGTGTCCGAATCAGGCGGTTCGGCTTCGGCGCCGAGCGCGGCGGCGTCAGCCCCGGACGCGGCGGCACCGGCACCGGACAGGGCCACGTCAGCACCAGGCGCAGCGGCGTCAGCGGCGTCCGAAGTCGGGAGGGAGGGAGCAGAAGAAGGAGCAGTGACGGGCCCGAGGGCGGCGGGAGTGAGGTCGCCTGACGCCTCCTCCAGGCGTTGGATCGCGAAATCCACCTGCTGCCGCAGCTCCTGCTGATCCCGCCAAGCCGCCTTGCGGTGCTCGGCCAGCCAGGACTCCGTCTGGGTGAACACCTTCACGGTGAACAGCCGCTCCAGCAGCCGCCGCCGGTCATCCCCATCGGCGCGCAGGAACCTGGCGAAATCCCCCTGTGGCAGCATCGCGACCTGGCAGAACTGGTCGGCGTTCATGCCGAGCAGCCCGCCCACGAGGTCACCGGCCTCGTCGGAGCGGGTCGTCAGGCCGTGCCAGGCGGACCCGACCCGTTCCTCGACGATGACCTTGGCCTTCTCCTCGGTGAACCCGGTCCCGCGCAACTTGGGCCGCTGCCACACCGGAGAACGCTGGATGCGCAGTAACCGGCCCCGCAGCGACACCTCAAGCGAGACCGAGGGCCCGACGGACGGCGGGGCGTGGTCGCAGCGCAGCGCGCGGGCGCTGTTGCGCTGGCCCGGGACCTGGCCGTAGAGGGCGAAGCAGAGGGCGTCGAGGATCGTGGTCTTGCCCGCGCCCGTCGGCCCGTGAACGAGGAACAGGCCCGCCTCCGCCAGCGCGTCGAAGTCGACCGTCTCCGAACCGGGGAAGGACCCGAAGGCCGTGAGCGTGAGCCGGTGCGGCCGCATCTACGCCATCGTCTCCTTCGCCCTGGATGCCTCGACCGCCTGTCTTAGCAGGTCTTCCTCGTCAGGTCCGGCAGGCTCGCCGCGTACTTCCCGAATGAAGTCGAGCGCCACCTCCGCCTCCGGCCGGCCGCTCAGGCGGGCGGGCTGGGAGACGGGAGCGCCGCCTGAAGGCTCGAAGGACAGCGCCAGCGTGTGGGGGAAGCGGGCGCGCAGCCGGTCCATGGCTGATTTGGGGCGGATCGGGTCGGTCAGTATGACCTGCAGCCAGTGGTCTTCCACGTCGTCATAGGCCGAGGAGGTCAGCAGGTCCTCCAGCGGACCGCGTAGGCGGCCGATCGGCCGGGGCACCGGCGCGGGCACGAAGTCAATCTCCAAAGAGTCGGCATCCGTGGAGCCGAGCGTGACCAGCCACGACCCCTTCTTCTGGTTGACCTCCGAGAAGGAGTAGGCCAGGGGGGAGCCGGAGTAGCGGACCGTCTCCGACATCCGCTGGCGGCCGTGCAGGTGGCCGAGCGCGACGTAGTCGACCCCGTCGAAGGCCGACAGCGGCACGTGGGCCACCCCGCCCACGCTGATGTCGCGCTCGCTGTCGCTGGCCTCTCCCCCGGTGACGAAGGCGTGGGCCAGGACCACCGAGTGGCGGTGTCGCGGGGCGTCGGCGCGGATGTGCGCCATGGCGTGGGACAGCGCGGTGGTGTGGCTGCGGTCGGGCAGCTCCCAGGGGCCGCGTACCAGCTCGGGCTCCAGGTAGGGGATGCCGTAGAAGGCGACGTCGTCGACCAGCACCGGCTCCCAGGCGCGGGACGGGTCGGTACGCAGGTGCACCCCGGCGGCGTCGATCAGGTCGGCGCCGAACCCGAGCCGGCGCGCCGAGTCGTGGTTGCCGCTGATCAGCACGGTGCGGGCGCCGGTGCCCATCAGGCGGCGCAGCGCGTCGCCGCAGAGCGCGACCGCGTCGACCGGCGGCAGGGCGCGGTCGTAGACGTCGCCCGACACCACCACCACGTCGACCCGCTCGGCACGCACCGTCTCGATCAGGTGGTCGATGAACGCGGCCTGACCTTCGAGCAGGCTCTCGCGATGGAACGAACGTCCCAGGTGCCAGTCGGAGGTGTGCAGGATCCGCATTCGCAGGAAGCTAACAGGTCTCACCGACAAATGCGGTCCCCTGCGTAACACCTCTCGGGAGTAGGCTGAAAGATCAGCGGGCAATTCAACCCACATGGGGAGGCCGATGCGCACTGGCCGTGGCACCGTGAGCGTCGCCGCAGGTTTGGTGCTGGTGGCCCTGGCCGCGGTCGGCTACGTTCTGCCACCCGCGTTCAACCCTCCGCCACTCCAGGCCGATCACACGATGCAGGCGCTCCCGCCCCAGCCCGCGAACGAGCTGCGGCCCGTGGTGGCGGTGGCTCCCGTGCACCGCGAGGAGATCTCGCTCCCGGCGGAGGGCCAGACACTGTACGGAACGGTCCGCGCCCCCACGACGCCGGGACGGCATCCGGCGATGGTGTTCGTGTCGGGGTCGGGCAACGGCTCGCGGACGGAGTTCACGCCGCAGGCGGAGTTCCTGGCCAAGGCGGGCGTGGTGACGCTGGCCTTCGACAAGCGGACGGTCGGCTACAACTTCCGCGACCGGGACTTCGGGCTGCTCGCGGACGACGCGCTGCGCATGGTCGAGTACATGCGCACGCGTCCCGACGTGGACCCCGCGCGCACCGGGCTGTGGGGGGTCAGCGAGGGCGGCTGGGTGGTGCCCATCGCGGCGGCCAAGAGCCGCGACGTGGGGTTCGCGGTGCTGGTGTCCTCGCCGAACGTGTCGCCGCTCAGGCAGGTGGCCTGGGCGCTGAACGAGCAGTTGCAGCGCCTGCGCGCGCCGATCGGCGTGCGCGACCTGCTCACCAGGGCGATGGGCGGGGTGGGCTTCAACTTCCTCCGCTACGACGCGATGCCCGCGCTGCGCCAGATCAGGCAGCCGGTGCTGGCGTTCTACGGGACGATGGACCCGTCCATCCCGTTCGTGGAGTCGTCCCAGTCCCTGATCACCGCGCTCAAGGCGGCGGGCAACGACCAGTACACGATCCGCTTCATGGACAAGGCCGACCACGCGATGCGGATCAACGGCGGCCCGTTCGCGCACGGTTACTTGGAGACGCTGGCGAACTGGATCCTCGGCCTGCCCGGCACGGCGCGGCCCCAGCTGCACGTGGCGGGCACGACGCCGGTGCAGCGCTTCGAGGCCAGCGACGTCCCCGCCGCTCCGTGGTACGCGGGCGGCACGATGCTGGGGCTGACGATCTGCCTGGCCGCCGTCGGCTACGTGGCGGGCCCCGTGGCCGCGATGGTGGTACGCCTGCGCGGCCGCCGGCAGACCCCGGCCGACACGAACGCCCGGCTCTGGCCGCCGATCAGGCGCAGGCTGCGCCGGATGGCGTGGACGGGGCTGGGGCTGCTGGTCTCGGTGCTGGCGTTCATCACGGTGCTGGTGCTGTTCTCGGTGAACCAGGCCGGGGCCTGGCCGGCCGTGCTGGCCGGCTGGCTGGTGGTGCGGGTGCTGGCCGTACTGATGCTGGTGCAGGAGGTCACGGCGGTGGCGGCGGTCGTGGCGGGGCTGCGGGAGGGCATGCGGCCGAGCCGCTGGCAGCACGTGGCGATCGCGGGCGTGCTCGGCGGCACGGGGCTGCTGCTGGTGGCGGCGGCCTACTACGGATTGTTCGCGTTCCCCTGGTAAAGGAACGCGCTCAGCCTCCGGTCTGGTAGACGAAGGCGTTCAGCCAGCGGTCGATCTCGGCGAACACCTGCTTGCGCACCGGCTCGGCCGACAGCACCAGGTCGTGCATGCCGTCGGGGATGCGTACGCAGGTGACGTGCGGGCCCACGCAGGTGGCCCAGCGGGCGATGTGCCGGGGATCGAGTACGGTGTCGGCCGAGCGGGCTTCGGGGACGAAGTCGCGGACCCGCAGGCCCGTGGCCGAGGCGAGCACGAGGACCGGCACGTCCACGGCCAGCCCGGCGTGCAGCCGCCGCTGCGCCCGGCGGATGGCGGCCAGCCAGGTGGCGTGCACGGAGAAGCCGCCGAGCGGTTTGAGCTCCAGGTCGTAGTCCCATTCGCCCTGTTCGGTGCGGTGCAGGCTCTGGCCGTACGCGAAGCTGACGCCCAGCGGCAACGCCCGGCTGGAGTACGACAGCGGCGTCTTGAGCAGGTCGGCGGCCAGGCGGAGCGGAGCGGGCACGTTCAGGTCGAAGAACGGGCTGTTGAGCACGAGCCCCTGCACCAGGCCCTGGCCGCGGACGCGGTCGGCCCACAGCGGCGCGACCAGGCCGCCGGTCGAGTGCGCGTTGATCGTCAGCTCGTCGTGGTCGCGCCTGATGACGCGTACGGCCTCGTCGATCTCCGGGAAGTACTCCGTGACGCTCCTGACCAGGCCCCTGGTCTGGTGCGGCAGTAACGACCTGCCGTACTTGCGCAGGTCGAGGGCGTAGAAGTCGATGCCGCGGCCGAGGTAGTGGTCGGCGAGGTGGTCCTGGAAGAAGTAGTCGGTGAACCCGTGAAGGTAGAGCACCGCCCTGCGGGAACCGGCTCGGCGGGAGATCAGCGTCGCTACGACGTCGCCTTCGAAGTCGGGCGGCATGGACAGAACGGTGGTGTCGTACATGCTAGACACGATAAGGATTTACCGGCCATGACGGCACACCGCCCGGCAGGTCCTCACTGATCTTCATCGGGAACTCGGCCGACCGCTTCTCCAGGAACGCCGTCACCCCCTCCACGGTGTCCGGCGCGGACCCGAGCTCGGCCATCAGCCGGGAGTCGGCCGCGTGCGCCTCCCAGGGCGACGAGGCCGACAGCCCCGACCACATCAGCCTGCGGATCGCCGCGACCGACACGGCGGAGGTGTTGTCGGCGATCTCCTGGGCCAGCGCGTAGGCGGCGGGCAGCAGTTCCTCGGCGGGCAGTACGCGGGACACCAGACGGCCCTCCAGCGCCTCTGAGGCGGGGAAGACGCGCCCGGTGGCCACCCACTCCATGGCCTGCGCGATGCCGACGAGCCTGGGCAGGAACCAGCTCGACGCGGCCTCGGTGACGATCCCTCGGCGGGCGAAGACGAAGCCGAATTTCGCGGTGTCGGCGGCCAGCCGGACGTCCATCGGCAGCGTCATCGTGACGCCCACGCCGACGGCGGGGCCGTTGATGGCGCCGATGACCGGCTTGAGGGACTGGGCGATGCGCAGCGCGACCGTGCCGCCGCCGTCGCGCGGCACGCCGTCCACGAGTTCGCCAGGCTCGCGGTGGCTGAAGGTGTCGCCGCCACCGCCCAGATCGGCCCCGGCGCAAAACGCCCGGCCCGCGCCGGTGACCACGACGGCGCGTACGTCGTCATCGGCGTCCGCGAGGTCGAACGCCTCTATCAACTCTCCGCGCATGGCAAAGGTGAAGGCGTTTAGCCTCTCGGGGCGCTTCAATGTGATCGTGGCGACCCGGCTGGTCACGCCGTAGTCGATCTGGGAGAAGGACATACGCCGAATCTTATTCGGTTACTAATGTTCACTCTCCCCTAAAGACATATTTCGCATTCTGTCCGTAGGCTGCCGCCGCGATTCGGCCTACGGTGAAGTTCGCGGGGAAACGGGGATGGCGTGAAGCAGGCAAGGAAACCGGTGAGCGCCGCAGCGGTTCTCGGCTGGCTGGTGCTGGCCGCGCTCGCGCCGGGAGCTGCGCATCTGCGGGCCGGATGGCGCAAGACGGGGCTGATACTGCTCGGCTGTTACGCGGCGGGGCTGCTCGCCCTTCTCGCCGTCAGGCTGAGCACCGACAACCTGCTGGGCGATCTGACCCAGGACAGCTGGCTGACGGGCATCACCGCCGGCGCCGTGGTGCTCGGGGTGGCGTGGTTCGCGCTGATCGTCCACTCGTTCATCGTGCTGCGGCCCGGCAGTCTGCCGCAGGCCGGGCAGGTCCTGGTGGGCACGTTCGCGGGGCTGCTCGCCGTGGTGGTCGTGCTGCCGTTCGGGATGGTCACGAGCTACGTCTGGACGTCCCGGGAGACGCTCAACAACATCTTCGTGAACGAGGGCACCCCCGACCCCGACCCGCAGGCCGAGCAGACGACGGCCCGCCCCGAGGACCCGTGGGCGGGCCGTACGAGGGTGAACATCCTGCTCATCGGCGGCGACGCCGACGACAACCGGATCGGCGTACGCACCGACAGCATGAACGTGGCCACCGTCGACGTGAAGACCGGCAACACCGTGCTGGTCAGCCTCCCGCGCAACTTGGAGAACGTCCGGTTCCGTCCGGGCACGCCGATGGCCCAGCACTTCCCGAACGGGTTCCGCCTGCCGCCGGACCCGGGCGGCGGCCGCAGCGACCTGCTCAACAGCGTCTGGGAGTACGCCGACGCGCATCCCGAGATCTTCGGCGGCAAGCAGCACCAGGGCCCCAAGGTGCTGATGGACACGATCGGCTACACCCTCGGGCTCAAGGTCGACTGGTACGCCCTGGTCAACATGTGGGGGTTCGCCCGGCTGATCGACGCGATCGGCGGGGTCACGCTCACGGTCGAGCAGGACGTGGTGTTCGGCCGGTACAACGAGGGCCTGGTCAAGGCGGGCACGCGCAAGCTGAAGGGCGCCGACGCGATGTGGTACGCCCGCTCGCGTACCTACAGCGATGACTTCACCCGGATGCGCCGTCAGCGGTGCGTGATCGGCGCGCTGCTCGACCAGGCCGACCCGGCGACGGTGCTGACCAGGTTCAACCGGATCGCCGGGGCCACCAAGGAGCTGATCAGGACCGACATCCCCCGGCCGATGCTCAAGCACTTGGTGCCGCTGGCGCTGCAGGTCAAGAACGCCAAGGTGACCAGCATCCAGTTCGTGCCGCCGCTGATCAGCACCGTCTCCCCGGACTGGGCGAAGATCCGCGCCATCACCGACAAGGCCATCCGCGATTCGGCGGGCGGGCGGCCGACTGCGGCGACCGCTTCTCCGGAGTCGACCCCCAAGTCCACCAAATCGCCATCCGCCAAGAAGAAGGAGAGCGACCCCACCAAGACCCTTACCGAGGGCTGCGGCTCGCTGTGACGATCCGGCCGACCGGCGCGCCGCCGCCGAGCACGGCCACGCTCTCGAACGCTGCGGCCGAGGACACCTCGCAGCCCATCTCGCGCAGCACGGACAGGGCGATGACCGTGGTGGCGCGCGGGCTGCCGTCGATGACCTTCACCGCGACCGAGTGCCCGGACTCCATCGCCACGACCAGCACGCCTTCGGCGCCGCCCTTGGCCAGGGCGCCGGGCAGGGCGCGCATGAGCTCGGTGTTCTGGTGGCCGGTCCCGCCGACGTACTCGGGGTGCTCGCGCATCGCGTCGGCCACCTGGCGCGGCGCGCTGCCGGGCGCGGCCAGCACGAGCGCCTGTACGGCCCGCGCCAGGCCGGTCAGCGAGAGCCCGAACAGGGGCGCCCCGCAGCCGTCCACGGCCACGTGGGCGGCCTTCTCCCCCGCCAGGTCCTCGGTGACCGAGCGCACCCGGAGCTGCACCGGGTGCTCGGCGGCCAGGTAGGAGTCCACGTCCCAGCCGTTGGCCACGGCGGCGGCCAGCATCGCGGCGTGCTTGCCCGAGCAGTTCATCCGCTCGCGGGAGACGCCCTGGCCCTGCCTGATCAGCGCGTGCATGGTGGCCTGGTCCTCGGGCCAGGACGCCGGGCAGCCGAGCGCCCCGAAGTCCAGCCCGTAGTCGGCCAGCAGCTCGCCGACCAGCCGTACGTGGAAGTCCTCGCCCGTGTGGCTGCCCGCGGCGATCGCCAGGCGCGGCCCGCTCAGGGCGGCGCCCGCGACCAGGCAGGCCAGCGCCTGGAACGGCTTGGCCGACGAGCGGGGCAGCACCGGCGCCTCGACCCGGCCGAGCTCGACCGCGGCCCGGCCCGACGGGTCGAGGCCGACGGCGCTGCCGTAGTGGAGGCTCTCGACGAATCCGGAGCGCACGACCTCGGCGAGGAGGGCGAGTTCAGGCACGAGCGAATCTCCTTCTGGTTCTGGTTCTGGTTCTGGGGATGGCGGGGGCCGCGCGCCGGCGGGCCTCCAGGGTACGGGCCAGTTTGGACAGCGACGCGTTGACCACCAGGTAGACCAGCGCGACGACGAGGTAGGTCTGGATGAGGTAGCCGTTGTAGGCGGCCAGGACCTTGCCGCTGTAGAGCAGCTCGGCGTAGCTGACGACGAACCCGAGCGCGGTGTCCTTGAGCAGCCCGACCGACTGGCTGACGATCGACGGCAGCACCCGGCGGGCGGCCTGCGGCAGCACGATCAGGCGCATGGTCTGGCCGTGGGTGAGGCCGACCGCCAGGCCCGCCTCGCCTTGGCCACGCTCGATGGAGCGGATCCCGGCACGGAAGATCTCGGCGAACGCCGCCGCGTTCGACACCGACAGCGGCACCACGAGCTTCCAGAACAGCGGCAGGTCCAGCCCGTACTTCGGCAGCGCGAACAGCACCACGTACACCAGCAGCAGCGTCGGGATGGTCCTGACCACCTCGACGTAGGCGGCGGCCGGGACGCGCAGGAAGCGGTGGCGCGACAGCCGGCCCAGGGCCAGCACCAGCCCGAGCGCCATCGCCAGCGCGGCCGAGACCACCGCGGCCAGCGCGGTGGTCCACAACCCGGTCAGGAGATAGCGCCACATGGGCCAGGTGGCGTACGGCTGCCAGCGCGCGGCGTCGAGCTGCCCGTTGGCGGCGAACTGCCGGACGGCCAGCGCGAGCAGCGCGAGGGCGGCGAGTGTGCCCACGACGGTCGCGATCCGGATGCGCCGCCGCGCTCGAGGGCCCGGCTCGTCGAACAGAGCGGTGCTCATGGCCTTACCCCCAGTGCTCTTTGAAATCGCCCAGCGCTCTTTTGAAATCGCCGGTGCTCATCGCAGGATCGCCAGCCGTCGTTCGAGCCGGCCGGTGACGAAGCCCGCGCAGGCGGCGATCAGCGCGTAGGCCGCGCCCGCGCCGACGAAGATCGGGATGGGCTGGGCCTCGAGGAGGTTCACCCGGTTGGCCGCCGCGGTCAGGTCGACGACGCCGACGGCCGCCGCGAGCGCCGTGTTCATGGTGAGCGCGATGAAGATGTTGCCGATCGGCTGCACCACCGTACGCAGCGCCTGCGGCAGGATGACGTGCCGCAGCGACTGGGCGAACGTCAGCCCGATCGCGCGGGCCGCCTCGCCCTGCCCCTTGGCCACCGAGTTCACCCCGGACCGCAGCGCCTCGCCGATGTAGGCGGCCTCGTACACGGCGATCACCACGATGGCCGTCACCCGCAGGTCGGCCTGGATGCCGATCTCCGGCAGCCCGAAGACCGCCAGGACGAGCAGCACCAGCAGCGGCAGGTTCTGGAAGGTCTCCACGTACGCGGTGCCGAGGGCGCGCAGCACCCGCACCGGGCTCACCCGCAGGGCGGTGACCAGCACGCCCAGCACCGCCGCGCCGAGGAACGACGCGGCGGTCAGCTGGAACGTCACGAGCAGCCCCTGCCACAGCTCGGGCAGGTGGTCGAGGAGGACGGACATCAGGACCCCGGCACGGAGCCGATCTGGGGCGGCTGCGGAGCCTCGCCCACGACGACCGTGCCGATGGAGTTCTTCCAGATCTTCTGCCAGGCCCCGGCGTCCTGCATCTTCTTCAGCCAAGTGTTGGTGAACGTCTTGAACTGGTCGTCACCGTGCTTGAGCCCGATGCCGTACGGATCCACGGTGAAGGGCTTGGTGACGATCTGGATCGACGGGTCCTTCTTGGCGTCGGCGATCAGCAGCGTCTCGTCCTGGACGTAGGCGACGCCTCGGTCCTGCTTGAGCGCCTGGAGGCACTCCGGGTCGCTGCCGAACGTGATGATCTCCGCCTGCGGCGCGAACTTCTTGATCGCCGGGATGGCGGGCGTGTTGGCGCCGGCGAGGACCTTCTTGCCGTTCAGGTCCTCGGGCTTGGCGATGCCCGTCGCGCCCTTCTTCACCGCGATGGTCAGACCGGAGGTGTAGTACGGCCCGGCGAACGCCACCTGCTTCGCCCGTTCCGGCGTGATCGTGTACGTCTGGAAGACGACGTCCACGGTGCCGTTGGCGAGCAGCGCCTCGCGGGTCTCCGAGGCCGAGTTGACGATCTTCACCTTGGGCTGGCCGATGATGTACTTGGCCAGCGCCTTGCCCAGATCGGCGTCGAAGCCCTCGACCTGGCCGGTGGCCGGGTTCTGCTGGGAGAGCAACGGCGCGTCCAGCGAGCCGCCGACGATCAGCTCGCCGCGCTGCTTGATCTTCTCCATGGTGGAGCCGGGCAGGATGTCCGCGGCGGCCGCGACCGGCGCCTGCGCGAGGACGTCGTCCTTCTTGGCCTCTCCTCCGGGCACGGCGGGGCTGCTCGTCTCGCCGCAGGCCGCCAGGCCTAACAGGGAAACGGCGACGACAGCGACAAGTCTCTTCATGACCATCCACTTCCTTCGAAATCGAAGATGAAGCGGAACGTAGTGGCAGATTTCGTACGAAGTCAATACGTTGTCGCAGGAAGTCCGCTCATGATATTCCTCTCAGCATGAACCAGCGGCTGCCCGTGAGCGGGGCACAGGGGGACCTGCTGCGTCTCGTGGCCACCGGCCGGGCCGAGTCGCGGGCCGACCTCGCCCGCTTATCCGGTCTGGCCGCCTCCAGCGTCTCGCTGCGGGTCGAGGAGCTGATCTCGCTGGGCCTGCTCGG
This sequence comes from Nonomuraea sp. NPDC049158, assembly GCF_040648335.1. Classification (NCBI taxonomy): domain Bacteria; kingdom Bacillati; phylum Actinomycetota; class Actinomycetes; order Streptosporangiales; family Streptosporangiaceae; genus Nonomuraea; species Nonomuraea sp. NPDC049158. Next base: position 151,078 of record NZ_JBEZDM010000012.1, read on the forward strand.
CGAGGAGGGCTCGGGCACCTCACGGGGCGGGCGCCGGCCCAGGCGGCTGCGCCTGTCGCCGTCGGCCGGGGTGCTGGCGGTCGCCGACCTCGGCGCGCACCACGCCCGGCTCGGGCTGCTCGACCTCAGCGGCGCCCCGCTGGTGATCGAGGAGCGGCCCTGCGAGATCGCCCGGGGTCCGGAGGCCACGCTGGACCTGCTGTCGGACGCCTTCGACGAGCTGCTGGCCGTACATGTGCCGGATGACGTGCCGCTGCGCGGGGTGGGGACCGGCATCCCCGGCCCGGTGGACCCGGCCACCAGCCGGGTGGTCACGCCGTCGCGGATGCCGGGCTGGAACGGCTTCCCCGTGGCCGAGCACCTGGGCCTGCGCTACGACCTGCCGATCCTCGTCGAGAACGACGCCAACCTGATGGCCGCCGGCGAGGCCAGGCACTGGCCCGGCTGCGACAACCTCATGGTCCTCAAGGCCGGGACCGGCATCGGCTGCGGCGTGATCGTCAACGGCCACCTGCACCGGGGCCGGGGCGCGGCGGGCGACATCAGCCACGTACGGGTACGTTCCGACTCCTCCGTCCTGTGCGCCTGCGGCCACCCCGACTGCCTGGAGGCGTACGCGAGCGGGGCCGCCCTCATGTCGGCCCTCGCCGACTCCGGGATCACCGTGGCCCGTCCCGCGGACATCGTGAGCCTGGTGGACGACGCGATCCCCGAGGCCACCAGCCTGGTCCGAGGGGCGGGGCGGCGGATCGGCGAGGTCCTCACCGTGCTGGTCAACTTCTTCAACCCGGACGTGATCGCGGTGGGCGGCAGCCTGTCGGCGGCCGAACCGCTGATCACCTCCATCAGGGCGGCGGTGTACGAGCGCTGCCTGCCGTTGGCGACCCGCGACCTGGAGATCGCCCCGGCCCGGGCCGGCCGGGACGCCGCCCTCCTGGGCGCCGGAGCGCTCCTCTTGGAAGCGGCGCTGGTTTAGGCTTGGAAGCGGCGCTGGTTTAGGCGGCCATTCTCGCTCGCGATGCGACACACCCGAAGCGCCCGTCACCACGGTGGCGGGCGCTTTTACGCTAACGTACCCCTGATAAATCGGGGTCCCAGTCGTCGCACCATGTGAGGTCCTTTGTCGCCCATCCCGTTACGACTCGTTTTCCTCGTCACCTCCGTGCTCCTGATCGCCGGATGCACCACCACTTCGCCACCGGCCGAGACCGAAACCACTAATCCGGTCGCCGAACAACCGGTCCCGAAGAATTCGACGTCAGAAGAAAGCGATGACGACGACGCGGGCTTCGTCGAGATCTGCGTCAACAAGAAGACGCACCTGCGGATCAACTATCGACCGTGTGACGACGCGCGGCCCGGCGCCGCCTGGTACTTCTTCTCGCTGGACGCCCGGGTGACCGCCACCGGCTCCAAGGCCAAGCACGGCTCGTTCAAACAGCCACGAGGCGACTCCTACCGAGCTCCCGCCAAGGGCGGCAGCGGGTCGGACGCGATGATCGCCGACGTCGACGACCGTGTGAAGGTCTGCGTGCGAAAGGCTACTCGGATCCGGTTCGCGAATATCAGGTGCGACGACGGCGAGAAGGGATACGGCTGGTATTACATCCGCATCGACGGCACCGTTCCGGCGATGGGCAAGAAAGCCGACGACGGCTCTTTCCGTGAGCCGTACGCGGAGGCGTACAACGCCCGTAGCAAAGGCGGCGACGCCGCCAAGGCAGCGATCGGTTACGAGGATCCGGACGCCCCCGAGCCCGATGACGCGGAAAGCGATGAAGAGGAGTACTGCACCACGACCATCAACAATGAGTGCGTCGCCACCAATGAGTGCACGGAAACGGTGAACGGCGTCTGCACCAAGACCGACGACGGTTATCTCGGTACGCCGTCAAGAAAGTGCCGCAACGTCTGGGCCCGCAAGCACTGGACCCGCCGCTGCTGACGCGCTACTCCTCGCCCACCAGGTCGAACAGCTCGCGCCATTTACCGACCGTGGCGAACACCACGGACATCGCGCCCAGCGCCGGGTCGCGCGCCTCTCCGTAGGCGGTCGTGCAGTCACTGGCCACGTACGCGTCGAAGCCGCGCTGGTCTGGGGGCCGTGGTCAGGCGGCTCAGCTCGCTGACAGACCCTACCTTCAGCGCCGAACGCGACCGCTTGACGCGCCCGCACATGGAGATCGTCCAGCGGGCGGTCGGCCCCATGACCGACCACCAGCGCCAGGTCATCTGGGTGGTGATCGGCACGGCCGACGCCGCGATCCAGCACTGGATGGCCGACATCCTGACGCTCGTCGAGGTGCGCTTCCAGATCCTCACGGCGTGCCGCCTGCTGGACCTTTCCACCGGCCAGATCGCGGCGGACCGCCGACTCGCGGACCACGAACCGGCCTGATCGTGGGACCGAGCCGCAGGGGCGATTTCCAGAATCGCTTCTGTTTTTCGGCCGGACGTCGGCCTATCGCGGGATCAGTCCCCGGACGTCGGCGAAGAACCGTTCGTGCGCGGCCGCCGCCTCTGGGCTGGTCAGGTCCATGCCTTGGATGAATCCGTGGACGAGGCCGGGTTCGCACCGGTGCGTGACGTCGACTCCGGCTTCAGCCAGGCGGCGGGCGTAGGCGTCGCCCTCGTCGCGCAGCGCGTCGTGTTCGGCGGTCACCACCAGGGCCGTCGGCAGACCGGACAGGTCCGGCTGGTGCAGGAGACTCGCCGACCGGCGCCCAGACGGGTCCGGCATCCACTGGGCGACGAACCAGTTCAGTATGTCGGCGTCGAGCCCATAGCCTGTCCCCTTCTCGGCGACGCTCGGCTGGGAGAGCGTGAGATCGGTGTTCGGACATATCAAGATTTGTACGGCAGGAAGCGGGCCGCCCTCGTCTCGCAACCGCAGGCAGGCCATGGCAGCGAGATATCCCCCCGCGCTGTCGCCCGCCACGGCCACCGGCCCGGCCCAGCGGAGCACGTCGACGACGTCATCGATGGCGGCCGGGAACGGATGCTCCGGAGCCAGCCGGTAGTCCACCGCCAGCACCTCGACATCGCACTCCTTGGCGATGCGGCGACAGGTCCTGTCGTGCGTCTCCAGGTCACCGAAGACCCATCCGCCACCGTGCAGGAACACCATCAGCGGGCGCGGCTCGCCGGCGGGCCGATAGTGGCGCAGCGGCAGGTCTGAGGGGCCGGTCACGTCCGCGACGTGCGGCAGGCCGGGCCCCTTCGGTCGGATGCCGTTCCGGCTCCGCGCGCTCTCACGGAGTTCACTGGCGAGATATGGGGACACGCCAACGAATGATAGAGGCCATCCCTAAAGGGGAGGAATGCCACGGCCTTCCTCGCTGACGCTGCCGCAGTCTTACTCGCTGAGGGCGGGGCGATGGAAGGTGGCGCGGCAGCGGTGGCGTTCCGGGTCGCGGAGGTCTTCGATGCGGTCCGTGACCAGGCCCTCCGACGCGAAGGACGCGATCTCGGACGGCGTGAGGGGCCACGGCGGGGCGAACACCGGGCCGCCCTCCTCACGGGCCGAGGCGATCACCAGGAGCGTGCCGCCCGGCCCGACGAAGCCGGAGACCGAGTCGATGGCCCGCGCGTGGAGGTGCTCCGGCAGAGCTTGGACGGTCATGATCTCCACCACCAGGTCGAACGCGTGGCGCCACTCGGTGAGCGAGGCGAGCAGGTCGGCGGCTCGATAGTCCACCGTGGAGTCCGGAAAGCGCTCCTGGGCCAGGCGTACGGCCGACTCGCTGACGTCGAAGGCAACCGTGTCGTAGCCGAACCGCGCCACGTACTCGGCGTCGTCCCCCAGCCCGCACCCGACCACCAGCACTCGCCGACCCACTCCCGAGCCCAACGCCGTAGGGAGCCACTCGACGAGCAGTGGGTGGGGTGTCTGTGAGTCCCACGGGACGATCGCCTCACCCATCGCCGACTCCGCGTACAGGCGCTCGAACCACCCCGTCGGATCACCGGCCGCCAGTGACTCCGCCGCCAGCCGCCGGGAGTCCTCGTCCCGGTCCCGCTCCGTCAAAGGTCCTCCAGGTTCGAGTCCGTACGGCAGGCCGCGCCCCGCCCGGCCGTCGACGGCCAGTTGGACGACGTCCCGCGCGGTGGCCTCCCGCCCGAGCAGCTTGCTCGCGGCGCCGATGACCGCAGAATGGCAACAAGTGTCCGCCACCTGGTTAACGCCGGCACATCCCCCACATCAAGCCCCTTTATCGCGAAGTTTCGGGATAAAGGTTGGGGGGCTAGATCACATAGCCGTCACGCGCGAAACGAGTCCTTGGCCATCCGGCGTACCCGGGGCTCGTCGATGACGTGCCCCAGCCCCGCCTGCGTCAGCGGCACCGCCACCACCCCGGCGTTCGCCCCCACGATCGGCGTCACGATCTGGTTGTTGCGCGGCGGCTGCGTCACGTCGCACGGCAGCGTGCACCCTGGCAGGCTGGCCACCGCCACCGTGGCCGCCCGGGCCAGTCCGGCGCCCTGGCCGCCCGCGCACTGGATGTCCCAGCCGGCCGCGGCGGCCCGGTCGTGCGCCCGGCGGGCCTCGCTGAGCGACGGGAACGCGGTGGGCCGCAGGATCAGCACCCGCGCGGCCCGCAGGGTCAGGTAGTCGTCGAGCTCCGCCGAGGAGCGCACCTCGACCGCCACCGACGCCGCCACCTCGTCCTGCAGCGAGGCGTGCGCGTAGACGTCGCCGACGGGGAAGGGCCGTTCCATGACCTCGATGCCGTACGAGTCCAGCGCCACGAGCTGGCCGCCCTCGGAGTAGGCGCCGCCGCCGTCGACGGCCAGCGTCAGAGCCGGATAGGCCAGGCGTACGGCCCGAACCGGCTCGACGTCCCAGCCAGGGCGTACGTCCAGCGTCACGTGGCCGTAACCCGCGCAGACCTGCTGGTTGACCCGTGAGACCAGGCTTTCGAGTGACGGGTCGGGTTCGAGCCGGACGGTGGCCATCAGGGAGGTGCGGGTGCCGCCGATCGCCTCGGCGAGCGGCACGCCGCGCATCCTGGTCCACAGGTCCCAGCAGGCCATGTCGACGGCCGGGTCACCGCTCAGTACGGCGTCGGGGTGCTCCCAGTCGACGCCGATGAGCTGGGCGGCCAGTGACTCCTCCAGCCGGGCCCAGGTCTTGGGCTGGGGATCCAGCGCCTCACCCCAGCCGGTCATGCCGGCGTAGTCGGTGAGCTTGACGAGCAGGCTCTCCGACCGCCTGCCGTACGGCAGGACCAGCCGGAAGACCTCTAGCTCCCGCACTCGCGGCATGTACCCCCCTCTGCGACGAAGCTAAGAAACGACTCCTTCCAGTGTGCCTGCCTTCGTGTGCTGGGCAAAACGCGGGGCGATGACGGCGGCCAGCACGGCGAGGGCGAAGGTGAAGGCGAGGCCCACCAGATAGGTCTCACCGGTGGCTGTGAACAGGGCTCCGGTGACCGCGACGGCGACGACGGTGAACACGGACTCGCCGACGCCGAGGGCCGCGGTGTTCTGGCCCGCCTCTCCCGGCGCGGACATCTCCAGCACCAGTACGGACACCGTGGGGTGCAGCGCGCCGATGCCGAGCCCGGAGATGGCCATGGCCACGTACGCGAGGGCGATCGGCACGGAGTCGATCAGCACGAGCGACATGAGCGCGATGCCGGTGGCGATCATGATGGCGCCACCGCGCAGCGCGGCCAGGTGACTGATGGCGCCGCGGCCCTTGATCCAGGATCCGGTGGACCAGCCGAGCGCGCCGACGGTCAGGACGATGCCGGCGCCGGTGGGCGTCAGGCCACGCTCGCTGATCAGCATGAGCGGGATGAGCACCTCGGCCGCCATCAGCGAGCCGTAGGCCAGGCCACGGAGCACCGGGGCGCTCGGTAGCCCGCGGGCGGCCCTGAGCGAGCCGCGGGGCAGCAGCCTGGGCAGGGACACGGCCAGCAGGACGATCCCGGTCGCGAGCAGGGGCAGGCCGCGGAGCTGGAGCGCGCTGCCGTACTGGATCAGCGCGGCGGCCACGGCGGTCAGCGTGGCCCAGACCAGCTTGCGCCCGAGGCCGGGGGCGGGCTCGGCCTCGCCACCGCGCAGGCCCGCGCCCGCGGTGCCGCGCCACAGAAGCAGCGCGCTGGGCACGACGATCAGGGAGACGCCGAGGAAGATCCACCGCCAGTCGGCATTCTCCACCACAAATCCGGCGATGGCCGGGCCGACCATGGACGGCACCACCCAGGCGGCCGAGAACAGCGCGAACACCCTGGGATGCATCTCACCCGGATAGACCCTCGCCACGAGCACATAGAGGGCCACCTGGATCAGGCCCCCGCCGAGCCCCTGAATGAACCGCCCAGCGACGAACACCTCCATGTTCGGCGCGAACCCGGCCACCAGCAGTCCGGCCACGAAGCCCGCCACGCCGGTGCCGACCGCCGGCAGCGGGCCCTTCACGTCGCTCCACCTGCCGCCGAGCACGGTGGCGATCACGCTGGCCGCGAGGGTGGCGCTGAAGGCCAGGTTGTACAGGTGCATGCCGCCGAGCTCGCGCGCCACGACGGGCATCGCCGTCGCCACCGCCATCGCCTCGAACGCCACCAACATGACGAGCGCCACCAGCCCCACGCTGAGCGCCCGGTACTTCGCCGACACCACACTGACAGGAGGTGCTTCAAGAGTTGTGGTCATGCCCGGCAAACTATGCCGGACACCCCGGTCAGCACATCGGGCGCCGGCCCTAGGCCCTTGGGCTTAGGGAATCCGGGGCCTGCGGGCCTAAGGCATCCGGGCCTGGAGACCGTCGATCATCAGATCGAGGCCGTACTCGAAGCGTGCCTGCCCGTCGTCGGCGATCAGATCGTCTACGTGCTCGGCGATGTGCGGGAACCGCTCGGCAGGCAGGGCGCGGTAGTGGCTCTCGATATGGCCGACGAACGACTTGAAGTATTCCTCCAGGCCGAGACCCGTGGCCCGCATCCTGCCGAAGTGCAGCGAGCCTTCGAAGGCGTCGCCGGTGATGTAGAGGGAGATCCGGTCGACGGCGAGCGACGCGTCACGCGGCGCCATGCCCGCGTCGATGAGCAGGCCGAAGACGTACTCGGCGATGCGCAGCGCGTTCGGGCCGACGGGGATGCTGGCCAGCGCGGCCCTGGCCACGTCGGCATGGCTGCCCAGCACCCGGTGGCACTCGATCGCGTACTCGCGCAGCTGCTCCTTCCAGCGGGCCGGGTCGGGGACAGCCAGCTGGATCTCGCCGAGCACCCGGTCATAGATGAGCTCCAGGAGCTCCTCCTTGTTGGCGACGTGCGCGTAGAGCGAGGCGGGCCCGGTGTCGAGCTCCTGCGCGACGCGGCGCATGCTCAGCCCGTCGAGGCCCTCTGCGTCAAGGATCCGCAGCCCCGTCTCGACGATCAGGTCCTGGCTCAGCTGCCGCTTGAGCTGAACCGGCTTACGCGCCTTGCGCCACGGCGGGGGCGGGACGTTCTCGCTGCTTCCCATGACGAACACTGTACTTGACACGAACACTGTTCGCCACTAAAACAGTGTTCGTAGCGAACAGTGTTCGTAGTAAGAAACGGCGTTCTACCAAGGAGTCCCCATGACCGTCACCGCCCCCCAGGCGGACTCGGAGGTCCAGCCTTACCGCTGGCGCTGGGTCGCGCTGTTCGTCATCTTGACCGCCGAGGTCATGGACCTGCTGGACGCGCTGGTCACCTCCATCGCCGCACCGACCATCCAGAAGGATCTGGGCGGCTCGTCGAGCCTGGTGCAGTGGCTGGTGGCCGGTTACACCCTGGCCATGGCCGTCGGCCTGATCACCGGTGGCCGGCTCGGCGACCTCTACGGCCGCAGGCGCATGTTCGTGATCGGCGCCCTGGGCTTCACCGCCGCCTCATTACTGTGCGGAATCGCCGCGAACCCGGAGATGCTGATCGCCGGCCGCGTGGTGCAGGGCCTGTTCGGCGCCGTGATGCTGCCGCAGGGACTCGGCCTGATCAAGGAGATGTTCCCGCCGCAGGAGATGGGCAAGGCGTTCGGCATGTTCGGCCCGGTCATGACGATCTCGTCCGTGGGCGGCCCGATTCTGGCCGGCTGGCTGATCGACGCCGACCTGTTCGGCACCGGCTGGCGCATGATCTTCCTGATCAACCTGCCGCTCGGACTGGCCGCCGCGCTGGCCGGGATGCGGTTCCTGCCGGAGTTCAGGCTCTCCAACGCCACCAAGCTCGACCTGGTCGGCATGCTGCTGGTCTCGGCTGCCGCGTTCCTGCTGATCTTCCCGCTCATTCAGGGCCGCGAGCTGGACTGGCCCGTCTGGACGTTCGTGTCGATGGCCGCCTCGATCGTGGTGTTCGCCGTCTTCGGCCGGTACGAGAGCCGCCGCGCCGCTTCAGGAAAGGACCCGCTGGTCACGCCGAGCCTGTTCCGCAAGCGCGCCTTCACCGGCGGGCTGGTGGCCGGGCTGGCCTTCTTCTCCGGCATGATCGGCCTCAGCCTCGTCTTCACCCTCTACACCCAGGTCGGGCTCGGCTACAGCCCGCTCAAGGCCGGCCTCACCGGCCTGCCGCAGGCCATCGGCGGCGTGATCGGCTTCGGCCTGGCCATGTCGGGCCTGCAGGAGAAGCTCGGCCGCGGCCTGCTGCAGATCGGCACCGCGGTGATGGCGGTGGGCGCGGGCGTGCTGGGCCTGACCATCCACCTGGTCGGCACCGACGTCAGCCCCTGGCAGCTGTCCCCCGGCCTGGCCTTCGTGGGCATCGGGATGGGCCTGACCATGGCGCCGTTCTTCGACATCGTGCTCTCGGGCGTCGAGCCGCACGAGTCCGGCTCGGCGTCGGGCACGCTGACCGCGACCCAGCAGCTCGGCGGCGCGCTCGGTAGCGCCCTGCTCGGCACGCTCTTCTTCAACCTGCTCAAGAGCCAGTGGAGCTTCGGCTCGGCGATGCAGGTCACCATCTGGGTCGAGATCGGGCTGCTGGTGCTGACCTTCCTGCTGGCGTACCTGCTGCCGCGTAAGGCCAGCGTGGAGCAAGCGGGGCACTGACACCTGTTCTCAAGGGCCGCGACCTGGCGTCGCGGCCCTTTCGCCACGTTTCAGGAACCCATGCCGACGTGCCGTTCGGCCCACTGGGCGATGTCGCGGCGCTCGATCGCGGCGGCCATCAGATCCGGGAACGCGTCAGGCGTACACGCGAAGGCCGGGACCCCCATCGCGGCCAGCGCGGCGGCGTTCTCGTGGTCGTAGAAGGGCGCGCCCTCGTCGGACAGCGCCAGCAGCACGATCACCTGGACGCCCGCCTGGGTCATCGCAGCGACCCTGCGCAGCATCTCCTGCCGGACGCCGCCCTCGTAAAGGTCGCTGATGAGGATGAAGATCGAGTTGGCCGGTCGCGAGATGAGGCCCTGGCTGTAGGCGATGGCCCGGTTGATGTCCGTACCGCCGCCCAGTTGCGTGCCGAACAGCAGCTCGACCGGGTCATGCAGCTGATCCGTCAGGTCCACCACGGCCGTGTCGAACACCACCAGCGACGTCTTGAGCGACCGCATCGAGGCCAGCACCGCCCCGAACACACTCGAATAGACCACCGAGGCCGCCATCGACCCGCTCTGGTCGATGGCGAGCACCACCTCGCGTTGCACGGACCGCTGCCGGCGCGCGTAGCCGACGAGCCGCGAGGGCACGACCGTGTTCTTCTCGGGCAGGTAGTTCTTGAGGTTCGCCCTGATCGTCCGATCCCAGTCGATGTCGGACACCCGCTTGGGCCGGTGGGTCCTGGCCGAGCGGTCGAGCGCGCCGGTGACGGCGGCCCTGGTCTTCTGGGCGAGCCTGCGTTCGAGCTCCTGTACGACCCTGCGCACCACCGCCCTGGCCGACTCGCGCGCCTGGTCGGGCATGACCCGGTTGAGCGCCAGCAGCGTGCCGACCAGGTGTACGTCGGGCTCGACGGCCTCCAGCATCTCGGGTTCGAGCAGCAACCTGGTGAGGTTGAGCCGCTGGATCGCGTCCTTCTGCATGACCTGGACGACGGTCGAGGGGAAATAGGTTCTGATGTCGCCCAGCCACCGCGCCACCCGGGGCGCCGAGGCGCCTAGGCCGCCGTCGCGGTCGTACACGGCGGCCAGCGCCCGGTCCATGTCCGCGTCCGCGCCCTCGAGCCCGCCGCCCGCGCCTCCTTGACGGCCGGCGCAGATGCCGTCGGCGTCACCACCGCCCAGCACCAGCCGCCACCTGCGCAGCCGCTCGTCCATCCGCTCAGTCATGCTCTCTCCCGCCGATCCGCGCTCTTCCCAAGATCGCCAGCACGCTCAGCCATGCTCTCCCCCGCTGATCCGCGCTCTCCCCAGGATCGCCAGTACGGTCCGCTCGGCCGCCGCCGCTCGCTGTTCGTCCACCGCCTGCTCCCCCGCCCGTTCCGACCGCTCCGCCGATCGGACGCGTTCGCCGATCGCCCGGCGTTCGGGTGCGGCGAAGCTCCCGAACGTACGGCGGAGCAGCGGCAGCACGTCGACGAACTGCTCGCCGTCCAGCCCGGTCAGCCAGGTGTCGACCAGGCCGAGCAGTCTCGGGTCGTGCACCAGCAGCAGCCCGCCGCCGCCCAGGAAGCCCTCGACCCATGAGGCGGCCCTGGTGGGCGCGTGGCCCCGGGACATCGCCCGCGACATCCGGTCGTCGGCGTCGTCGAGCTCGCCAGCGTCGAGCAGGATCCTGGTCAGTCGTCCCTCGATCAGCCCGTGCAGGTCAGGGCGGTCACTCATCCCACGCAACGTGACCAGCCACCGGCTACGCGGCGACGCCGCCTGACGGGAGACCGTCGCCGTCGGCTCCTGCCCGGCAGGATTTTCTGGAGGCGTCGGCTCCTGCCCGACGACCTCCGGCGGCGAGCCGGGCGGCTCCTCTGACATCAGTGCGACGGCAGTGTGTACGGCGTCGACACCGGTGAGCAGTGCGGCGGCCGCCTCGTCGTCGAGGCCTGTGACCGCGACGGGCAGGCCGACGCAGATGCGGTCGAGCATGGACCGGACGATCACCGCCAGGCCCTCGGCCGAGGTGCCGCGTACGTCGCCGTAGCGGTGGGCGCGGACCATCGCGGGCAGCGCGGCCATCAGGTGGGTGACGTCGGTGTCGAGCGCGGCCTTGGCCGAGAGGGCGGCCAGGACCTCGGGCAGCGCCTCCGGCAGGTCGGCCAGCAGGCAGCGTTCGACCAGCCCGGTCAGGTCGGCCAGCGTCACCGACGCCGCCGAGGCGAGGTCGCGGGCCCGCTGGGCGGCGGCCGAGGCGACCGTGATGCCGAGTGCCGCCGCCTCAACGAGCGCCAGGTCGAACTCGGGCCGCCACTGCAGCGTCCACGTCTCCCTGAACGTCCCCTTGCCCCTGGCCTCCCCGAGCACCCCCCACTCCACGTCGAGCAGCCGCAACCGGTGCAGCAGGTGGCTGCGGTCGAGGTCGAGCGGCTTGCGCAGGTCGAGCCCGAACGCGCGGTCCAGCGCCTCGGGCTTCAGCTTGAGCCGTCGCTGCTGCTCACGCAGGTCGCGCTGGAGCGGCACCATGGGCGTGCCGTCGGAGACGTGGCCGAGCCGGTCGCCGACGACCATGCGCCGCTGGATCAGCTCCACCGCCAGGTCGTCGCCCTCGCACAGCACCGCCCTGGCCGCCTCGGTGACCTCGCCGAGCCCGGCCAGCGGGCGTCCGCGCAGGGTGGCCAGGCTGTGCGCGAGGCGTACGGACTCGATGACGTGCGCGGACGACACCGCGAGGCCCTCGTCGCGGAGCACCGCCGCCGCTCCGGCCAGCCACCGCTCCACGGGCCGGTCGGGGGCGGCGAACAGGTGGTGGTACCAGCCGGGTGAGGAGATGCCCGCCCCATAGCCGCTCCACGAGGCCAGCCGCCCGTACGTCCACGGCACCCACGTCAGCTGCGCCTTCACCCTGGGCAGACCGCGCAGGAGGGCGTCGTCGGCCTTGGCCGGGGGCAGCGGGGCGGTCAGGGCGGGGACGTGCCAGGCGCCGCAGATCACCGCGATGCGGTCATGGCCGTGTTTGATGGCGTTGCGGATGGTTCTGCGCATGTACGCCTCGCGCCGGGCCTCACGTTCGTCGGGCTCGTGGCCCTCGCGGACGGCGGCCATGGCCTCGGCGATCACCTCGAACGGGGTGTCGCCCCGGTGCTCGACGACGTCCTCCCACCAGCGCTCGGGATCGTCGTAACCGGCCGCGGCGGCCAGGGTGCCGATGGGATCGACCCGCAAGCGCTCGGGGTCGGAGCCGGGCCCAGGCTTGGGATCCGCTTCAGGGCCGGGCTCAGGGTCGGGGTTGTGAGCGTCGGGGGTGACGGTGTCGGGAGGGTCGGCGTCGTGGGTTTCGGCGCTGGGAGGGTCGGCGCTGGGAGGGTCGGCCAGGCTGTGGGCTGCCGGGAGGTCGCAGAAGCGTACCGGGATGCCGGCCGCCGTGCCGTACAGGATGGCCTGCCATTCGGGCGAGAACTCGGCGAACGGCCAGAAGGCGGCGCTGGACGCCTGGCCGGGCACGTGCGCGAGCAGCGCGACGGGCGGTTCCAGCTCGGGCGCGAGCGCGACCAGCGCGTCGGCCTCCGGAGGTCCTTCGATGAGGATCAGGTCGGGGCGGAGGCGTTCGAGCTCCGCGCGTACGGCGCGCGCCGAGCCGGGGCCGTGGTGCCGGACGCCGAGGATCGAGACGCTCATGAGACCTCGCGGCAGGCGCGGTAGAAGTCGCGCCAGTCGGAGCGCTCGCGGACGACCGTTTCGAGGTATTCGCGCCACACCACCCGGTCGGACACCGGCTCCTGCACCACCGCGCCCACGATCCCGGCGGCCACGTCGGAGGGCCGTAGCACGCCGTCGCCGAAGTGGGCCGCGAGGGCGATGCCGCTGGTCAGCACCGAGATGGCCTCGGCCGTGGACAGGGTGCCGCTGGGTGATTTGACCTTGGTACGGCCGTCCTCCGTCACACCCGTACGCAGCTCTCGGAACACCGTCACCACGCGGCGGATCTCCGCCAGCCCCGTGCTGGTCTCGGGCAGCTCCAGCGAGCGGCCGAGCTGGGTGACGCGGCGCGAGACGATGTCCACCTCCTCTTCGGCGGTGGCGGGCACCGGCAGCACGACGGTGTTGAAGCGACGGCGCAGGGCGCTGGACAGCTCGTTGACGCCCCGGTCGCGGTCGTTGGCGGTGGCGATGACGTTGAAGCCGCGTTCGGCCTGGACCTCGCGGTTGAGCTCGGGGATCGGCAGCGTCTTCTCCGACAGGACGGTGATCAGGGCGTCCTGTACGTCGGAGGGCATGCGCGTGAGCTCCTCGACGCGGGCGATCCGGCCCTCGGCCATGGCCCGCATGACGGGTGACGGGGTCATCGCCTCGATGGACGGGCCTTCGGCCAGCAGCCGCGCGTAGTTCCAGCCGTAGCGGATGGCCTCTTCTGCCGTCCCGGCCGTACCCTGCACCAAAAGGGTCGAGTCGCCGCTGATCGCGGCGGCCAGGTGTTCGGACAGCCAGGTCTTGGCCGTGCCGGGCACACCGAGCAGCAGCAGCGCGCGGTCGGTGGCCAGGGTGGCGACGGCGACCTCGACGATGCGGCGGGCGCCCACGTATTTCGGGGTGATCTGCCGGCCGTCGCCAAGGATGTACGTGGTCACGGCCCACGGGGACAGCTTCCAGCCAGGCGGCCTGGTCCGGTCGTCGTCCTTGGCGAGCACGGCCAGCTCCTCGGCGTACTGATCTTCCGCATGCGGGCGCAGAACGGTCATGAGAGCTCCTTCATCAGGTCGGCACGGAAGCGCAGCAGGGCGGCGACCTGCTGGATGGGTGGCACGGGCGAGTAGTTCTCGGCCAGCTCGGCGAGCGCCGGGTCGATGTGCTCGCCGGCCAGTTTGATCAGCTCGCCGAGGTTCCACGGCTGGGTGGTGGCCACCTTGGTGATCTTGCGGAGAACGGCCGTCGCCAGCTTCTCCCGCCAGTGCGAGGACACGCCGCCCAGCACCATGATCAATTGGCTGTCCAAGTCATGCTTTTTCACGAAATCGGCGGCAAGCTGTTGCTGCTCGTCCGGCCCCAGCGCCTCCAGCAGGTCCGCGATCGGATCCCACGCGAACATCGCCCGCGCCCACTCCGGATCCCGCTGCAACACGGCCGCGCGCACCCAGGCCGTCTTCACCTCGCCGTCCCAGTCGGGGATCTTCATCTTGAGCAGCTTGGCGGGGCTGCCCCAGAGCCCGAGGGGCGCGCGGGCGACGACCTGCTGGAGCCACCAGGCCCGCTCACCGGTGCCTCTCGGGGGCTTGGCCCTGATGCCGTCGCGCTCCATCGCCTTGTCGCACGCTGCGGGCGCCTCGACGATGATCGTGCCTCTGGTGACGGTCAGGCAGCTTCGCGCGCGTACGGCCATGCGCTGGGCCAGGCGCGACTCGGGCAGGCGGGTGAGGAGGTTGGCGGCCTGCTGGCGTACCTCGCGCCTGCGGTCGTCGAGGGCCTGCTCCAGGAACGGCTCGTCGTCCATCGACAGGCCGTCCGCCAGCACCTCGACGAACGCCGCCCGGTCGTCCGGCCCTTCGCGCTCCCAGCCCGTCTCCAGCAGCTCCCGGGCCTGCTTGGGCTCGTGCCTTCGGAGGTGACTCAGGTACGCGCGGCGGTCGGCCGGACTGCCCAGCTCCCACGTCTCGCCGGTCGGCTCTTCGAGCAGGTACGCCCAGTCCGGGTTCAAGGCGGCCAGCCACCTGCCACGCTGCCCGGCGACCAGGCCGAGATTCGCTCTGATGGAGTGGTCGCGTCGGCCGCGGTCGAGGAGCTCGGGCAGGACGTACGGGGGCACCCTGCGGCCTGCGGTTGAGGCGGCGGCCAGCCATTCGGGCAGCAGACGGTCGTACTCGCCGCCCAGGATCCTGGCCAGGCGCTCGGCGGCTCGGGCGGTCACGGCGGGCAACTCCTCATCTTTCGCCCACCCCTGCTCGGTGGCCCCACCCGCTACCACCTGACCCGCTGCCGCCTCGCCCTCGGCCATCTGGCCCGCTGTCGTCCGGCCCTCGGTCCCGTCGCCCCCGGCCCTCTCGCCCTCAGCTGTTTGACTCTCGGTCTCGTCGCCAGCCGTCGCTTCGCCCGCTGCCGTTTGGCCATCGGTCGTCTCGCCCTCAGCGGCCTGACCCTCGGTCCTGTCGGCCTTGGTCGTCTTTGCCTTGGTCGTCTCGATGAGTTGCTGGCCGGCGCGACGGCGCACCACTTCTACGGCGGCGCTTTCCAGCAGGTCTCCCTCGTACGGTCTGCGGTCGGTGCCGACCAGTGCCGTCGATGCCAGGTCGTCCCAGGTCACAGGATCACCGCCGTTCCGTCGTCAGCCCAGGTCGTCAGCGGGCGCAGGCCCAGCGGGGTCCACTCGGCGGCCACGGTCACCGGCCGGCCGCCGGAGACGGCGATCAGCCGCCACGGGTCACGTGACCCCGGGTGCAGCGGAAACCCACCCACAGAGGTGCGCCCGAGAACCACTCCCGCCAGCACGACCGGCCAGGAGTCGGTCCACGGGTCGGCGGCCACGGCGGCGGCGATCTCGCCGAGCGCCTCCTCCGGCGACGTTCCGGGCGGAACCCGGCCGCCGAGATCCCCCCGGCCAGCGAGATCACTTCGACCGCCGAGGTCCGCCCGGTCGTCGAGATCCGCCCGGCCACCGAGATCCGCCCCACCGGCGAGATCCGCCCGGCCACCGAGGCCTGCTCGAACGTCGGGGGCGCTCCGGTTGGAGCTGTCGCCCTGGCCGGCGAAGGTAGTCCGGTCGGTGGGAAGGCTTCGAGGGGTGGCGTGGCGGGTGGCGACCAGGGCGCGGAGGGGTGCGGCGCCGGGGTAGAAGGCGACGTCGGCGTCGATCGTGGTGCCGGTGACCAGCGAGGCGTCGAGCGGCTGACCGGAGGCCGCGAAGGACAGAATCAGCGCCGCCCGGCCCGTGTCGTGGCCCCGGAGCCAGACCCGGCGGGCGGTCAGCCGGTCGTGTTCCTCGTCGCGCCTGCCCACCACGTGCCACCGGTCGCGCACGACCGGCCGAACCAGCACGTCCTCCCGCGCGACGGGGAAGCCCGCGCGGATCAGGACGGTCTGGCGCAACGGCCCCGGCAGCTCGGCCCGCCGCCGGTAGGCGACCGCCAGCAGGTTGATCAGCGAGTATTCGGCCAGCAGCCGACTCGGCCAGTCGTCGGCCATGCGCACCTCCCGCAACCGGGAGAGCGCGTTGGCGACACCCGGCGCCTGGGCGTCGACGAGGCGCTTGGCCAGGTCGTCCCATTCGTCAGCGTCGGTCCCCGCCAGGCCCTGCCGCACCTGGTCGGCCAGCCACCGTTCGAGCTCGGCCAGTCCGGCATTCACCCGCGCATGCCGAACGGACTCGACCCCCGCACCCCGCCCACCACCCGGCCTACCAGTGGACGACGCCCCAGAACCCAGACCGGAACCACCGCCGGCCGCCGCGCCCGATCCGCCGTCCGAGCCTGTGGCCGGATCAGACGCTGTGCTTGGGTCGGCACCCGACTCGGCGTTCGGCGTCGGATCCGTTCCGGGCCAGTGGGCCGGTTCCGGGTCGCTCTCGGTTTCCGCGGTGGCACGGGCGCGGGCGGCCTCGAGCTTGGCCGCCGCCTTGGCGGCGCGTTCCGTACGCATAGCGACCCACTCCGCCGCCCACGGCGGCAGCGAATCGGCGGCGGGAACCCCGTCTGCCGACCACATGAGCAGCAGCCCGAGCGCGTGCTTGCACGGGAACTTCCGGCTGGGGCAACTGCACCGATATGCGGGCTCGGAGAGATCGACGCACGCCATGTACGGCGTGGCCCCGCTCCCCTTGCACTCACCGAACAGCACGTCGTCAGTCGTGCCGCGCAAACTCCATTTGCCAGGCGTCGCCACGCCCTGCGCCGCCTTCTGGGACGAGGCGTCGGGGGCGAGAGCGAGCACCTGATCACGGCTCCACCGTTCGATCACTTGCCGCAGACTAGCCAGCTCGACCGACAATTACCGCCGCTCCGACCGATCCATCTAGAAGATCCACACGGCAACTGGTCAGGGTGAGACGACGTCGCTCCACCCACTCCTGTCCGTCGAAGTCCACCCCGCTCCTGTCCGTCGCTCGGTCGCACTCCTGTCAGCTCCATCGCGCTCCTGCCAGGGATGAACGACCCACCCCACACCCCGCCTCCCGGTAGGACGATCCGCTCTGCACCTCAGCACAAACGCACATCAGCGAAAAAGCGCACCGGCACTCGGGCGATCCGTTCGCCACCAAGCGGCGGTCCGGCGGCGACCTCACCGCCGCCGCAAAGCCCAGCACGTAGGATCACCACGTGGAGCTGACGATCTATCCCAGCGGCCTGTCCGTCCAGGTCGCCGACGAGGCTGAGGCCCTGGCCAGTGGGCTGGACGGCCAGTTGGTCCTCGACGGCACCCGCTTCCTGCGCCGTGACGTCACCGGCGCGGCGATCGCGTTCGAGGACCGCCCGCCCATCGCCCGCGCCCTGGACCTGCTGCCCCACCCCGAGGGTGGCTGGTTCCGTGAGACCTGGCGGGCGCCCGTCACCTTCCTGCCCGCCGGCTACCCCGGGGCCCGTTCGTCCGCCACCGGCATCTACTTCCTGCTGGGTCCAGGCGAGGAGTCGGTGCCGCACGTGGTCCGGTCCGACGAGGTGTGGCTGTGGCATCGGGGCGGTCCGCTGGATCTGACGATCGGCGACGAGACCGTCATCCTGGGCCCGCTGGTTGAAGACGGCCAGGTGCCCCAGGCCGTGGTGCCGGGCGGCGTGTGGCAGTCGGCCAGGCCCGCGGGCGGCGAGGAGGTTCTGGTCAGCTGCGTCGTCTCGCCGGGATTCGACTTCGCCGACTTCACCGCGCGGACCGAGTAGAAGCCATGGACACACTTCACCACGCGGACCGAGTAGGAGCCATGGACGTACGACCGGACAGCGAGCATCCCATCAGGCGACTCTCGACCGAGATCGTGTACGAGAGCCCGTACCTGCGTATGCGCGAGGACCGCATCCGCCGCCTCGACGGTTCCGAAGGCATCTACTCCTACATCGAGAAGCCCGACTACGCGCTGGTCATCCCGGTCGAGAACGATGGGCTGCACCTGGTGGAGCAGTACCGCTACCCGATACGCGCCCGGTCGTGGGAGTTCCCGCAGGGCACGTTCCCGCAGATGCGGACCGGCGACCCCGAGCACCTGGCACGCGAGGAGCTACGCCAGGAGACCGGCCTGACGGCGGCGGACATGCGGCACCTGGGGCGGCTGAGCTGCGCCAAGGGCATGTCGTCACAGGGCTTCGACGTGTTCGTGGCCACGGGGCTGGAGCCGGGGCCCAACGAGCTGGAGGTCGAGGAGCAGGACCTGCTGCATCGGTGGTTCAAGCGCGCGGACTTCGAGGCCATGATCCGCGACGGCGGGATCACGGACGCCGCGACACTGGCGGCCTACACGCTGTTCTTGCTCTCGAACCAGTAGGTCATCCCGCTCCAACGGCACCTAGGGCAAAGAGCTGGATTATCGGCTTAAGCGGTGATCATCAAGAATTCCCGCTGGGTCCTCGGATTCGATAGGACGACAGCTAAAGCGCCATCTGCAGAGCACAGCGCCTTTTCGCCCCGCGGCTTCCACAGCTTCCTCGCGGGGAGCCACCGTGAGCGGTTCCCGGATCCGCGCGGCCACGCCAGGGTTATCCGGCGGCCGTGGCGTTGAGCAGCAGCGCGGCGGGACGGCGGGGGCGATCACGCGGACATCGAGCGGGCGACGGGACAAGCCCTGGAAGCGGAGAGTGACCACCGCCGACCCGCCTGTCACATGCACCACGGCGAATTACCCACTTGTCCAGCTCCAAGTCGGATCAAATGTCAAGGTGCTGCACCCCCTAGAAATCCCTGATTTCGCGTGTAGTACCCCGGCATAACCGAACAGATGTGACATGCTGCCCACAAATCACGGAAAAGAGTTCGCATGTGCGGTGCGTCACTAAGAGTGATTATCTGTGATAAATACGCGATCACACGGTTTGGTCTACTGTCGATCCTGGCCTCCCGGGACGACGTCAACGTGATCGAGACCACCGACAGCGGAGTCCATGCGATCATGCTCGCCCGCAAGCATCATCCCGAGGTGGTGGTCACCGGGCTGACTCTCGGCGGGCTGTCCGGGCTGGAGCTGATCCAGCGATTACGGGCCGAGAAGCTGGACCCCGAGCCCCGGGTGGTCGTGTTCACCGTCGACCATACCGATCAGACCGTCACCGAGGTGTTGCGCGCGGGCGCCAACGGGCTGCTGACCCAGGATTCCACGCAGGACGAGGTCGTCGCCGTCATCAGAGCGGCGGGCCGAGGGCAGACCATGCTGTCGCCCGTCGTGACGCAGCGGCTGGTCGACTGGTTCAGGCAGCGGGAGCCTCCTCCCGCCGAGCTGGAGCAGCCCACGCTGGCCGGGTTGACGCCGCGCGAGCAGCAGGTCCTGCTCCTGGTCGCGCAGGGGCGGTCGACCGAGGAGGTGGCGGGAGAGTTGTACATCGGGGTCAGTACGGTACGCACCCATTTGCACCGGCTCCGCGCGAAGCTGAAGGCCAAGGACCGGGCCCAGCTGGTCTCCTTCGCCTACCGCTCCGGCCTCATGTCAACCTGACGACCGTTGGTCTCCTTCGCCCTCCGTCGCTCCGGCCTGCCGGGCAGGGATCTGGCGTGTCGCCAGTGGGCCGAGGGCGAGTGAGCCGAGTACGACGGCCGCCGCCAGCGCGAACGCCCCCGGGTAGCTGATGTCCGCGATCACCCCGCCGACCAGCCCCGCGACCCCGAAGAAGATGTCGTACAGCGAGCTCAGCGCCCCCAGCGCGGCCCCCCGCTCCGCCTCCGGCGCCCGGCTGATCGTGATCATCGCGAGTGACGGGTAGAGCAGGGTGAACCCGGCCCCCGACAGCACCGCCCCCGCCGCCGCCACCCACCAGCCGGGCGCGAACCCGATCATGGCCAGGCCGGCGGCCTCCGCGAGGCTCGACGCGACGATCACCGGCATCGGGCCGAGCCGGTCCGGGAGGCGGCCGGCCACGAGCCGGGTCGCGATGTACGCGGCGCTGAACACGCTGAGCAGTACGGGCCCGTTGGCGATCCCTCTGGAAGACAGGGCCAGCGCGCCGAAGCCCACCAGCACGCCGTACCCGAACGCCCCCATGCCCAGCGCCAGCCCCGGCAGCACCGCCGCGCCCGGGATGAGCTTGCGCGACACGACCGGCAGCCGCCCGCCGGACGGCAGCAGGCTCAGCACCGCGACGGCGACGAGCGGCAGGACCACGGCGGCGGCCCACACCGCGGGGTAGGAGCCGAGACGGTACAGCGACTCGCCCAGGGCGGGACCGGCCATGAAGCCGCCCCACATCGCCAGGCCGTACCAGCCGACGATCTGTCCCCGGCGGTTCTCGGGCGCGAGCTGGACCGTCCACACCGAGCCCGCCGTGAAGAGCAGCGCCTCGGCGATGCCCATGACCAGTCGGGTGGTGATGAGGCCGGGCAGGCCCCACGGGAGCGCGTACAGGGCGCCGACGACGGCGGCCAGCGCCGAGCCGGCCAGCATCAGCCGGCGACCGCCGAAGCGCTGCGCGAGCTGGCCGCCGTAGGGGCGCAGTGCCAGTGTCACCGCCGCGGTCGCGGTGAAGGCCGCGCCGACGGCGAACGGCGTGCCGCCCAGTTCCTCGGTCACCAGCCGCGGGATCACCGGCACCGCCGCGCCGAACGCCGTGAACGTGACGAACAGCGCCGCCACCAGCCCGGCGAACGTCCGCGCCCAGGGGGTCACAGCCCGCGAGCGCCGCCGCCGTTCATCAGCAGGACCGCTCATAAGCCGCCGTCCACCACGAGTGCCACTCACAGCCCGCGGGTGTTGCCGCCGTCCACCAGCAGCACCACGCCCGTGATGAAGGAGGTGTGCTCACTGGCCAGGAACGCGGCGATCGCCCCGAAGTCGCCGGGTCGCCCGATCCTGCGCATCGGCAGGCCATCGGCCACCCGTGCCAGCGCCGCGTCCGCCTCGTCGCCGAACTGGTGGTCCAGCGCGGGTGTGCGGTGGAAGCCCTGGGCGAGGACGTTCACGGTGATGCCGCGCGGGCCGAGGCTCGGTACGAGTCCCTTGGCGAAGCCCAGCACGCCCAGCCGGGCGACGGCCGACAGGCCGGTCAGGGGCAGCGGCTGGCGTACCGCCTCGGAGGTGAGCATCAGCACCCTGCCCCAGCCGGTGTCCAGGTGCGGCACGGCGGCCAGGACGACGCTCACGTGCGGGATCGTGTTGTCCTCCAGCGCCCGCCGGTACACGGGCACGTCGAACTCCTCCAGCGACCCGTGCGGGACCCCGCCCGAGCTGCTGACCACGATGTGCAGCGAGCCGAACTCGTCGGCGGTGCGCCCCACCCACTTGGCCACGGCCGCCTCGTCGCGCACGTCCACGCTGGTGCTGAGCACCCGTCCCGGACCCGCGGCGTCGATCTCGGCGTGCGCCCGCGCCAGCCGGTCGGGCTCGCGCGCGCAGATGGACACGTGCGCGCCCTCGGCCGCCAGCGTGCGGGCCACGGCGAGCCCGAGCCCGCTGCTGGCCGCCGCCACGAGCGCGACACGTCCGTTCAACCCAAGGTCCATGACCAGACACCTCTCAGGAGAGCAGCAGGAAGTGCTGCGGCAGATGTACGGCCAGGCCGATGCGGGTGCTCGCCTCGATGACCTCGGTGTCCCGGCGCAGCCGCAGCGTGGACTGCGCGGGGTCGAGCAGTGTCACGGCCGCGCGGAAGTCGCCGAGCAGCGCGTCCCCCGCGCCGATCATGCGGGTGCGCGAGACGCGGATCCCGGCCGTCGCCAGCCGGTCGAGCGCCCCGTCCCGGACCAGCTTCCAGTACAGGCCGGGGTGGGTGACGATGCCGTCGCACGAGCCGCCGGTCTCCTCGACCTCGGCCGCCGCCGCCGTCAGCACGTCCTCGGGATCGCCGTCGAACGACGCGTGGCGCGAGTCCGCCAGGTGCAGCAGCCCGTCGATCGCGCCGTCGCCCGAGCCGTGCAGCAGGATCTGGTTCTCGACCGTGGACAGCCGTACGAGCACGCGGTAGTCCACGAAGGCGGCGAGCAGGCCGGGCTCGTCGAGCACGCCCTTGGGCACGGGCACCCCGACCTTGACCTCGGTCAGGCCGGCCACGCGGACGCTGGCGGCGAAGACGGACTCGGGCGTCTCGGCGTACGACGTCCCCGACGGCGCCAGCTCGGGCGGTGGCGCCTCATGGACGTAGGGCACCTGCCCGTCGCCGACCTTCGCGCTCTTCAGCAGGTGCCGGACCGTGTAGCGCGGCCGAGTCTTGAACAGCGGGAACGCCTCGGTCAGCGCCAGCCGGTACGGCACCTCGACGTCGCCGCCGTTCCGCGAGCCCGCCACCGCCCACGCGAACTCCTCGCCAGGAGACATACCCGTCCCTCCGTTGAAATGGTTGTCAACGCTGAGCTGATTTGGTGGCTACAAACCGTCCGAGCACGAGGTAATCCATCTCGGTCTTCAGGAAGCAGTCCATGGCGTCGGCCGGAGAGCACACGATGGGCTCGCCGGCCACGTTGAACGAGGTGTTGATGAGACAGGGCACCCCCGTCAGCTCGGTGAAGGCGCGGAGCAACTCCGCCAGCAGCGGGTTGTCCTCCTCGCGAATCGTCTGAATCCTGGACGTGCCGTCCACGTGCGTGGCTCCGGGAATCAGGTCGCGGTAGCCGGGCCGTACGGGGAAGACGAACGTCATGTACGGCGAGGCCCGCTTCTTTCCCATCTCGAACACCTCGGGGGCCACGTCCTCCAGGACGACGGGCGCGAACGGCCGGAACGGCTCCCGATGCTTGATCCGGTCGTTGATGATGTCCTTGATATCGCCGAACCGGGGATTGGCCAGAATGCTCCGGTTGCCCAGCGCGCGCGGCCCGTATTCGGTCCGGCCCTGGAACCAGCCGAGCACGCACTTCTCCCGCAGCAGCGCGGCCGTCTCCCGCGCCACGTCGCCGGGTGCCAGCTCACGCCATTCGACGCGCCCCGCGTGGGCGTCGAGCGTGGCGCGGATCTCGTCGTCGCCGTAGGCGGGCCCCAGGTACGGCGAGCCGGAGACCCGCGGCTTGTCGCCCGCCTCCTGACTGGCGTAGAAGGCGGCGCCGATGGCCACCCCCGGGTCGCTGGCGCCGAAACTCACGTCCATCTCGGCGAACCTGGACCCTTCGAGCAGCTTGGTGTTGTTGACGCAGTTCAGCGCCAGGCCGCCCTCGAACAGCAGCCTGGGGAGCGCGCTGCGCTCCTCCAGCGCGCGCAGCTGGTGGGCCGTCACCGCCTCGACCATCTCCTGGGCGGCGCCGGCGACCCGGACCCGCACGTCGAAGTCCTCCCGGCCGTCCGGGTCGGTGTCGAAGATCCGGTCGAACAGCGCGTAATAGGCGCGTACGGCCCGCGGCGCGTACGGGATGGTGTAGCGGCCGTTGTCCGTCAGCGCCACCACATGCTTGAGCAGCGGATTGGGCTCCGGCGGCGGGCCATGGCCGGCCAGCCCCATGACCTTGTACTCGTCGTTGTTGGGCACGAAGCCGAGATACCTGGTCAGCACCGCGAACAGCAGGGCCAGCGAGTTGTCCCCGTCCACGGTCGCGTCGTCGAACAGGCGCACCTTGCCGTCGCGTACCTCGCCGAGGATCGCCGACAGCCACTCCGCCCGGCCGTCGCTGACCACGAAGGCCGCCTCCCCGCCCCCCGACAGGTGGTATCCCGTCATCAGGTGGGCGAGGTGATGCGGCACCGTGACCAGCTTCTCGGCGGCCAGCGGGTGGCCCGTGTGCTCGTGGAAGTCGGCGAGAATGGCCTCCTGGCTGAATATCCTGGTATAGGTGTCGTCGAGCCGCCGCAGCCTGGCGAATTTCTTGTCCACCGGCGCGTCGGCGTCCACGATCTCGGCGATCATGTTGTTCATGACGTCCTGGGAGAAACGCCATGAATGCGCGAAGACATCAACCTCGTCGTACGTTTTCCCGGCCTCCCTTAAAACCCATGCGATGGCCTGGGCCGGAAACCGGGCGGTCTTCTTCTCGCGATTGAGCCGCTCCTCCTCGACGGCCGCGACCAATTCCCCGTCCACCATGAGGGCCGCCGAGGAATCATGTCCGTAGAGCATGTGGCGGTCGATTCCCGTCGACCCGTAATAACGCGCGAAGAGTTCGGCGACCTTACCGAACCCGTTGTATCCGAGGACGATCACGAGAACTCCTTGGCGGTGAAGGACTCGGGTCCCACCAGTGAAGGTCATGCCGCCCTGGACGGCGTCCACCTGGTGATGACCACGGGGGCGACGCATCGTTGAAGCCGGTGGACGCGGCTCAGCGGACGGCCGAGGGCGCGACGTTGTAGTTGCCGCGGAAGAAGTTGTCCGGGTCCAGCCGCCGTTTCACCGAGGTCAGCCGGTCGAAGGCCGCCTCGCCGAAGGTCTTCCTGACCCGGTCGCCGGTGGACGCATAGTTGATGTAGCCGTCGCCCCAGCGGCTGTACGGCTCGGCGGTGGCCGAGACGGACCGCGCCCAGGCGATCCGCTCCTCGTCGGCGGCCGGGTCGGTCCAGATCGCCGTGCCCGTGACGTTGAAGGCGGCGCCGCGGAAGGGCACGGCCGTGGCCTCGGCGGGCACCCGCCGCACCGCGCCGTGCAGCGCCTCGACGAGGATCCCGTCCCTGAAGGGCCCCAGCCAGCGGCCGGCCAGGAACCGCTCGACCAGCGCGCCGGCCAGCGCGTCCGGCAGGGCGTCGGCGAAGCGGGCGCTCCAGTAGTGCCTGAATCCGAACGCCAGGCGGCCGAGCGCGGCCTGCAGCGACAGGTACGACCTGGGCATGAGCTGCCAGTCGAGGATCGCCGGCCCGCGCAGCCGCTTCTCCAGCGCCGCCCGGTAGCCCTCGTCGTCGCCGCTGTAGGCCACGCAGATCACCCCCGCCGGAACGTGCGTGGGACCGTACCTCTTCAGGAACAGCGTGCAGTTGAGCTCGTCGGGCGCGTCGAGCATGAGGTCGCGGAACAGGCGCACGACCCGGCCGAGCTCGGCCCGCGGGTAGGCCACGCAGCCGCCGTACAGCAGGCCCACCGGGTGCGTACGGAAGCGGAACTCCGTCACCACGCCGAAGTTGTGGCCCGCGCCGCGCAGCGCCCAGTCGAGCTCGGGATCGCGCTCCGCGTCCACCTCGACCACCTCCCCGGCGGCCGTGACGAGCTGGTAGGAGAGCACGTTGTCGCAGGTCAGGCCGTATCTTCCCATCAGGTGTCCGAGGCCGCCGCCCAGGGTCAGGCCGCCGACGCCGGTGGTGTCGAAGGTGCCGCCCGTGGTGGCCAGCCCGTACGCGGTGGTCGCCAGGTCCACCTGGCTCCAGGTGGCGCCGCCGCCGACCGTAGCGGTGCGCTCGCCCGGATCGACCGTCACCGAGCTCATCAGCCGCAGGTCGATGACCAGCCCGTCCTCGACGGAGGCGTACCCGGCGACGTTGTGCCCGCCGCCGCGCACCGCCGTGACCAGCCCGGCCTCGCGGGCGGTACGGATCACCGCCCGCAGCTCCGCGACGTCACGCGGCAGGCAGATCAGCCGCGGCCGCAGATCGTGCATGCCGTTGAACAGCAGCCGCAACTCGTCATAAGCGGGGTGGCCGGGGCCGACCACCCGATCGGGACACGCGGCGTTCAGTGCGGAGACCGTCACGAGCTCGTTCCTTTCTCGGGCCTAGGTTCTTCGACGGCTTATCACGCATTTGTGACACACGCGAGGGGGGTTGCCTTTCCGGGGACTTGCCGCGATAGTCGGCTCTTAGGTCCAGCGCGTAATTCACTACCCGGCCAAATAGCTCACGTTATTTGCACCAACAGATTCGAGGGACCGGTGAATCCACCCCTGACCACCTGGCCCACTTATGACAAGGGTGATGTCTTCCTCAGCCCGGAGGACATCGCCGCGGCGATCGAGGCGCTGCGCGCCCGGTTGTTCTTCCGTTACGATTTCCGGCCGCACGAGGAGACATTTACCGGGCTCTTCGAACGGCGGCTGTGCGAGGTGTTCGGCGCCGGGCACGCGCTGGCCTGCGCCAGCGGCACCACCGCGATCACCCTGAGCCTGCTCGCGCTCCAGCTGCCCGCCGGCTCGCCGATCGCCTGCCCCGCGTTCACCTTCGCGGCCACGCCGAGCGCGATCCTGCTCGCCGGGCACCGGCCGGTGCTCGTGGAGTGCGACGAGAACCTGCACCTGGACGTGCGCGACCTGCGCCGGGTGTTCGACGAGGGCGCCAAGGCGGTCGTCGTGGTGCACATGCGCGGCTTCGCCAGCGACATGCCGGAAATATGCCGACTGGCGGAGGAGTATGGCGCCTTGGTGGTCGAGGACGCGGTGCCCGCCCTCGGCGCGCGGCTCGACGGTCGCTACCTGGGTACGTTCGGCCACTTCGGCGCCTTCAGCACCCAGTCCGACAAGTCGCTCAACACCGGCGAAGGCGGCTTCCTGCTCACGGACGACCCCGAGGCGTACGCCCGCGCGGTCGTCTACAGCGGCGCCTACGAAGGCCGGATGGCCCGCCACTTCCCCGGCAAGGTCCCGGACGTCGACGACCGGGCGTTTCCCATCTTCAGCTTCCGCATGGACGAGATCCGGGCGGCGCTGGCCGGAGCCC
Source organism: Nonomuraea sp. NPDC049158 (assembly GCF_040648335.1). Lineage (NCBI taxonomy): Bacteria > Bacillati > Actinomycetota > Actinomycetes > Streptosporangiales > Streptosporangiaceae > Nonomuraea > Nonomuraea sp. NPDC049158. The sequence goes on from NZ_JBEZDM010000012.1 coordinate 177,740, forward strand.
TGCTCCAGCGGCTGCCCGACCGGCTGGCCGCCCATCGCCGCAACTACGACTACGTGGCCGAGCGGCTGGCGGACCTCGACGGGATCGCGCTGCGGCAGCCGGTGGCGCCCGGCGCCTACCTCGGCGAGGCGCTGGTCTTCCGGCTGCCGGGGGCCACGCCGCGGGAGTGCGTCGCGTTCGCCAGGGCGGTCGCGGCCGAGGGGGTCGACGCCCGCGCGCTCGGCGACCGGGACGACGTCAACGTACGTGCCTTCTGGAACTGGCGTTTCCTGCTCGGCGACAACGCGGAGGCCGCGCGGAGCCTCTTCCCGACGTCGGCGCGCTATGTCAGCGAGGCGATCGACATCCCGCTCTCGGCGAACCTGGACCTGGCCGACTGCGACCGCCTGGTGACCGCCGTCAGAAAGGCCGCCGCCGGAAGAGCACCCGCCACAAAGCCGGCCGTCACAAAGCCAAGCGGTGAGAGCGCCGTCGCCGGACGGACCGCGAGCCGATGACGCCCGCAACGCCGCGGGTGCTCTACGTCACGGGCTGGTGCAGATCGGGCAGCACGCTGCTCGGCAACCTGCTCAACGAACTGCCGGGCGTCGCGCACGTCGGCGAGCTCAACTACCTGTGGTCCAACGGCGTGCTCGGCACCGGCACCAACAGCACCTGCGGCTGCGGCAAGGACCTGCAGGACTGCGACGTGTGGCGGCAGGTGCTGGGCGAGCTGGACGGTCACGCCCTCGCGACGGAGATGATCGGCCTGCACAACGCCTGCCTGCGCACCCGCTTCACCCAGGAGCGGCTGCGCGAGGCCCGGGGCCTGGCCCGGCCACCGCGCGACGTGCGGCGGATCAGCGAGGTCAAGCGGCGCCTCTACACCGCGATCGGCGCGGCGCTGAACGCCGAGGTGATCGTCGACACCTCCAAGTTCCCCGCCGAGGCGGCCCACCTCATGGGCCTGCCCGACCTGCGACCCCAGGTGCTGCACATGGTGCGCGACCCCAGGGCGACCGCCTACTCCTGGCACCGCGCCAAGGGCTACATCCCGGCCATGAGCCCCCTGCGCAGCAGCGCGTACTGGACCGGCTTCAACGCGGCGTCGGAGTGGATCGCCCGCGCCTATCCCGGCAGGTGCCTCAGAGTCAGGTACGAGGACTTCGCCGCGCGGCCCGCCGAGACGATCGGCCAGGTCATGGCGTGGGCGGGTCTCCCGCTGCCCGGCCCGGTGATCGACGGGAACACCGTCCGGCTCGGCGTCAACCACACCGTGACCGGCAATCCCGACCGGTTGCGCACCGGGCCCGTGGCCATCAGGCCCGACGACGCCTGGCGCACCGCCCTGCCGGCCTCGAGCGTCGCGCTGAGCACCCTCGCCGCGCTACCGCTCATGAGCAGGTACGGCTACCGCCTGACCAGCCCCTGACATGCCGATGGGAGCACCCATGAACTGGCGAAGCGACGCCGAGCACTGCTACCGGGAAGGCTGGTGGCGCGACGGCACGCCCCTGGACGACCTCCGGCGGGCCGTGGAGCGCTCCCCGGGCCGCGTCGCGATCACGGCGCACCAGACCGGCGCCGCCGACCTGGTCAAGCTGACGTACGCGGATTTATCGCGACTTGTGGAGCGGTTCGCCGGGGCTCTGACCGAGCTGGGCGTCGGCCCGGGCGACGTGGTCGCGCTGCAGCTGCCGAACTGGTGGCAGTTCCCGCCGCTCGCCCTGGCCTGCATGCGGGTCGGCGCGGCGGTCAACCCCATCATCCCGATCCTCCGCAAACGCGAGGTCGGCTTCATGCTGGAACGTACGGAAGCGAAGGTCTGTGTCGCGCCCGCGTCGTTCCGCGGCTTCGACCATGCCGGGATGCTCGCCGAGATCGCCAAGGAGGTGCCGACGCTGCGGCACGCGGTGACCATCGGCGGCGGCCCGCTCGACTTCGACGACGTCTTCATGTCCGGCGCCGACGTCCGGCCCGGTCAGTCGGAGGCTGGTCCCGACGACCTGGCCCAGGTGATGTTCACCTCGGGGACGACGGGCGAGCCCAAGGGCGTCATGCACACCCACAACACGTTGTACGCCGGCATCCGCACCGAGGCGGAGGCCCTCGGGCTGGACGAGGACCTGGTCGTCCACATGGGCTCGCCGCTCACCCACCAGGCCGGCTACCTCTACTGCTTCCTGATGCCGCTCCAGCTCGGCGGCCGGGCGGTGTTCCAGGACGTGTGGGATCCGGACGTCATGCTCGGCCTGGTCGAGTCGGAGGGCGTCAACTTCGGCATGGGCGCCACCACGTTCGTGGTCGACGCCATCGCCGCGCAGCGGGCCCGGCCCCGGGACCTGCGGACCCTCGACTCCTTCGCATGCGGCGGGTCGCCGATCCCGCCGAAGGTCGTGGAGGAGGCGGGCGAGGTGCTCGGCGTGCGCATGTACGCGCTGTGGGGCATGACGGAGAACGCCACGGTCACGATCACCCGCCCCGAGGACCCGCCGGATCTCGCCGCGCGCTCCGACGGCCGCCCCGCCCCCTGGATGCAGGTCCGGATCGCCGGCGACCGCCTTCAAGTACGCGGCGCGAACCAGTGCGTGGGCTACTGGAAACGCCCCGACCTGTACGCCGAGGCCCTCACCGGCGACGGCTGGTTCGACACGGGCGACCTGGCCAGGGACGACGGCGAGGGCGGCATCCGGATCACCGGCCGGGCCAAGGACCTGATCGTCAGGGGCGGGGAGAAGATCCCCGTGGTCGAGGTGGAGGCCGCGCTGTGGCGGCACCCGCGGATCAAGGAGGCCGCGCTGGTGGCCTACCCCGACGAGCGTCTCGGCGAGCGGGCGTGCGCCTTCGTCGTCCCGGACGGGGAGCCGCCCTCGCTCACCGACGTACAACTGCATCTGGAAGGGCTCGGCATGGCCCGGCAGTTCTGGCCGGAACGCCTGACGGTCGTCGCCGAGCTGCCGAAGACGGCGTCGGGCAAGGTACAGAAGTTCGAGCTGCGCGAACGGATGGGCTGAGCATGGACTTCGCGTTCGACGACGAGCAGGAGCGGCTGCGCGCCCGGGTGCGCGACTTCGCGGCCGAGCGCCTCGCCCCGCACTACCAGTCCGACGACCGGGCCGCGGTCATGCGCCCCGAGCTGCCCGGCGAGCTGGCCCGCATGGGCCTGCTCGGCCTGCGCGTCCGCGAGGAGTACGGCGGCGCGGGCGCCGACGCCGTGACCACCGGCCTGGTGCTCGAAGAGCTGGCCCGCGCCGACGTGAACAGCTGCTACCTGGTGCTCAACGCCGCGCTCGTGGCCGACATCCTCCAGGTCAACGCCTCGCCGGAGCAGCAGCGCGACTGGCTGCCCGCCCTGGCCTCGGGGGAGCTGATCCCGGCCATCTGCCTGACAGAGCCCGAGCACGGCTCGGACGCCGCCGCCATCGAGTTCCGCGCCACTGTCCAGGACGGAACCTGGCTGCTGCACGGCGAGAAGACCTCGATCATGCTCGGCATGACCGCCACGCACGGCCTGGTCTTCGCCAGGACGGGCGGGCCTGGCGCGCGCGGCGTCACCGCCTTCCTCGCCGATCTGTCCTCGGCGAAGCGGGAGGCGTTCACCGACCTGGGCAACCGCGCCGCAGGCCGCGCCCACCTGACCTTCGACGGCCTGACCACCGGGCCCGAGACGATCGTGGGCGGTGAGGGTCTCGGCTTCGTCCAGGTCATGCGGGGCTTCGACTACTCGCGGGCGCTGATCGCGTTGATGGCGACGGGCACCGCGCAGGCGGCGATCGACGACGCGCTGGAGCGGGCGCGCACCCGCAGCGCCTTCGGCCGCCCGCTCGGCGCCTTCCAGGGGCTCAGCTTCCCCCTGGTGGAGTACGCCACACAGCTGCGAGCGGGCAGGGCGCTCTGCTACGAGGCGCTGTGGCGCAAGGACCAGGGACTCCCGCACACGACCGAGGCGAACATGGTCAAGTGGTGGGTGCCGAGAATGGCCGCCGACGCCGTCCAGCAGGCGCTGCTCACGTTCGGGCAGGCCGGCTACTCCGAGGAGCTGCGGCAGGCCCAGCGGCTGCGCGACGTGATCGCGCTGCAGATCGCCGACGGCACCGCCCAGATCACCAAGCTGGTGGTCGCCCGGCAGCTACTCGGCCGCGACGCCGCGCCCTGAGGCCGCCTTTACGAGGCCGCCTTTACGAGGCCGCCTTTACGAGGCCGCCTTCTCCGGGGCGTACGGCGGCAGGTTGAGGCGGGCGCGGATGTTGCGCTGGACGGTGGTCTTGTCGTCGCGGGCGTCGACCGTCATGACGTACTCCTTGCCGCGGAACAGCTCCACGACCGGGTCGATCTTGTCATGGTATTCGCGCAGCCGCGTGGCGAGCGCGTCCGGGGCGTCGTCCTCGCGGGTGACGAGCTCGCCGCCGCACACGTCGCACCTGCCCTCGGTCTCGGGCCGGTGGGCGATCAGGTTGTAGTCCATGCCGCAGCGCGAGCACAGCCGCCTGGCCAGCACCCGCCGCCACACCTCCTCGTCGGGCAGGTCGAGGTGGATCACGCTGTCGATGTCGTAGCTCTCCAGGAAGAACTCCGCCTGCCGCCGGCTGCGCGGGAAGCCGTCGATGATGAAGCCGTAGTTCCAGTCGTGCTGCTGCAGGCGCTCCCTGACGACGTCCTCGACCAGGTCGTCGCCCACGAGCTCACCGGCCGCGACCAGGCGGCGGACCTGGGCGCCGAGCTTGGTGTGGCGCTTGACGTGCCAGCGGAAGATGTCGCCGACGCTGATGTGCACGAGGTCGAGGTCGGTGGCCAGCAGGGTGCTCTGGGTGCCCTTGCCGCTGCCCTGCACGCCGAGGATCACGTATTTCCGCATGTCTCATTCTCCCCCGGGGACGGGGAGCATGATCTCAGTGCCCGCCGCGCCGCGATCGACGAGCTCCTGGACCCGCTGGGGAGCGTAGATCCCGTCCACGAGGAGCTGCGCGAGCCCGAGAATGCCCGCGTCGGGGTCGAGGTCGCTGCGGACGATCTGGAGATTGCGGGTGGCCAGTGGCAGTGACCGCCGGTAGACGATCTCGCGGATGCCGGCGAAGAGCTGCTCGTCGGTGTGCGCGAGCTGGCCGCCGATCGCGATGATGCGCGGGTTGAACAGGTTGACGGTGTCGGCGATGGCGCCGCCGAGGATGCGGGCGGCGCGCCGCGCCAGGCGTACCGCGGCCAGGTCGCCCGAGCGGATCAGCCGCACGGCGTCGTCGACGGTGGTGACGTCGCGGCCCGCCGCCTGGAGATCGCGGACGAGCGCCCAGCCCCCGGCGTAGGCCTCCACGCAGCCGAGGTTGCCGCACCGGCAGAGCGGCGGCTCTGCCACGTCGTCGACCACGACCTGGATGTGGCCGATGTCGCCGGCCGCGCCGTCGGCGCCCCGGTGCACCTGGCCACCCGCGATGAGGCCGGTGCCGACACCGGTGCCGATCTTGATCATGAGCAGGTGCGGGACATCGGGGTAGCGCAGGCGCTGCTCGCCGAAGGCCATCGCGTTGACGTCCTTGTCGACCAGCACCGGGCAGTTGTAGCGGGCGGTGAACCAGCCCGGGATGTCGAAGCGGTCCCAGCCGGTCATGATCGGCGGGCTGACCACCCGCCCGCTCGCGAAGTCGACGGGACCGGGCACGTCGATGCCGATGCCGAGCACGTCGCCCGGCTCGTGGCCGCGCTCCTCGAGCAGCTCGGCGAACAGCCCGGACACGATCGTGAGGATCGCCGCCGGGCCGCTGGTCACGTCGGCGCGGACGTCCCGCTCGGCCCGCACCTCCCCGCCCAGGTCGCACACGGCGGTGCGCAGGCCGGTGGCACCCACGTCGGCCACCAGCAGCACGCCCCGGTCGCGGTTGACGACGAACTGACCGGCGGGCCGGCCGCCCGTGCGCGCCTCCGTGGGCGCGGGGATGAGCAGCCCGGCGGTGAGCAGCCCGTCGAGGCGCTGGTTGACCGTGGTGCGCGACAGGCCGGTATGTCGCATGACGTCGGCCTTCGTGAGCCCGTCGGGGATGTCGCGGAACAGGCTGAGGATCTCGCCCGAGCTGACTCCCATCCGCAAGGCGGACACGCCGGTTATGGCCATTAGCCCACTCTATCGGTGACTGAGAGTGCTCGTAAGTCAAGAATGTTTCGACTTAAAAAGTCGAAACATGGGTTGTCAGAGTTCAGAAGTAGTCATACGGTCGTCCCATTGACGCCGAAAGGGGCATCCGATGCACATGACCTCGCATGGAAGGCGAGCGACGGCGGTCACCGCCGTGCTGGCGGCCGGGACGCTGGCCCTGGGAGCCTGCGGCTCCAGCGTGTCCGCCGGTCCGTCCGGCAAGGACGCCGCCGCCGCCGAAGCTCCCAGCGTCGCCGCGGTGATCAAAGGGCTGGACAATCCCTTCTTCCAGACGATGAAGCAGGGCATGGACGAGCAGGCCAAGGCGGGCGGCGTCTCTCTCACGGTCCAGGCGGCCGACTCCATCACCGACACCACCGGGCAGGCGGACAAGCTCAACGGCCTGGCCGGGCAGCCCTTCTCCTGCTTCGTGGTCAACCCGATCACCGGCACCAACCTCATCCAGGGCCTGGCCAAGATCGGCGCGCAGAACAAGCCCATCGTCAACATCGACAGCCCCGTCGACGCCGGCGCGGCCGGCAGCGCCAACGTCAAGCTGGCCACCTACATCGGCACGGACAACGTCGAGGCCGGCAAGATGGCCGGCAAGCGAATGAGCGAGCTCGTGCCGGCCGGTGACGTCGCGGTCATCGGCGGCATCGCCGGCGACGTCACCAGCGGCGCCCGGGTCGAGGGGTTCCAGCAGGGCATCGGCCCCAACCTCAAGGTCGTCCAGACCGTCGCCGCCAACTGGGAGCGCCAGACCGCGCTCACCGCCGCGACCGACGTCATGCGCGCGCAGCCGGATCTGCGGGGCTTCTTCGTCGCCAACGACGACATGGGGCTCGGCGTGGCGCGGGCCATCGCCAACGCCGGCAAGGCGGGACAGGTCAAGGTCATCAGCGTCGACGGCATCAAGGACGCCCTCCAGGCGGTCAAGGCCGGCACGCTGGACGGCACCGTCGCCCAATACCCGTACGCGATGGGCCTGATGGGCGTCGAGGCGTGCCAGGCGGCCACGAAGGGCAAGACGCTGCCGCCCAAGGTGAAGTCCCCGGTCGAGCTGGTCACCAAGGACAACGCGGACAAGGCGCTGGCGGCCACCCCCAAGCCGTTCGGCACCTACACCGACCCGTTCAAGAGCCTCATCCAGTAGGACAGAGATGGCAAACACCGCAATCGCCGCGCCCAACCACGAAGCCTGGACCGCGCGCCTGAAGGACGTCGGCTTCTGGGCCGAGTGGGCGGCCCTCGTCGGGCTGATCGTCCTGGTGATCGTCTTCCAGGCGCTGAACCCCACCTTCCTCAGCGCCGGCAACATCGCCTCGATGCTGGTCGCCGCGGCCATTTTGATCATCCTGAGCGTCGGCCAGACGTTCGTCATCGCCACGGCGGGCATCGACCTGTCGATCGCCTCCGCGATGACCTTGGGCGCGGTCGCCTTCGGCCAGGCCTACGCGATGGGCTGGGGACTGTCGCTGTCGTGTCTGGCGGCCATCGTCGCCTCGGGCCTGGTCGGCGTGATCAACGGAGTGATCATCGCCCGAGGCAAGATCACCGACTTCATCGTGACGCTCGGCACCCTTTCGGCGGCCTCCGGACTGGCGCTGATCCTGTCCGAGGGCAAGCCCGTGACGATCATCGACGCGGCGCTGCTCGGCCTGTCGACCGGCGGGATCGGGATCTTCGGCTGGTCGTTCGTCATCGCGGCGGTCGTCGCGGTGCTGGGGCACGTCCTGCTGTTCCACACCCGGTTCGGCACGCACGTGCTGGCCACGGGTGGGGCGGCGGAGTCCGCGACGGCCATGGGGATCAGCACCCAGCGCGTCAAGATCGCCGTTTACACGATCTCCGGCGTGCTCGCCGGGCTCGGGGCGATCCTGCTGGTGGCCCGGATCGGCGCGGCCGAGCCGGCCGCCAACACCTCGTTCCTGCTCAACTCCGTGGCCGCGGTCGTGCTCGGCGGGGTGAGCCTGTTCGGCGGGCGGGGCAGCATCATCGGCCCGGTCATCGGCGCGCTGCTGCTCATCGCGCTGGTCAACGGGCTGACGCTGCTCGGCGTCTCGCAGTTCTACCAGCCTCTCGCCGTCGGCATCGTCGTGGTGCTGGCCGCGCTCCTGACAAGGTTCCAGCGATGACGAACACCCTGCTCGACTGCCAGAACGTCTCCCTGTCGTTCGGCAACGTCCGCGCCCTCGCCGACGTCTCGCTCTCCCTGCGCCAAGGGGAGATCACCGCGCTGGTCGGCGACAACGGCGCGGGCAAGTCCACGCTGGTGCGCTGCATCTCCGGGATCCACCGGCCCGACAGCGGCCACATCATCTTCGAAGGGGAGCAGGCCGACTTCCACTCCCCTGACGACGCCCGCAGGGCGGGCATCGAGACCGTCCACCAGAACCTGGCCCTCGTCGAGGACCTCACCGTGTGGCAGAACCTCTTCCTCAACCGCGAGCTCGTCCGCGGGTTCGGTCCCATCGCGTTCCTGGACCGGCGGGCGATGCAGACCCGCGCGCGGGAGATGGTCTCCACGCTCGCGGTCAACGTCCCCGCGGTGAAGTCCCGCGTCCGGCGGCTGTCCGGCGGGCAGCGCCAGGCCGTCGCCATCTGCCGCGCGGCGGGCTTCAGCTCGCGGCTGGTCATCATGGACGAGCCGACGGCCGCGCTCGGCGTCCAGGAGACGGCCCGGGTCGAGGAGCTCATCCTGCGGCTGCGCGACGAGGGGCACACGGTGCTGCTCATCAGCCACAACTTCGCGCAGGTCATGCGGCTGAGCGACCAGGTCTGGGTGATGCGCGCCGGCCGCTGCGTCGGCGGACGCCGTACGTCCGAGATCACCGGCGAGGAGATCGTCTCCCTCGTCACCGGCGCCGCCGGCCAATGAACCCCGTACCCAACCACCAAGTAGAAGGCACCACAATGACCACCACGACCAACCCCATCGGCGTGCACGCCCTCGTCTGGGTCGGTGACACCACGCCCGCGTCGGTGGAGCACGCGATCCGCAAGACGAAGGAGGCCGGGTTCGACCTGCTCGAACTGTCCCTGCACGACTCCGCCAACCTCGACGTCGCGGCCGCCCGCGACGCCCTGCGCTCGGCGGGCCTCGGCGTGGCCTGCTCGCGCGGCCTCGCCTTCGACGCCGACGTCTCCAGCGACGACGCCGACGTGGTCGCGCGTGGCGAGAAACTGCTGCACGACTCGCTCATCGTCACCCACGAGCTCGGCGGCACGCACTTCACCGGCGCCCTCTACAGCGCCCTGGGCAAGTACGACCGCCCGCTCACCGACGCCGGGCGCCGCAACGTGGTGACGGTGCTGCGCGGCCTGGCGCAGGAGGCGCGGGGGCGCGGCATGACGCTCGGCCTGGAGATCTGCAACCGCTACGAGACCAACGTCATCAACACCGCGCGCGACGCGCTGCGGCTCGCCGACGACATCGGGGAGGACAACGTCCTCATCCACCTCGACACTTACCACATGAACATCGAAGAGGACGATCTCGTACGCCCGGTGCACGACGTCGGCGACCGGCTCGGCTACGTCCACATCGGCGAGAACCACCGGGGCTACCTCGGCTCCGGTCACCTGGACTTCACCTCCTTCTTCCACGCGCTGGCCGACATCGGCTACCAGGGGCCGATCACCTTCGAGTCCTTCTCCTCGGCCGTGGTGATGCGCGGGCTGTCGAACGACCTGGCCATCTGGCGCAACCTGTGGTCCGACGGCGCGGACCTGGCCCGCCAGGCCCACGGCTTCATCTCCGGCCAGCTCCACGCGAGCCAGGCTCGATGATGACCCTCCACGACCTGGCGGCCCGAGCCCGCTCCCTCGTACGCGACGGCCACCGCGCGGTTCTGGGCATCACGGGCAGCCCCGGCGCCGGCAAGTCCACGCTCGCCGAACACCTGGTCCAGCTGCTGCGACAGGACCGGCCCGCGCTCGACTGGGTGGCGCACGTGCCGATGGACGGCTTCCACCTCGCCGACGTGGAGCTCGAGCGGCTCGGCCGGCGTGACCGCAAGGGCGCCCCCGACACCTTCGATGCCGCCGGGTACGCCGCGCTGCTCCGCCGCCTGCGCCAGGACGAAGATGACGTGATCTACGCCCCCGCCTTCGAACGCGACCTGGAACAGCCGATCGCGGGCAGCATCCCGGTCCCGCGCACCGCCCGCCTCATCGTCACCGAGGGCAACTACCTGCTGCTCCACGACGGCGACTGGGCCCGGGTCCGGCCCGAGCTCGACGAGGTCTGGTACTGCGATCTCGACGAGGACGAGCGCGTGCGACGGCTCGTCGCCCGCCACGAGCGGTTCGGCAAGGAGCACGACGCGGCCGTGGCCTGGGTGATGGGCACCGACCAGCGCAACGCGACCCTGGTCAACGGCACCCGCCCGCACGCCGACCTGGTGATCTCCGACCCGACCCTGCGCACGCTGAAGGCCTAGTCCCGGCCGAAGTGGTGCTCGAGCCGGTCGGCGTCGGCCGGGACGTCGTCGACGGCGATGAGCGGAGTGCGCCCTGTCGCGTGGTCCGCCACCTGGTAGAGGCGGCCCATCATGACCTCGTACTCGGAGCGCAGACCGTGCCGTTCGAACTCGGGCCGCAGCGCCTGCAGGCGTTCGGTGATGAGATCGACATCCTGCCTGGTGAGCGGGTTGTCGACCCAGCCGAACAGGCCGTCGGGGCGCCGCCCGACGAAATTGGCGGCGAAGGGCTGGTCCCGGTGGACGATGATCTGGTCGCTGCCGAACGAGCGCGCGTGGTCGATGGCGAAGAACCGGCCGTCGGCGGTCCGCATCAGGTTGCGGGCGGCCCGGTCCGAGTTCGCCGTCAGCACGTCGAGCAGGCCGATGAGGATCGCGTCCCGCCTGCCCTTGAAGCCGGACAGGAGGTGGGCCACCTCGTTCGCGCTCGAGCCCTTGATGAAGTCGGCGAGCACGGCGCCGTGGGCATACGGGTCGAGCATGGCGCGGGCCACGTTGGCGCCGATCGCCTGCCCCACCTGGGAGACCACCACCTCGATGCGCGCCGGGCGCTGCGCCCTGCCGTACATCTCCTTCCTGATGGCCTGCGGCACGTCGTCCAGCGTGATGATGTCCACTTTTCCATCCGATCCCCGTCCGACAGGGACGTAGGTCGCCTCCTCCGCGTCGATCGCCGCGCGCAGCGACTCGGGAGCCGCCGGTACGCCCGCCCTCGGCGGCTTCACCTCGGCGGCCACCGCCGGCCGTTCGACCCTGGCCTCCGGCACGGCGATGTGCCAGGCACCGTCACCCCGGTGAGGGAACATCGGGCGGCCGTCCTCCGTATAGCCCTGGATGTTCGCGGTGTGCGCCTGCCGGTCGGCGCCGATGTAGACGTACCTGTCGCCCGCGATCACCTCGCGGCCGGTGGTGTCGGCCAGCTCCTGCAACAGGCCGAGGTTGGTGGCGGTCTCGCAGCCGAGCACCCGCAGGGCCGCGTCGGGCGCGGCGACCAGCCGGGGGTCGTGCACGAGCATGGTGCCGAGATCGCCGGCGGTCAGCCGATGCTCGCCGATGAGGAAGTGGGTCCCGTCCGCGGCGACGCCGACGTCGATGATGCCAGAGGTGGGCGACAGCAGCCGCGGGTCCGCGGTGGGCATCGACATGGAACCCGGGTCGCGGTACCACACGCCCGCCGCGACCTCCTCCCTGAAGCGGCCGATCATCGCCGCGTGCCGCGGCTCGAGGGGCGGCGCCGGCTGTACGGGTAACGGGTCCTGCCCGACCTCGACCAGGTAGACCCTGGTCCCGGCCTCGCCGTACGGCGAGATGTAGGCGCCCTCGTGCGCGCCGAGGACCCGCATCTTGGTGCCCGGCGCCTGCGCCACCTGACCGTCGCCGAGGTCCCTGCCCGTTCTGGAGAAGGTGACGACCTCCGTGGGGGCGAGGTGATCGGCGGTGTAGGACCGCGTGTTGAGCACCGTGTCGGGCAGCGTGAACTCGGCGCCCGGCCGCATGTCACTGACTGGGAAGTCGATCCTCCGGTAGACGGTGCCCGCCACCTCGGTTTCCCGTCCGGCGCGGTGCTGAGCGTTCGGTTCATCGCTGTTCCGGCCGAAGTGGTGCACCAGAGTGTCTCCGCCCCGGTTGATCAGCTGGTCGATGCTGCGGCCGTCGGTGCCCTCCCGTACCCGGGCGAGGTCGGTGCGCGACGCGTCCGCACCCCGCGCCACGTGCGGTTCGGGCCCCTCAGGTGCGGGCGCCGGCTCCTGCGGCCGGGGATCCTCTCCCCCGACGCGGGCCGGCCGCTCGGCATCGGGCCGGGCCGCCCCGCCACCGTCGGCGCGGGGACCGTGCGGACTCCAGCTCGCCAGATGGCCGTCCGCGACACTGACCACACCCGAGGTGAACGCCTCGGCCACCACCTTCAAGCTGACCGGCTGACCGCTCAGCAACGCACCCGCCACCGTCGCACCCGCGGACGCCACCCCCGTGTGCCCCATCAACATCCACAACGACCGCGTCGGGAGCGCCCACGCCAGCCCCGTGAGCAACCCGCCGTTCAGCGCCCCCATCCCCGCCGACGTGCCGACCTGCTTCCAGTCGATGGCGTCGCGCCGCGACTGGGTCCCCTGCACGTACAAATCCATCGCGCCCATCAGAAGCCCGAAGCAGGCCACGTTGACCGCCAGGCGCTGCCCGAACTGCCGGACCGTCCACCGCGCCACCTGCGCCCGTGCCTTGAACAGCCCCCGCACCGTCAGCCGACCGGCGGGATGCAGCAGCGCCCATGTCAGCCACAACATCTGCACCACGAACAGCAGCACGGTCAGCTTGATCATCCGCTTGGTGTACTGCACCTGCACACCCAGGTCGTTCAGCCCGATGGCCATGGTGACCAGCTGTTCCACCAGATCGGCCTGCCGCCCCCCGACGACCTCCCCCACCCGTTTCACGAACGCCTTGAGCGCGTCGCCGTCCCAGTCCCCCCGCACCCCGCCGGTCAGCCACTGTCCCGACCCGTCGGCCGTGGCCACGATCCGCCGCGCGGCCCGCACCAACGCGTCGGCCATCCGGAACAGCGCCCGCTCGTCGGCCTGGGGCCAGTCCGAGCCCACCACCCAGCCGACCCACGGCCGCAGCCACCCGGGGATCTCCATCCCGTCAAGCCACATGGAACTCAGCCCTCGGGATCCTCTTCTTTCTTCGGCACACCACGATCTCTCCTACTATGCCGACGTTCGCCGTACTTTGCAGGAGATGTCAGCTGTTTGATGCGGGGGCTGTCAGCTCGCGTACGGTGCCGGTGAGGGCTTCCCACGCTTCACGGGTATCGGCGCTCAGCTCATGGGGCGAACGCAGATCCTCGACGTAGAGGGCCACGTCCTCGATGGCCCAGCGCAGGCGGAAGAGCTCCATGACCTCCGGGTCGGGCCGCCGCCCGGTGAGCTCCGCGTAACGGGCCAGGTCATCCGGCCCGTCGGCGACCAGCCACAGATCCCGCTCGGGCGGCGCCAGCCCCACCGTGTCCCAATCCACCAGCACCGGGCCGCCTTCGACCATCACCACGTTGCCGGGATGCGGCTCCCCATGGGTCACCACGAGGTCCGCGCCGCTCGCCTCATCGACCCGCCGATCGAACTCCGCCAGCCGCTCCCGCAACCGCCCGGCGGAGTCGGCCACCAGAGCGCGGGTGGGCTCCGCGTACGGCCCACCCCGCCAGACCCCGCCCGACGCCTCGATGGCCTCCTCCAGCCGGCCCCGCATCGGGATGCGCAACGGCCGGACGGGAGTCGACGGCGGCGGCGTCGAACGGTGCAACTCGGCGAGCATCTCCACGATCCTCCGGCGCTCACTGGCCGCCAGACGGTCGCCGAACTCCCCAGGTCGCCCGCTGACCAGCGGAAAGACACTCACCGCGTGCCGGGGCCCGAGCAGCTGAAGCGTCTCACCCCCGGCGGCTGCCAAAGGCGCGACGACGAAGTCGAGACCCTGCGCACGCAGGGCGACGGCGGTGTCCATGGCCCGGCGCAGCGCGCTCTCCCCGTCCCCGGCCTGGTCTTTCTGCGTCAGGTCCGCGACCGTGACGAACCATCGCGGTCCATCCGTGTCAGCCGCGATCCAGTGGTAATCCCCGAACCCGACCGGCGCGTACTCCAGTGAGACGGCCCCGATCCCCCACTTCTCCAGGGCATCCCGCAACGCCCGCTCGTCAACTCCCGCCGGCCGGTCCTTCATGCCCGCCAGGTTATCGACCATGATCGCGCTTCACTATTCATTCAATGTATAGTGCTCGCCATGTCGACCGGACATGTGATGCTCGGGCTGCTCGTGGAGCGCCCGAAGCATGGATACGAACTCAAACGCGAGCACGACCGGCGCCTGCCCGGCGCCAAGCCGCTCGCCTACGGCCAGGTGTACGCGACGCTGCAGCGCCTGCAGCGCGACGGGTTCGCCGAGGTCGCGGAGACGATGCAGGACGGTGGGCCGGAACGCACGGTGTACGCCATCACCGGCGAAGGGCTCGCCGAGCTCACCCGGTGGCTGGACGGGGTGGAGGCGCCCGCGCCGCACCTGTCCAGCGCGCTGCTGTCGCGTGTGGTGGTGGCGTCCGTGGCCAACGGCGCCGCCGACGGCTACCTGTCCCGGCAGCGGGCCGCGCACCTGGCGCGGATGCGCGAGCTCACCGCGGAGCGCTCGGCGGGCTCCCCCGCCCAGGCGCTGGCCGCCGACTACGCGCTCCAGCACCTCGACGCCGACCTGCGCTGGATCGAGACGGCCATGCGACGGCTGGCCGACCTGAAGGAGGACTCTCATGCTTGAAGCGCGCGCGCTGCGCAAGACGTTCGCCTCGACCGTCGCCTTAGACGGCGTCTCCCTGGAGATCGGCGCGGGCGAGATCGTGGCGATCACCGGGCCGAGCGGATCCGGCAAATCCACCCTGCTGCACTGCCTGGCCGGGATCATCCGCCCGGAGTCGGGCGAGGTCCTGTTCGACGGCAAGCGGATCGACACGCTAGACGAGACCCAACGTACGAACCTGCGCAGGCAGAGCTTCGGCGTCGTCTTCCAGTTCGGCCAGTTGGTGCCCGAGCTGACCGCGGCGGAGAACGTGGCGCTGCCGCTGCTGTTCGACCGGCACGGCCGCCAGGAGTCGCTGAACACCGCCCGCTCCTGGCTGGAGCGCCTGAACGCGGCCGAGTGCGGCGAGCAGCGGCCCGGCACGCTGTCCGGCGGCCAGACGCAGCGCGTCGCCATGGCCCGCGCGCTGGTCACCGGCCCGCGCGTGGTCTTCGCCGACGAGCCGACCGGCGCGCTCGACTCGCTGGCCGGCGAACAGCTGATGGACGAGCTCACCCGTACGGCCCGCGCGGACGGCATCACCCTGGTGATCGTCACGCACGACAACCGGGTGGCCGCCTACGCCGACCGGGAGCTCGTGTTGCGCGACGGCGAACTCGCGGCGGAGGTGGCCGCGTGATCAACGTCCAATGCGCCATCGCCGTCCGCCACGTGATCGCCGTTCTACGCGCGCTCGCGGCGGAGGTGAGCGCGTGATCGCCGTGATCGCTGTGATGCGCATGCTCGCCAAGGGCGGGTCGCGACGCGAACGGATTCGGGGGCGCCTCATGACCACGGGGGCGGCGCTCGCGACCTTCCTGTTCTGCGTCGCGGTGAGCCTGCTCCAGGCATGGGACGCCCGCGTCGACGCCTTCTTCAGCGACGAAGGGCGCGCCTTCACCTCGCTGGGGCTGGCCCTGCTGATCCTCCCGGCGATGGCCTTCCTCTACCAGGTGAGCCGGCTGGCCGGCGCCACCAGGGAACGGCGGTTGGCCGCCCTTCGGCTGGCCGGGGCCACGCCGCGCCACGTGCGCCTGCTCGGGGCGTACGAGGGTGGGTGGCGGGCGGCGCTGGGCGGGTTGATCGGCATCGCGGTGTACCTGGTGATCGACCTGGCACTGTCGTGGCCGCTGCCGCTGAACCGCCCCCTCCTGATGCCGGCGATCCTCGCCGTAGTGACCTTCAGCGGCACGTACTCAGGACTGAAGGCGGGACGGCACGTGGTGTCCTCTCCGCTGGGCGTGGTCCGGCGGGCGCAGCCGACCGGCCCGAGGGTGCTCGACCTGGTGCTGGTCGCGGCGGGGATAGGGGCGCTCGCCACCGTGGCGACCCGCAAGGGCCGAGACTTCATCAGCGAGTATGTCGGGCTGATCGGGCCGTACGGCCCGGCGTTGATCATGGCCATCGGCATGGTGCTCCTTCTGTTCGGCCTGGTCCTCGCCACCGCATGGCTGATCAGAGCAGCCGCACGGTGGGCAGGGCGGCGCGCTCGGACGGCCGAGACCCTGCTCGCGGCCCGGCTCGTCGAAGCCGACCCACGGGGCTGGGCCCGCGCGCTGTCAGTGGTGGGACTGACCGTGTTCTTCGGCGCCGCCGAGGGCGCCCAACAGGGGATCATCTTCACGCAGGATGACCTCTCCAACTGGCCGACGGTCTATCTGCTGATAGACCTCGCCCTGCTGGTCGCGCTGGCCACCTCAGCCGCCGCCCTCGTCGTGCATCAGGCGGAGGCGCTGCTGGATCATCGACGATCGTTCGCGGCTCTGGCCGCCGCCGGCACGCCCGCGCCCGCCTTGGGCCGGGTCCTCATCCGCCAGGCGCTCACCACGTCGATCCCGGTGTGCCTGGTCGCCGCCCTCACCGGGGTGAGCTTCGTCCTGATCTCCACCGGTGCGTACGGCTACCAGGAACAGCCGGAGGCGCTCATCTGGGTGGCGACGCGCATGATCCTCATGGTGCTGATCGGCGTAGGGACGGCAGTCCTGGTGGCCAGAGCCGCCCGTCCCCTCCTCCGCCGCACCCTGCACCCGGACGAGCTCCGCACCGAGTGACGGGCCGGGCTACGTCAGGACGAGCCAGGTTCGGCCATCGGTCAGCTCGCGTGCCGCGTCCAGGTGCCCGGCATGACACGCCGTCTCGGTGATCACATGCAGGATGACCGTGAACAGGTCCCGGGGCGGCGGGTCACCGAAGAGCTCGGCGGGCCACCAGGCCGGTTCGGCGTCGAGAGGCGTGGCGGCGATGACGGCGTTCGCCAGCTCGATCTCCCGCCGGTACAAGTCCAGCACGGTCTCGACCGGCTCGTCGGGGGCGACCTGCCAGGCGGCGTCCCCGCTTTCGAGCTCGACCGATTCGCCGGCCACGACGGCGCGGAACCAGAACCGCTCGACGTCGAGGGCGAGGTGGCGGACGAGTCCCAGGCACGTCCACCCCGACGGCAGCACCGGCCGCCGCAGCGCCTCCGCCGGAAGGCCGTCCAGGATCCCGAGCACATGCTCACGCTGGCTGTTCAGGGACGCGAGGAGCGTCTCCGTCTCCTTGGTCATGATCGGTTCCTCCACCGTTCGAGGTGGCGCCGATCTTAGCGACCTCCCGCGAAGTGATGACAGACCCGCCTCATTCCGCCGTTCGGGGGCGCGGCGGATGTCCGATCATGAACGGGCCGGTGGTCTCGGAGATGGCCACGGGAGAGAGTCCCGCCGCGATGAGCTGGGCGCGCAGCGCGATCACGGTACGTTCGAGGGCGCGGATCTGGGCCTGGAACTGGCTGATCCGCTCGCGCATCGCGGCCGCGCTGGTCTGCTCGCTGACCAGGTCGGCGCTGACCTGGGCGGCTTGGCCCTGCAAGCGGGCCACCTGCCTCTCCATCTGGGTCAACGCGTCTTCGTAGATCGTTTTGGCGCGGACGAAGGCGTCGGCGTCCACCTTGGAGCGTTCGAGCTCGGCGTGGCGTTCGGCCTGCATCAGCGCCGTCTGCTGCGTCTTCTTGTTGGCGTCGGTGGCCGAGCGGAAGGCGAGGTAGGCCACGCCGAGCGGGACGATGCCGACGGAGAGCTGGATGAGGATGTTACTCAGGTTGGACACTGCCGCCTCCGACTGGCCGCACCACGCCGGTATAGGTGACGCCGTCATCGCTGTGCCAGGCGTTGACGGTCAGGGCGATGGCGAATTCGCTGCCGTCGCGGTGCAGGCCGACCAGCGGGATGTCCCGCCCGGCCAGCTCGGAGCGGCCGGTGGAGCCGACCCGGGCCAGGCCGGCGGCGTGCTGGCCGCGGAATCGGGGCGGCATCAGGATCGTTAGCGACCGCCCGACCGCCTCGTCGATGGTCCAGCCGAACAGGGTCGCGGCCTGGGGATTCCACGACTGGATGACACCGGCGCCGTCGGCGACGATGACGGCCGCCGCGTCGGCCCGGCCCCCCGGGAAGCGGCTCACGACGACGGCCTCGGGCCAGGTGGCGATCAACGCGATCCAGCCGCCGAAGGCCAGCCAGACCGCGCCGCCGACCCACCCCCGCGGGTTGACGCCGGTGAACGTCGAGAGCAGGTAGACCAGGCCGTACATCATGAGCAGCGCGGTAGCGGCGGCGAAGGCCACCCGGTCCGAGCGCATGAACATCTGCACCAGGCACAGAGCGCCGGTGGCGCACCAGACCAGCGCCCAGACGGTCAAGGGGGCGATGGAGGCCAGCATGGCGTATCCGGGGGCGACCCGCTGGTCGGCCGGCACGAACGCGAGGGACGCGGCGATGGCCATGCTCAGCAGACCGACGAACGCCAGGGAGGCGCCGCGCCGCCCGATGCGACGCAGAACGCGGGCGATCGTACGGCGAAAGAGGGGGGTGCCGACAGCGGCTCTGTTACTCACGGTGGTTAGGCTAATGCACATAGTTAGCGATCGAGAGGTTATCCACACGCCACCCGCGCGGCCTCACCCCTCGGGAGCGTCAGGCCAGCTGAGAGTGCCGGCGGCTGTAGCTGAAGTAGATGATCAGCCCCAGCACGAACCATACGGCGAACCGCAGCCACGTCAGCGGGTCCAGGAACGTGATCAGCCAGATCGAGAAGAGCGCGCCGAGGGCCGGCACCACCGGCATGCCCGGTGTGCGGAACGTGCGCGGCAGCTCGGGCTGCCGGTAGCGGAGCACGATCACCGCCACGCACACGACCACGAACGCCAGCAGGATCCCGATGTTCGTCAGCTCGGCGGCCTCCCGGATGGGCAGGAACCCGGCGATCACTCCCGACGCGACCCCCACGATCCACGTGACCCTCGTGGGCACCCGGCGTACCGGGTGCAGCTTGGCGAACCACTGCGGCAGCAGCCCGTCACGGCTCATCGAGAACCAGACCCGGGTGACACCGAGCATGAAGGTGAACATGACCGTGAGGATGCCCACCACGGCGCCGGCCGCGATCAGCGAGGCCAGCCCGGACAGCCCGACGGAGGCGAACGCCGTGGCGAAGCCGCTCTCTGGGTCGATGTCGCGGTAGTTCTGCATGCCGGTGAGCACGAGCGTGGCCAGCACGTACAGGATCATCGAGATGGTCAGCGAGTAGATGATCGCCCTTGGCATGTGCCGCCGGGCGTCCCGCGACTCCTCAGCCGCGGTGCTCATCGCGTCATAGCCGAACACCGCGAAGAACACGGTGGCGGCCCCGGTGATCGCGCCGCTGATCCCGAACGGGAAGAACGGCGTGTAGTTGGCGGGCTTGATGTAGAAGAACCCGACCACGATCACCAGCAGCACCACGGCGATCTTGATGGCCACCACCCACGTCTCGAACCTGGCGGCGGCGCGGATGCCGAGGTTCAGCAGGTACGCGATGAGCAGGCACAACAGGACCGCGAACAGGTCCACCACGTGCCCGGTGCCGGTGCCGGGCGCGCCGAGCATCCACGCGGGCAGCGTGAAGCCGAGTTGCTGGACGAGGAAGCCGAAGTAGCCCGAGATGCCGATGGCCACGACCGCGACGATGGCGGTGTACTCCAGCAGCAGGTCCCAGCCGATGAACCAGCCGACGATCTCTCCCAGGACCGCGTACCCGTAGGTGTAGGCGGAGCCCGACTTCGGGATCATGCCCGCGAACTCGGCGTAGGAGAACGCGGCGGCGGCGCTGGCCACCCCCGCGATGAGGAAGGACACCAGCACCGCCGGCCCCGCCGTCTGGTTGGCGACCGCGCCGGCCAGGGCGAAGATTCCCGCGCCGATGATGCCGCCCACTCCGATGGCGGTGAGCTGCCACAGGCCGAGCGACCTGGACAGCTCCCCCTCGTGCTCGGTGGCGATCTGCTCCACCGGTTTGCGCCTGAAGACACCTCGCGAAGAGACCATGACGCCCCCATCAATGGCTACTTGCGTCCCTCTTTCCCCTCTGAGCTGGCACTATGCGCTTTTAGGAGACCGGCTCGCAGGGCGCGGATGAACCAGTCGAGCGCCGGCGCCAGGCTTTCCGGTGCGGACCAGCCGTTGATCACCGCGAGCAGCCGGAGGTAGCGCTCCCGGCGGGGGTCGTTCGCGCTCTCCAGCCGGACCAGCAGGCGGCGCCGGAGATCGGCGTCGTCGGGGCAGTCGAAGACGTGCGCGTATCGAGCTGTGACCGCCGCCACGACCGCCTCGGCCCCGGGCGAGGCCGGATCGAGGCCGGCCGCCAGGGCCGGGGCCGCCTCCTCGCGGACCATCGCGGCGGAGCCGCGGCGCAGGACCGTGGTGTCGCCCTGGGCCCGCTCGGCCGCGAGCTGCTCGGCCATGTGCCGCATGACGGCCCGGAAGTCCGGGTCCTGGGACAGCTCAGCGAGCTCCACCCACGCCTCGACCTGCTCGGGCTCGGGATCGTCGGGCAGTTCGGGGGTCATCGAGTGTCTGATCCCGACGAACCCGGGGTTGGCGTCCAGGCCGCCGAAGGCGGTGTCGAGGAAGTCGCCGATCAGCCGGTGGCGTTCGTCCTCGGAGAGCTTGGCCAGCTTGTGCATGAGATCCGTCTCCTCTGCTGTGGACCCGCGCCTGGCCACCGCCGTCAGCACCGCGCGCCGCAGCCGCAACGTGCGGATCCGCACCGCCAGCGCGTCGGCGTGCGCCGCGGCGACCTCGGCGAGCGAGACCTCCCGGTCCACGACCTTCCGGATCGTGGGCAGGTCCAGCCCCAGGTCGCGCAGCGTCCGCACCAGTTCGAGGCGGGCGAGGGCGTCGACGCCGTAGCGGCGGTAGCCGGCCGGGCTTCGGTCGGTCGGCGGCACGATCCCGCGGTCGGAGTAGAACCGGATGGCCTTGACCGTCAGTCCGGTCCGCCGTGCCAGTTCGCCGATCGAGTAGAGCGTGTCGCCGTCCATGCCTTCCACTCTTGTGCCTCCCCTTAGTGGAGACTCAAGCGCACATCCCGTTACTCCCAGACGACGACGTTGCGGCGGACCGGAGCCGAGCCGGAGTCCGTGGCGAACAGCTCCGGCGAGTGCTCCCGGATGCGTTCGACGTCGTTGAAGACCGCCCTCAGGTGGGTGCGCATGGCCGTGCGGGCCAGCACCACGTCGCCGCGGACCACCGCGTCGAGGATCTCGACGTGCTGGGCGGCGAAGCTCGTCGGGGAGGTCACATGGAGGCCGAGCCGGCGCGCGCGGTCGAGATGCCCCTTGGCCGAGGCCACGGTCGTCCAGGCGCTGCCGTGCCCGCTCAGCCGCAGCAGACCCTGGTGGAAGGCCTCGTCGAGGGCGAAGAACCCCTCGATGTCGAGGTCCGGCTGCTGCTGGTCCCTCAGGTTCTGCCGTAGCTCCTCGACCAGGTCGGCATCGAGCGCGGCGGGCAGGTCGTCGAGCGAGGCCATCTCCACGGCCTCGCGCAGGAACTGCGCGTCGGCCACCCTGGCCGGGTCGACGCGGGAGACGAACGAGCCGACCTGGGGGAAGATCTGGACCAGCCCCTCCTCGGACAGCAGGATCAGGCTCTCCCGGACCGGTGTGCGGCTCACCTTGAGCGCGGCCGCGAGCTCGTTCTCGGACAGAGCCGTCCCCGGCGGGAGCTCGAGGGTCAGGACCTTGCGGCGCAGGGCCTCGTAAACAGTGCGACGACTGGTCCGCCGCTGGTTCGATCCGGCCACACGCCCACCCTACCCGGTCATCGCACAACTAGTATTGCGCATCTGTGCGACAGATGCTTGTATATCAATACTGCTCGACTACAGAGTGTCGGAGATCGTCCGAAGGAGTGGACCTGTGAGCAAGATCGAGCGTGCCGAGGTGTTCGTCGCCTCCCCGGGGCGGACCTTCGTCACCTTGCGCATCACGACCTCGGACGGTGTGACCGGCCTCGGCGACGCCACGCTGAACGGCCGCGAACTGGCCGTCGCGAGCTACCTGCAGGAGCACCTCGTACCGCTGCTGATCGGCAAGGACCCGGCGCGGATCGAGGACATGTGGCAGTACCTCTACCGTGGCGCGTACTGGCGCCGCGGCCCCGTCACGATGACGGCCATCTCCGCCGTGGACACGGCTCTGTGGGACATCAAGGGCAAGGTCGCCGGTCTGCCGGTCTACCAGCTGCTCGGCGGGCGCTCCCGTGACGGCGTCATGGTCTACTCGCACGCCAGCGGCATGGACGTCCCCTCCCTGCTCGACGACGTCGAGCGGTTCCTCGACCTCGGCTACAAGGCCGTCCGCGCCCAGGCCGCCGTCCCGGACGTCGGCGGCACCTACGGGATCCGCAAGGGCAAGGTGTACGAGCCAGCCGCGAACTCGCTACCCGACGAGCAGCCCTGGGACACCGAGGCCTATCTCGGGTTCGCCCCGACCTACCTCGAAGCCGTACGCGAGCGCTTCGGCTTCGGCTTCCACCTCCTGCACGACATCCACCACCGGCTCACGCCGATCGAGGCGGCCCGCTTCGGCAAGCGGGTGGAGGACTGCCGGCTGTTCTGGATGGAGGACCCGACACCGGCCGAGAACCAGGAGTCGTTCCGGCTCATCCGTCAGCACACGACGACGCCGATCGCGGTCGGCGAGGCGCTGACCTCGATCTGGGACGTCCAGCACCTGATCACCGAGCAGCTCATCGACTACGTGCGCACCACCGTCGTCCACGCCGGCGGGATCACGCACCTGCGCCGGATCTTCGACCTGGCCGCGCTCTACCAGGTCAGAACCGGTTCCCACGGGGCGACGGACCTCTCACCGATCACCCTGGCCGCCGCGGTGCACGTCGACCTCTCGGTGCCGAACTTCGGCATCCAGGAGTACATGGGCCACCCGGACGAGGCCGCGGAGGTCTTCCGCAGCGGGGTGACGCTGGCCGACGGCATGCTCAACCCGTCGGAGGAGCCCGGTCTCGGCGTCGAGTACGACGAGAAGGAGGCCGCGCGCTTCCCCTATGAGGCTCGCTACCTGCCCGTCGCGCGGCACCTCGACGGCTCGGTGCATGACTGGTGAAGACCTCGATCCTGCCCTCGCTGAGCCTCGCCACGCTCGACCGGATCGCTCCCGACCTGCGCCCGGCCGTCGATCCCCGGGAACTGCGCCCGAAGGTCGTCCACTTCGGCCTCGGCGCCTTCCACCGGGCCCACCAGGCGGTCTACACCGAGAGCGCGGCTGCCCGTAGCGGCGAGCCGTGGGGGATCGTCGCCGTGGCCCCACGCTCGACGCGGGTGGTCAAGGCGATGCGCGTGCAGGACTGCCTGTACTCGGTGGCCGAGCGCCACCCCGCGGCCACCACCACCCGCGCGATCGGGTCCATCGTCAGCGCCCTGGGGATGCGCCAGGACGCCGACCGGGTCGACGAGCTGCTCGCCGATCCCGGCGTCACGGTGGCGACCCTGACGATCACCGAGGCGGGCCACTACCGCCGCCCCGGAGCCGACGGGCTCGACACCGGCGCCCCGGAGATCGCGGCGGACCTCACGGCGGTGCGGACCGCGGACATCACCACGGTCGTCGGCCGGCTCGCCGTGGGGCTCGCCGCCCGGATGCGGGCCGGTGGCGCCCCGATCAGCGTCGTGTCCTGCGACAACATGGCCGCCAACGGCGCCGCGCTCGGCACGGTGGTACGCGGCTTCGTCGAAGCCTCGTCGTGGCCGGACCGGCAGGCCGTCCTCGACTGGATGGCGACGTCGGTGGCCTTCCCCTCGACGATCGTCGACCGCATCGTGCCGGCGACGACCGACGCGGACCGGGAGGCGGCCCGCGCGGCGCTCGGCGTGTGGGATGAGGTGCCGGTGGTCGGCGAGCCGTACCGGCAGTGGGTCCTGGAGGACTCCTTCGCCGGCCCCCGGCCGTCATGGGAGCTCGACGGCGCCCTGTTCGTCCCGGATGTCGTGCCGTACCAGCTCACGAAGCTGCGGTTGCTCAACGGGTCCCACTCGGCCCTGGCCTATCTCGGCGCGGCGGCCGGGTGCGCGACGATCGCCGACGTCCTGGAGACCGGCTGGGGTGAGCGGCTGGTCCGGGCGCTGAGCGCGGAGGTCGCGCCGACGCTTCCCAGCGGTGGTCCAGACCCGGTCGCCTACACTGATGACCTGGTCAAACGGTTCCGTAACCCCAGGATTCGGCACCTGCTCCGGCAGATCGGCTCCGACGGCTCCCGGAAGATCCCGGAACGCTGGTTCGGCGCCCTGCGCTCACTGCGCGCCGCCCGCGCCGCCACCCCGGCGCTCGAACTCGCGCTCGCCGCCTGGGCGAACGCCACCCGCCCCGCCGACGGCGACCAGCCTTCCGGCGCCACAGATCCCACCAGCCAGTTGTTCGGCACGACGGACCCGGCCGCCGCGACGCTGGCGGCCTGCTGGCACGGGGTGGCCGACCACGAAGACACCATCCGCCGCCTGCTTCACGTGCTCGGCGCGGCGGACCTAGCCGGTGACGGCGCGCTCGTCGCCGGCACCGCCGCCCGGCTGCCCGCTCTGCGGGCCGGGCACGTCGAAATCTGACCCGGAGTTCACGATGACAGACAGCACGCACATGGAGCCCGCGGGCGCCGTGACCAGAACGACCCGCGACCTCGTCAGGGCGGCCATGTCCGGCTGGCTCGGCACGGCGATGGAGTTCATGGACTTCCAGCTGTACTCGCTGGCGGCCGCCATCGTCTTCAACAAGATCTTCTTCCCGGACGTCAGCCCGGCCATCGGGCTGATCGCCGCCATGGCCACCTACGGCGTCGGATACGTCGCCCGGCTCGCCGGCGCCATCTACTTCGGCCGGATGGGCGACCGGATCGGCCGCAAGAAGGTCCTGATCATCACCATCCTGCTGATGGGCGCCTCGACCACCCTGATCGGCGTACTGCCGACCTACGCGGTGATCGGCATCCTCGCCCCGATCCTGCTGGTCGCCCTGCGGCTCATCCAGGGCTTCGGGGCCGGCGCCGAGATCGCCGGGGCCACCGTCATGCTCGCCGAGTACGCCCCTGTACAGCGTCGCGGCCTGGTCTCCTCGCTGGTGTCGCTCGGCACCAACACCGGCACGCTGGCGGCGTCGGGCCTGTGGGCGATCCTGCTCGCGGTGCTCAGTGAGGATCAGCTGCTCACATGGGGCTGGCGGGTGCCGTTCCTGCTGAGCTTCGTGCTCATGGTCTTCGCGGTCTGGGTACGCCGCAACCTCAAGGAGAGCCCGGTCTTCGAGGAGCGCCCCGACGTCGTGGACGGCGTCGCGATGTCCCGTACGCAGGCCGAGGCCGCCTTCCAAGAGAAGGACAAGGGCGTGCTCGAGGCCGGGCTCCGGCAGCGCAAGGGCAAGGCGTTCTTCCTGGCCCTCGGCCTGCGGTTCGGCCAGGCCGGCAACTCAGGCCTGGTCCAGACCTTCCTCGTCGGCTACATCGCCGCCACGCTGCTCGTCGACCGGTCGATCCCGACCAGCGCCATCGTCTACGGCTCGCTGGTGGGCTTCGTCACCGTGCCGGTGGTGGGCCTGCTCGGCGACCGCTTCGGCCGCCGCCCCATGTACATCGCGGTCACCCTGCTGACCATCGCCTTCGCGTTCCCGATGATGCTGATGATCATCTCTGGCAGCACGGCGGCCCTGATGCTGGGCATGATCCTGGGGCTGAACATCGGCGTCCTGAGCCTGTTCTCGCTGGAGAGCGTCACGATGGCCGAGCTGTTCGGCTCCCGGACCCGCTTCACCCAGCTCGCCCTCGCCAAGGAGATCGGCGGCATCCTGGCCACCGCCATCGGCCCGGTCGTGGCGGCCACCCTCACCGCCGTCACCGGCAGCTGGTGGCCCATCGCGGCGATGCTCGTCGTCTACTCGCTCATCACCCTGCTGTCCGCGGTCCTCTCACCTGAGACTCGCGGGCGCGACCTGGTCCGGTTGGAGGACGCGGTATGAAGTCGGCCGTCGTACACGGTCCCGGTGACCTCCGGATCGACGAGCGCCCCGAGCCAGTGGCGGGGCAAGGGCAGGTCCTGCTCGCCATGGAGTGGGGCGGGATCTGCGGCTCCGACATCTCGTACTGGAAGAACGGGGCGTCCGGAACCGCCGTGCTCAAGCACCCGCTGGTGCTCGGGCACGAGGTCGCCGGCCGGATCGCCGGGCTCGGCACGGGCGTCAGCGGACTGGCGGTCGGGCAGCCGGTCACCGTACACCCGGCCGAGCTGGTCGGTGACGGCCGCCTGCCCGACCGGCTCGCCGGCCGCACGAACCTCTACCCCCAAGTCCGCTACTTCGGGTCGGCCGCCTTCGACCCGCACACCGACGGCGGGTTCAGCGAGTACCGGGTGGTCCGCGCGGCACAGATCCGGCCGCTGCCCGAGGGCGTGGACACCGAGCGCGGCGCCCTCGCCGAGCCCCTCGCGGTGGCGATGCACGCCGTGCACCGGGCCGGGGACCTGCGTGGGAAGACCGTGCTGGTCAACGGCTCCGGCTCGATCGGCTCGCTGGTCGTGGCCGCCGCGAAACACCGCGGGGCGGCCACGGTCATCGCCTCGGACATCTCCGCGACCTCGCTCACCGTCGCCCGGGCCATGGGCGCGGACGAGACCGTCGACGTCAGCGGGGACGCGACGCTCCCCCAGGACGTCGAGCTGGTCTTCGAGGCCTCTGGCAGCCCGGCCGCGCTCGGCTCCGTCCTGCGGGCGACCGCCCGTGGCGGCACCCTCGTCCAGGTCGGCAGCCTGCCCGGTACGGCCGTCTCCGCGGCCCTCGGCGACCTGGTGACCAGGGAGATCACCTGGATCGGCTCCTACCGCTTCGCCGAGGAGATCGACGAGGCCCTGAGCGCCATGCGGGACGGCCTCGACGTCTCCCCGATCATCAGCCACCGCTTCGACCTCGACCGGGCGGCCGAGGCACTCGCCATCGCCGCCGACCCCGCGAGCGGCAGCGGCAAGGTGATGCTGCGGCTCGGCGGGACGGCGGGGTGAGCACGGGCCAGGCCGCGTCGGCGACGCGGTGAACCGGGGTCAGGAGGCTTCGGCGGTGCGCTGAGCTTGGGTCAGGAGGCTTCGGCGGCGCGGAAGGTCTTCAGCGCCTCGGGGCCGAAGTAGGCGCCATAGCTCGTGGTGGTGTTGCGCAGCGCGTGCGCGGAGATCTGGTAGCCGGTCCCGGTGACCTTGTTGAAGTCCTGGAACCACGGCCCACCGCTGGAGCCGCCGCCCATGTCGCACACCATCGCGTACTTCATGCTGTAGCTCGCCGCCACCGAGGCGCCACTGCAGTACTGCAGTGTACGACCGCCGTTGCCGTTGCTGGGGTAACCGAGCAGCAGGTTCGAGGAGCCGGCGGCGGTCGCGTTGAACCGGATGCCCTGCGCGCCCACGGTCTGCTGGATCTTCTTGCCCTTCACCGGATTGACGACCAGCATGCCGAAGTCGAACGGCGGATAGTGAGCGTTGTCCTTGATGTACCCGGACCAGATGTACATGGTCCGCGCCGCGAACTTGCCGTACGGAGCCGCGCCGTTCTTTAGGCCGGGACGAAGACGAGGTTCTTGCTCCACTTGCCCTTGTCGTCGACGAGCGCGTGCCCCACGGTGACGACCACGTCGCCGTCCTTGCTCCGCACCACGTTGCCGGAGGCCACGAAGTCGTTGCCGGCGGCGCCGGTGCCGAAGACCTTGCCCGCCTGCTTGACGATGAGGCCGCCGGACTTCCAGGTTTGCTGCTTGGCGGCCGACGTAGCGTACGGAAGGACCGAGCGGTTGGTCTGGGCGGCTACCGTGGCCGGGAGGTCCACCTGCGGCCCGGCGGCCTCGGAACGACACGCTCCGCCGGGGCCGCGCCCTCCGCCGGCGCCACCAGCGGCTCGGCGTCACGCATGCGCTCCGGCGTCCAATAGTCGCCGGTTCCGTTGCAGGTCCACCCCCGTAGCGCGTCCTGGCGTTCGATTCCAGCCGGATGGTGCCAGTAGCCCGGTATGGTCATGAGCACCGGCCGAGGCTGAGGCGGCTAGGTTCTTTGTCACGCGGGATGTTTGGTGGAGGAATGATGTGGGAAGTTGAGTTCGCCACGCTTTCGGCCGTCGCCGCGCGCCAAGGAGGGCTGATCACGGAGGCGCAGGTCGCCAGGATGGAGATCGACAAGCAGGCGCTGCTCCGGTTCGCCGAGTGCGCGCTGCTGTACGAACTGGACTGGTCGGTCTATCAGTTCGCGTGGGCGTCCTTGGGACCGCGTTACGTCTATCCGCTGGCCGCCTGGCTGGCGACCATGCCCGAGAGTTTCCGCTGGGAGAGGTCGCAGTCCCCCCATGAGGACGCCGTCCTCTCGCACGAGTCGGCCTGCCGCCTGTACGGGCTGGGAGTCGTGCCGAGCCCTTTGGTGACCTTCACCGCCCCGCAGGAGTTCGAGGGTCCCCGGGCAACGAAAATCCATGGCGCGTCTCTGAGACCGGATGATGTGGCCGTGGTCGAGGGGGTTCCGGTGACGACCCCTCGTCGCACGATCGTCGATGTCGCGGCCGGCTGGGCCGAGCACGGCGAGCTGCGTCGTGTCCTGATGGACGCCGTGCTGAAGGATCTCGTCGATCTGCGTCAGATCCACGCCGACCTGGCGCCGCTGGCGCGACGGCACGAGTTCCCGGAAGACGGCGCGGAGTTCGTGGCCTACTTCATCCCGGACATCTCCCCGGCCGGTTTGTCCCCCCGCAACCAGCGGAGCTACGCCGCCCTGGCGCACCCGGACCGGGTGGCTCAGCTCCAGCCCGGCGTGGCGCGGCTGATTCCGGAGGCCGGGGATGAGACGTTGAGCTGGGACATAGCCGCCGAGATCATCGGGCGGATCGGGTAGGCGCCGGTTCGTCCGGATACAGGTCCCGCCACAGGCGCCGCAGGAACAACTGCGTGCTGCCGTCGCTGTACCGCACGGTTCGGTACAGCGAGGGCGCCTGCTCGGGAAAGGCGAGAGCATGGCGCAGCTCCGCCTTGAACCGGGTCATCTCCGCGTCTGCCGGCCGTCCGGCCAGCCGTTTCAGGCTCTCGTAGGCTTCCTCGTCGGCGTCGGGATGGCAGTGGACGCCGCAGATGCGGACCAGCGTCGAATTCGTCATCTCACCCATCTCCCGCAGGTGGCGGGTCCACGAACATCGTGGAGATCTCGTACCCGTCCCTTTGCCGGTTGACCTGGAAGAAGAACTCGACGGTGCCGGCCTCGAAGCTCCGCATGGGCGCGGCCTGCGGCTCCGGCACGCCCGGCTCCTCGCCCGCGCGCCGCGCCCCGACCCAGATCGACCGGTTCGCGACGGCATTCTCCGCGCTGCCGTCGACCGGCACGATCCGGAATCCGGCGCAGTACAGATGACCGTCGGGGCCGAGCAGGTCGTCGATCGGCAAGGACACCCGGCCGGGGCGCCGGTCGGGGTCGAACGGGGTAGCGAGAGCTTCGCGCATGACCGGGTGCTCCAGGCTGCGCGCGAAGGCGACGGCGAAGGCGACGAGATCGTGGATGGCCGTGGCCGTGTCAGGGCAGCGGTGCTCCCTGTCCCCCGGCCGGAACGCGTCGGTCGCGCGGGCCCGCAGGTTCTCGTCGAGCTGTGCCGGATCTTCGAGGCGGGCGACGCGGCCATGGAGCCTGCCGTCGGCGGCGAATGCCCCGTGCCGGGCCAGATGATGACCCTGCCCCTGGTCGATGGTGACGATCACGCGCTGGACGGCGGGGTCCAGGCGGGCCGCGGCGGCCAGCCACGGCCGAGCGGCTGCGTGTCGCGCGATGTAGGCGGCGGCCTCCCGCGTGCTCACCTCCGGCAGCCCCGCCCTGGTGGCGTCGAACCGGTCGAGCACCTGGCGCGGCGTCGGCTGCCCGTCCCCGATGGGGACGTCCAGCCGGTCGGCGTACGGCCGCACCTGCGGCGCCGTCACGCGGCCGACCGCCTCCCCCAGGTCACGGACCTCCGACGGGTCGAGCTGGAAGAGCCGCAGGTCCTCAAGGGCCTGGCGGGCGAAGCCCGGCGAATCGAGCAGGGACTTGATCGCGTTCGTGACCGCGGCGGCGCGTTCGCCCGGATCCAAGCCGTAGGCCCGGGAGATCCGGACGGCGTCCACGTCGAGGCGGGAGCGATCGAGGTGCAGCACGGTGTACGGATGCGCCAGGGACCCGCCTTCGTACTCCTGATCGACGGTGAACTGCGGCTCCAGCACGCCCAGCAGGGCGAGCCGGATACCGTGCCACTTGCGGCCGACCTCCTCGGGCGTCCTGGCGTCCACGCTCGTCCATCGGCGCAGCTGCTCGGCGTAGTACGCGCTTCGCTTCCAGTCCTGCTCGCTCCAGTACGTCCAGCGGTCACCGTCGAGCGTGGCAGTGCGGCCCAGCCGGTCCGGCCACAGATCCAGCTCACCGCTGCTCACCAGCCGGTTGATCCGGTCCACTGTGACCGCGACGCGGGCCGGGTAGTAGACGGCGACGGGCTGGCCTCGGCGGTTGGCCGGGTCGGGCAGGTCGGGGCCGAACAGCAGCCGCCGCATCGCCGGAAGCGGAGCCTGGATGGTCCGCGCCGTGACGAACCTCGTGACGGGCCGCCCGCCCGAGTCGAAGCGCGGATTGCGCTGCTCGTCGAGGACCGGCTCGAAGTGGCCGTAAGCCCAGTCCTGCCAGTACAGCTGCCAGCGGTTGCCCTTGTTCCCGTCGTGCTCCCTGGCCTCGAAGTAGACGGTGGGCACACCGAGCATGGCCGGGATCTCCAGCGCCCCGCTCTCCATCCCGATCTGCACCACATCGTGCTGGGTCGTCAGCTGATGGAAGAACAGGCCCTGCTCGGCGTAGCTCAGGGCCTGCCCGTCGTTGCGCCCGGCCGTCCAGAACTTCACCAGCGTCTCCGTGTCGACCCCGTCCAGCACCCCTTCCTGGCGCCAGGCCTCTTCTAACTCGGCACGGCCCGCGAAGACGTCGTCGCCGAGCAAGACGACACGTCGCCCGGGGTGCCGCGCGCGCAGCGCCTCGATCGTCTGGCGCAGGACCTCGGGCCGGGTGTCCAGGTGCGGGCCGTGCCGGCCGCCCACCGGCTGGCCCCGGGTGTCACGGACCCAGAGCAGGGCGTACTGGCCGGCCTGCCCGTTGGCCCGCGAGAGCCGGTCGACCACCGCCTGGGCGCGCGCCGTGCGCCGAGCCGCCGTCATCTCCTCCGGCCCCAGCATCGCGTCCACCATGCGCTGCCGCGCCGAAACCGGGTCGGCCTGGATCGCCCGCAGCGCGAAGAGCTGAGCCCGCATCCACTGCGACTCGCTGTAGTGGCTCTTCTGGCTCGTGTTGGCGAACGCCAGCCGGACCCGGTGCGGTTCGACGCCGTAGTCATCGACCAGCCGCTGCCGCAGGGTCAGGGCGTCCCGCAGCGGCTTGGCATGCAGCTCGATGAGATCGTCGATCAGAGCCGCAGGACCGGTGCCGTTGACGCCGCGTCCCTTGACCATCCGGTACATCGCGGCGGCGTTGGCCTCATCCAGCGTGATGCCGCTCGGCACGGCGCCCAGGTAGGCCCGGTGGGACTGATGGGCGTCCCACTGGAAGGTCTTGAAGCCGCGGTCCGGCTCGTAGGCGATCTCGACAGTCGTGTCCGGATCGGCCATCAGCGCCGCCGCGTGACTGTACAGCTCGCCGCGCTGGTGGGCGTAGAAGCGCAGGTGCTTGAAGTGCTGGTTGTCCGGGCCGGGGACGCGGGTCAGCTCGACGTACCCGCTGTCGTACATCATCCGGCCGCGGATGAAGTCGACCTTCTCGGCGGGGGAGAGGTCCGTGCGCTGCTTGAGCCGCGACAACTCCGCGTCGAGGTCGCCCGCGGACAGCCGATCCCACATCGCGATCATGTCCGCGGACGCGTGGACCACCGACGCCGGAGCGGTGCTGGGCACCCCCAGCTGCCGTACGTCCGCGGCGCCGTCCGGCGCGACCGTGTCACCGGAAACGTCCGGAGCCGGCGCGTCGTCCGTCCCCACCCAACGCCGGAGGTCGGGGTCCCAGCGGCTCGGCGGCGGCGCCTCGTCTGCCAGCAGCGGATCGAGGAACGCCCGCGCCACCGGAATGGCCTCGGTGAGCCCGGCGTACGGCAGACCGGGCGTCGTCCTGGCGTACTGGTCGAACTTCCGGAACCAATCCGGGCTGGGAATCTCGAACGCCGACGGCACCTTCAGGTTCTCGCCCTGCTCCAGCCGCCAGGCGAACTCCGCGTGCAGCATCGCGTGCGTGGCCGGGCCGTCCCACGACGAGTTCAAAATGATCATCAAGATGTCGACCAGGTCCTGGCACCGGTACGGCAGGTCACCCGCCTTGCAGCTGAACAACCCCTTACCCCGGGCGACGCAGTCGTGGCAGCGCGTCTCCAGCGTTCTGATGCCATGCGTGTAGATGCCCGACACCTTGTGTGCCAGCGTGTCGTGGTAGGAGATGACCCGCAGGTTCGGGCTCTCGTCGGAGTGCCCGGTCGAGAGGATCTGCCGGGGGAAAGGGATGATCTCCGGTTCCTTCCACACCGCACGGGTACGCGGCGGGGCGAGGTCCACGCTGAGCCGCATGATCTCCATGTCACCGCAGTAGACCGTGTGCCCCATCCTGACCGCCTTGCCGTGCAGAATGTACGTCTTGGAGTCCCGCACGAATCTGAGCTGGTCACCGTGATCGCGGGCGAGCGCCGCCTCATACTCATCGGCCATCGCGTCCGGATCCGGGTCCCCCGACATGCGCACGAGATCGATGTCGGTACTCGCCCGCCCGCCCGGATTCCTGGAGAGGATCGCCTGACCGCCCTTGAGCATCCAGTCATCGGGATTGGCGGCGAAGATACGGCCGATCGCACGCTGGAGCGCGAACTGCTGCAGCTCGTCGAGCGCTGACGTCCCGCGCCGGTGAGCTTCGGCGCGTACCTGGCTCATCAGATCGCGCCAGAACCCCAGGAACTGCCGGGGCTCACTGTCCGCGTTCCGGTCGCCGGTCGGGCTGCGGCTGGAGCCGACCCCATCGCTTCGGTCCTCGGCCGGGTCGTCTACAGGCGCTTCCCGCGAGACAGCGCGTTCGGACGGAACATCGCCCTTGCCGGCTAGGAGGTCAAAGAAGCTCCGGCCGCCCATCGCCGGATCGGCGGTGCTCCCCTGCGGACGCCGAGAGGGGGCGTCCTCTGCGGTACGCGGGCTGTCGCCAGGGGTGTCCGGCTGCACCACGGCTGCCGGCTCGGCCCTGCCGGCGGTGTCGGTCTGGGTGGAGCTGAGGTTGTCCCGCACCTTGTCGAACGAGGGATCACCGTTGACGGCGGCGCTGTCCGGCGGGACGTGGGGCGTCTCGTGGTGGCTCGCCTGCGTGACATCCGCACGGTCGGCCACGTCTGCGCGACCCGTCGCCTCCGCGTGTCCCGCTGCCTCTTGGTGATTCGCTGCCTCTTGGTGATCCGCCGCCTCAGCGCGATCTATTGCCTGCGCGTGCTCGGTCGTCTCCGTGGGACCCGCCGGTCGTGGGCGGTCGGGCTGGTTCGCCCGCTCTTGTGACTGCTGGTGTGGCTGTTCCGGCCGCTGCGCCGCCCTCGCCGTGCCGGCCTCCGTCCTGGATGCCGGCGCCTTGCTGTCCGGTACGCCCCGAGCATCCGTACGTTCCCGAGAAGCGACGTCCTGGACGGGGAAGCCCCTGGTCTCGACCGGCCCACCACCAGCAGGCACGTCCGGAGGCGCCGAGGCCGCAGCCGCGGCGGTGGCGGCCATGCGGGCCGTGTCACTGGCCAAGGCGGCGGTGACGGCCGTGTCGAGGGCCTGGCGCGGATGGCTGATCGCGCTCATGACGTCGACGCTGAACGGGCTGATCGTGTTCGTCCGCCCCACGCCCGCCACGACGCCGCCGAGCAGCGATTCCGCGGTCGGCATGTCCCACTTGCCGTACACGATGCCATTGGAGACCATACCGGCCGGCGCCGAGATCACCGCGTTCGTGAGGCCGGTCTGCAACGCCCTGCCGGGAAAGCGCATGACGGCGTTGAGCGCTCCGGCGGCATCGCCGGCGGCGGCGTTGAGCGACCTGATCCCGGGCATCCGCCCGACGAACCCGGCCACCGGCCCGGCCACCTTGGACGCGAGCACCGCGCCCGAGGCGTCGCCCAGGATCGTGGAGGCGGTCTTCTGCCCGTCCCACTGTGTACGGGTGCCCCGATCCAGCTGCTCCTTCTGGGCGACGTAGTCCATCAGGAAGCCCTCACCGATCTCCTCGGGAATCTCCCTGAGCATGTGGCTGGCCGCCGCCCTGGCCAGCAGCCCCTTGCCGGCCTGCCGGCCGCCCAGCGCGGCGAGCTTCGGCGCCTGCTTGATGGCGGCCGCCCCGGCGTACCTGCCCTTCGCCACCCGTTCCAGCCAGGTGAACACCTTGTCCATGAACGTCCGCAACCGGCCGGCGAACCTGCCGATCAGCGGCGTCAACACGCCCGCGCTGGCCGCCGTCGCGAACGCGGAGATGGCGATGGACGAGACCGTGATCCAGAATCCGGCGTTGATCAGCAACTTGGCGTACTGCGTCTCACGCGCGTAGCTGTCGTGCTGGAGGGCGTACGCGTGCGCCAGCGCGGCGAGGGCCGGGATGCCCTTCCCCTCCGCGAGCAACTGGTCGGCCTGCCTCTTGAACTCCTCGGCCGACGGCCCGAAATACCCCTGCGTGATCAGGTCACGCGCCGGACCCCCGGCCGCCGCGAACTCCAGCGCCGCCTGGCTCCAGTCCTCGAAGGCGGCGGCCAGCGCCGCCTCGCCGGACTCGCTGGCCTCCGGCCACATCTGTCCCGAGGACAGCAGCGCGATCAGCGCGTCGCACCACGCGGGCAGAGCCGTCCCCCACGCGGGCGTGATGTCCGTGGCGTAACCGCCACTGCCGATCGTGTCGTCCTGCCCGGCCAGGGGGCTGGTGACCGGGGTACTGACGTTTCGGGTCACGCCTTCCCTTCCCCACGCATGATCAGGACGGCATCACGCGTCTGGGCGCCACCAGGTCGGCGTCGGCCCCCGCCGAGTTGGCCACGTTCTCCGTCACCGCCGGGCCGGCCGCCACCGCGAAGTCCGCCGACTCGGCGCCCGCCCGGAGCATGGCGTTGGGGCCGTCGTCGGCCATGTAGGCCTGCTCGAACTCCCGGCCGGCCGAGTCGTGCCCCCACGGCGCGGCGGCGTGCAGGCTCTCGATCCTGCCCCTGGCCTCGGCCAGCTTGTCCCGCAGCTGGACGGCCGCATCCGTCCAGCGCGCCACCCCGCCATCGACCACGTGCCGATGGATCTCCAGCCGCTCCCCCATGGGCCTGTCCTTCACGCGCGTACGCCTGTGCCGCGAATAGACGCTAGTGCGCGACGGACTCACCGGAGCCACGCTTCACCGATCGTCGAAACGATCGACGATCCCGGCCTTCACAGGCGGCTGACGAACCAGTCCGTGGCCAGGCGGGCCACCTGCTCAAGCGTGCCGGGCTCCGCGAACAGGTGGGACGCGCCCGGCACGATCTCCAGCCGGACCTCGCCGGGCATCCGCCGCATCGCCCGGAGGTTGAGGTCGATGACCGCCGGGTCCTCGCCGCCGACAACGAGCAGGGTGGATTGGCGTACCCGGGTGAGGAAGTCGTCCGCCAGATCGGGACGTCCGCCTCGGGAGACGACGGTCCGCACCGCGTCGGGCCGCTCCGCCGCGGCGACCAGGGCGGCCGCGGCGCCGGTACTGGCGCCGAACAGGCCGATGCCGAGGTCCGCGGTCCTGGCGTCGGCCCTGGCCCAGTCGGTCAGCGCGGCCACGCGGCCGGCGAGCAGGCCGATGTCGAACCTGAGCTCGCCGGTCACGGCGTCGCGCCGTTCCTCCGCCGCCGTCAGCAGATCCGCCAGTACGGTGACCAGACGGGCGGCCTGGAGCCGCCCCGCGACGTAGCGGTTGCGCGGGCTGTGGCGCCCGCTGCCGCTGCCGTGCGCGAACAGCACCGCCCCGCGCGGCTCGCCGGGCACGGCGACGTCGGCGTTCAGGGCCACGTCACCGACCGGGATCCGCACACCGGCTTCCGCGATGTCCATGATCCCCTCCCCGAAGCTAGACCGCGAACGGGTACGTCTCGGGCGCCTCGCCCCGCTCCCAGACGGCGGTCCGCTCCAGCGGTTCCAGCGCCCGGGTGTCGTCGATATGGATCACCGCGTCGAACTGGTCGGCCACCCGGGCCTGGAAGTAGTGGCTCTGCCGCTCGGTCTGAGGCCGGTAGATCACCCCGATGGCCCGTTGCAGCCGCGCGGCCCGCAGCACGTCGGCGGCGGGTCTGGCCACCTCGAACCAGAGCATGAACTCGCCGCTGCTCGCCTGGTGCAGCAGCTCCTCCACGCTGCCGGGCAGCGCCGGCCGGACCACCTTGCGCTCGGCCGGGCCGCCCCAGTCGTCGGCGGCGGTGACCGTACCGGAATAGGTGGTGAAGCCGATCAGGCGGCACTGGCCGGGGTGGCGTTCGCGGACCAGCCGGCCGAGGCTGAGCTCGCCCCGGGCGCCCATCTCGGTCGCCCGCGCGTCGCCGAGGTGGGAGTTGTGCGCCCACACCACCAGCTTGGCGGGCTCACCGCGGACGCGGCCGAGGTGGTCGGCCAGTGCGTCCAGGGCGTCGGCCATGTGCTCGTCGCGCAGGTTCCAGGAGGAGATCCGGCCGGTGACCATCGAGCGGTAGTAGCGCTCGGCCGAGCGCACGCTCACGGCGTTGCGCTGGGCGTGGAACAGCTCGTCCTCGGCCGGCAGGCCGTCCTTCCTGGCGTACTCGTACGCGTGCCGCTGCAGGTCGGCGAGCTGGGCGACCACCTCTTGCTCGCACGACTCCCCCGCGCCGAAGGCCGCCGCCAGCCCGTACGACTGCGCGTCGCCGTCGGCGTGGTCGAAGCACGCGTACCGCTCGCGGGCCCGCGCCGCGGCCTCAGGGGAGACCCGGTCGAGGTAGTCGATGACCTCTTGCATGGACCGGTACAGGCTGTACAGGTCCAGCCCGTAGAAACCGGCCTTCCGCGTCTCGTCGCCGACCCGGTCGTTGTGATCGCGCAGCCAGCCGACGAAGTCCAGCACGGCCGTGTTCCGCCACATCCACGTCGGGAAGCGCTCGAAACCCCGCAGCGCCTCCTCCACCGTCTCGTCCTCGCCGCGATCGCGTACGTAGCGGTTCACCCGGTAGGCATCCGGCCAGTCGGCCTCGACCGCCACGCCGTGGAAGCCGCCTCGCTCGATGAGCTTCCTGGTCATCTCCGCCCGTGCCGCGTAGAACTCGGCGGTGCCATGCGAAGCCTCCCCGATCAGCACCAGCCGGGCATCCCCGACCAGCCCGAACAGGGTCTCGTCCGGGGGCACGCCGTTCTCGACGACCGCGGCGGCCATGCGGACGATCGCCGCCTCGGACCGCCCGCCGCCCGTACGCGCGCTGTTCGCGTTCCCGGGCCGTGCCGCCGGCCGCAGCAGCTCCCGCACCTCTTCGTCGGTGACCTGGTCGAAGTCCCAGTACGCCTGCCCGACGGCGAAGAACGGGGACGGCGTCGTGGCGCACACGACCTCGTCCGCCTCCAGCCGCAGCTCCTCACAGGTCGAGCTCGGCGCGGCCGGAACCGCCACCACGATGCGCTCCGGCCGCAGCCGCCGCACCGCGAGCAGGGCCGCCCGCATGCTCGACCCGGTGGCCAGGCCGTCGTCGACCAGCATGACGGTACGTCCGCCCAGCTCCGGCATCGGCCGCCCCTCGCGGTAGGCCAGCTCCCGCCGCACCAGCTCGCGGCCCTCCCGCTCGGCCGCCCTCCGCACGACCGACGGCTCGATGCCGAACCCGCGGACGACCTCCTCATTGAGCACGATCACCCCGCCGCCGGAGATCGCCCCCATCGCCAGCTCCTCGTGCCCCGGCACGCCGAGCTTGCGTACGAGGAAAACATCCAGCGGCGCCTCCAGCGCGGCGGCCACCTCGTAGGCCACAGGTACGCCGCCACGCGGCAGCCCGAGCACGATCACGTCGTCACGATCACGGTATTGAGTCAGCAGACCGCTCAGCGCCCGTCCGGCGTCCCGGCGATCACGAAAGGTGTGATCTGCCATAACCGTCCCATCCCATCTCGCGACAGAGCAGGTGACCTGCTCCTCCCCTCTCCCCTTCCCTCCCTTGGCCAATCAGTCTCTGATTGGCCCGCCGCCAATCAAGGACAGCGCCCTGTCCCAGGTGGTAATCCAGAGATGTGCCCGATGTACGGCTGCGGATGACCTTCCGCTATATCCACGAGCCACTGCACGCGGACGAAGACGCCTTTCCCATGCTCGGCAACGAGGCGTTCGTGGCTGAGCTCAAACAGCGGTTACGCAAGTCCAGAGGCGGAACGTTCCTCGTCACCGGCTTCCGAGGCGTGGGCAAGAGCACGATCGTCGCCAGAGCCCTCCACGAGCTCGAGCGGAACGGCGAGCCCGGGGAGATCGTCATCCCGATCATCCTGAGCGTCGCGCGTCCGACCACGCCGGAGCGGTTGCTGTTCGCGGTCGTCCGTCGCACCTATGAGGCCTTGGCCGATCGCGACATCCTGGACAGTCTGGCTCCGGCCGTACGGAGAGCGCTGATGCTCGCGCACATCCGCACGTCCTACGGGCTCAAGCAGACCTCCGCCGACGCCATCGAGAACACCGCCAGCCTGTCGCTCAGCATCGGCGAAGCCGCCAAGAAGCTGACCGGCCCGCTCGGGTTCATCGCGCCCACCCTGGGGATGTCGCGCAAGCGCACCCGCTCGATGGCCACCGAGGCATCATTCCTGACTTATTCCGACACGGATGTCGAGCATGATCTGAACCGGATCGTGTCCCTGATCGGCATCCCGGCCGTACGCAGGTGGTGGCGCCGACGGCCGGGCAGCCGGGTCCACCTGGTGATCGTGCTGGACGAGGCCGACAAGCTCACCGGCACACCGGAAGGGCTGGCCGCCTTCGAGCTCATGCTCAGCACGCTGAAGAACGCGCTGACCATGCGGGGCGTGCACTTCCTCATCGTGGCCGGGCCCGATCTGCACGACCATGCCGTACGGGATGTCAGCCGGGGCAACAGCGTGTACGAAAGCGTCTTCGCCTGGCGTATTTACGTCTCGTGCACCTGGGACGCACCCGAGCGGCTGCTCGCCGCCCTGCTGGACGACGCGCTGGACGAGGACGAGCTGCACCGGTTGACCGGTTACCTCCGGTTCAAGGGCCGTGGGGTGCCACGACGGCTGCTGCAGGAGTTCAGCGATCTGGTGAGCTGGGATGGCGATCAGCCGTATCTCCGCGTGGCCGGCGTCGACCGCGAACGCGTGGACTTCTACGCGCTCATGGAGGACGTCCTCCATGAGTACCACCAGGCCAGCAGGCGGGAGCGGCTGCTGGCCGTACCCATCGACAAAGATCGCTGGCGGATGTCGGCCTACTACGTCACCGACTGGGTGCTGCGCACCGATGGCGAGGTCTTCACCGGTCAGGACATCCTCCGCGCCGGCGCGCTCGACCCGATGCTGCAGGTGGCGCACACGGAGCTGGAGCGGCTGCTGGAGCATCTGGTCCACCGGAAGATCATCCAAATCGTCCGGCAGTCGGGCGCGGACTCCACCATGATCGGCAATGATCCGGCCTCGCAGTTCACCAGCTACACATTGACCGACGAGGTTCGGCGGCGACTGCTCGGCCTGGCCCTGCACAGCGAGTCCGAGCGCTCCTTGCTGGAGGTCTCCCTCCTGGTGCCGTCCACCGAAGACGCGGAAGAAGCACCCGTCCAGGGTGTGATCCGGGTGATCGGCGACCAGTACGACATCGTCGAGCTGATCGCGCACGGCGGCATGAGCTCGGTGTACAAGGCATGGTCACGCACGGATCACCGGTATGTCGCCGTGAAACTGATCAGAACCGACATCGTCGAGCCGGACGCGCGGTGGCGCTTCGAGCGGGAGATCGCGCTGGCTCGCCGGCTCATCCATCCCGGAATCGTCCGCACGCTGGACGTCGTCAACGACGATCAAGAGCTCGCCCTGGTGATGGAGCTCGTGGCCGGCCCCACACTGCAACAGCTGATCGAAGCGGAAGGACCGCTGTCGCCCGAGGAGGTGGCCCAGCTGGGAGTGCGACTGGCTGACACGCTGTCCTACGTGGCCGGCCTGGGTGTCTTCCGGCTCGACCTCAAGCCGGCCAACATCATCGTCAACCCTGCCGCCGGTCCGGTGATCGTCGACGTCGGCATCGCGAAGAGTGCCATGGACCACAAGTCGACCCTGCCCAACATGAGAGTGGGCACCCCGTCGTACATGTCACCTGAAGGGGTCCAGGGAACGGCACAGGACATCAGATCGGATATTTACACACTCGGGCTGGTTCTGGCCTTCGCCTCCACCGGCCGCTCACCGGCGGGCAGCGAGAACATCCAGCACGTGCTCCTCCGCATCCTGCAGGGCACACTCGACTTCACGGGCATCGAGCCGCCGCTGCTCAACGTGATCACCCGCGCCACCCGTCTCAATCCGGCCGACCGCTTCCAGAGCCCCGACGACCTGCGGGCCGCACTGCTCGGACAGAACGCTCCACCACCT
The DNA here is from genome assembly GCF_040648335.1 of Nonomuraea sp. NPDC049158. NCBI lineage: Bacteria > Bacillati > Actinomycetota > Actinomycetes > Streptosporangiales > Streptosporangiaceae > Nonomuraea > Nonomuraea sp. NPDC049158. Next base: position 218,569 of record NZ_JBEZDM010000012.1, read on the forward strand.
CCCGAGCCGAGCTACGAGCATGTCGAAGCCGACCTTGACCATCCGACGCCGCTGGCCACCTACCCGAACCTGGCGTACGCCCCACCGGGGCAAGAGAACGCCGGGACCATGGTCTACGGCGTGAGGTGTCCGTACGGGCACTTCACCGACGGGGAGCGCCGCACCTGCATGGTGTGCGAGGCGGATTTGGGGCAGTATCCGACGCACTACAGCGCCATCCGCCCCAAGCTGGGCGATCTCGTGCTCAACGACGGCCGCGAGCTCCCTCTTGACGACGGTTACGTCTTCGGCGGCAATCCAGGGGACGACGCCCATGTCCGTACGGTGAAGGTGGAGGGCGCCGACGACCAGCACCTGATGATCCAACTGGACGGCTGGCGCATCTACGCCTACGACCTGGACTCGGCGAGCGGAACGGCGATCAGGTTCACCGAGGACGGCGAGTTCCAGGACGTCCCGTCCGGAGCCATCGTGAGCCTGCACCCGGGGATGTCGATCCGCCTGGCCGGCCAGGCCACCATCACCTACCGAGGCCGTGCCGACTGACCGCTGGCACGCTGGCTCTCCAACGCCAGGCGAACGACGACTACCAGCCCGTCCCATGGATCTTGGCTCGTGAGCGCGTCCAGGAGCTCCCGGACGCATGACCGACTCCTGCCGAAGCGAACGACCGCGGAGCCGACTGCTGATATACTAATCCCGATTCGTATATACAGGCGAGGTGGCATCATGACCAAGACCTTGATCGACCTCGACGACGAAGCCTTGGCCGAGGCCGCGAAGCTGCTCGGCACCTCCTCCAAGAAGGACACGGTCAACACCGCCCTGCGAGAGATCGTCGATCGACGCAGACGCGCGGCGGCCGTGGCTCGCATGCGCGAGATGGTGGCCGCGGGAGAGATCGACTTCTCCGTCATCGACAAGGGTGACAGCGCGCAACAGGGCGTGGCGTGACGGAGCTCTACCTCATCGACACCAGCGCATTGGTCCGCTTCTACCGCCACCGGGTCGGGACAGAATGGGACCAGACCGTCTCCGCCGGGCTCGTCGGCATCTGTGAGCCGGTCAGACAGGAGTATCTTCGCGCCGTCGGCGGCCGGCCCGCCTTCTACGAGGTCGGCAACCTCCTCCACGAAACCTTTCCGTACTACTTCATCCCCGAATCGGCCTGGAACGAGAGCGGCGAGTTGCAGCGCGAGCTCGCCGACAAGGGCTGGCACCAATGTGCCTCGCCGGTCGACCTACTCATGGCGGTGACGGCCCGGCACCACAAGCTCACCGTGCTGCACGCGGACGCCGACTTCGACACCATCTCCCGCCTGACCGGACAGCCGGTGCGCCGGATCAGCTGACTCGCGCAGGGCGTGACGTCAGCTCGCAAGGTCACTATCACGGCCGAATCTCCTGCCTGAGCCGCGGTTTCCAGGTACGTTCGCGGTGAACGCGGCGAGCCCTCCCGTCTCCTCTCGCGATCCGGCCACGCCGCCATGCGTGTGCCTGGAGGGTTCCTGGTGGCGAGAACTCGCCGAAACAAGCAAAGCAGAGCGGTCCGGCCCGCGACGCCCTCTCCCGATCCCCCGCCCCCAAAGAGGCGGGCGATCCGGCCCCGGCGGCCGAGCCCACCGCGGCCGGGCGAAGCAGACCGGTGCTGGTCTGGGTGTCCGGGATCGTGGGCGTGACCCTCCTGCTGCCTGCCCTGCCCGCGAACCCGGCGGTCCCGCTACGCACCCGCCTGGCCGTCCTGAACAACCCCGCCGTCCGCGCCATCCTGCCGTTGACCGTAATCGGCATGACAGCCGCCTACACGGTGTACGCCTACAGCGTCCCCGCCCTGTCGGCCGTCGGAATCACCCCCTCGGCCACCGTCTGGGTCCTGGCCCTGTACGGCGTGGGCGCCGTGGCAGGCAACCTCGCCGCCGGATACGCCACCGACCGCTGGGGCAGCGTCCGCGTCCTGACCGCCGGCTACCTGACGATGGCCGCCGGCCTGGGACTTCTCGGCGCGATGGCCACCACCCACACCACCTCCCCGGCCCTGGTCGGCCTGCTCGCCATGGCCTGGGGCGCGGGCAACTGGTGCCAGACGCCACCGCAGCAGCACCGGCTGATCGCCGTCGCGCCCCAGGAGGCTCCGCTGGTCGTGGCCCTGAACTCCTCCGCCATCTACGTCGGCATCGGCACCGGAACCCTCCTCGGCGGACTGACTGTCCCCTCTGGCACCACGACCATGTACGCCACCGCCACCGCCCTGGCCGTCCTCGCCCTGATCTACCTCCTGGCCACCTCCAGCAGACTTCCTGGCCTCAGACGGTTAACCCCCGGGGAGCGCGAGGGGCCGGGGCCCCTCGCCGGGGCGGAGCCCCAATGAGCACAGTCTGAGCGCAAGCGAAGGCCATGCTTGTGAGCAGGGGAAACAGCCTGAGCGCAAGCGAAGTCCGTGCTTGGGGGATGATGGGCTGTGGCTGAGGATCAAATGAGGAGGCTCCGGTGACCCGTCAGATCGTCTCCGTTGTGGGTGGCAAGGATGCCGCCGGCACCGACACGTACGAATCGACCAACCCCGCACGCATCGCCGAGGTCGTCGCCCGCGTCGGCCTGGTCGATGCCCAGGCGTTCGCCGACGCCTGCCGCACCGCCAAGGAGGCGCAGCGGGAGTGGGCCAAGGTGCCGGCTCCGGTGCGGGGGCGGGTGATCGCGTCGATCGGGCGGCTGGTCGAGGCCAATGCCGAGGCGCTGGCCCACCTGGTCACCCAGGAGATCGGCAAGCCGTACGCCGAGGCCCTGGGTGAGGTGCGGGAGATCGTTGACACGTGTGATTTCTTCCTCGGCGAGGGTCGCAGGCTGTACGGGCAGACCGTGCCGTCGGAGATGCCGGACAAGAAGCTTTTCACCTTCCGTAACCCGGTAGGCGTGGCGGCGGTGATCACCGCCGGCAACTTCCCGGTCGCGGTGCCGTCCTGGTATCTGGTTCCGGCGCTGCTCTGCGGCAATGCCGTGGTGTGGAAGCCGGCTGAATACGCGGCGGCCTCCGCGCATGCGATGTACCAGCTGTTCGCCGCCGCCGGGCTGCCCGACGGGGTGCTGAACATCGTGTTCGCCGACGGCGTCCAGACCTTCCAGGGGTTGGAGCTGGCGCTGGAGGAGGGCACGGTGCACAAGGTCGGGTTCACCGGGTCCAGCGAGGTCGGCAGGAAGATCGGGGAGCTCACCGGGCGGCATCTGCAGGCGGCCTGCCTGGAGCTGGGCGGGAAGAACCCGATGGTGATCATGCCGGACGCCGATCTCGATCTGGCCGTCGAAGGGGCGCTGTTCTCCGGCTTCGGTACGGCCGGTCAGCGCTGCACCAGCCTGGGCACGGTCATCGTGCATGAGAGCGTGCACGATGAGTTCGTCGAGCGGTTCGCCCAGGCCGTACAGAACGCCAAGATCGGTGACCCGGAGCAGGACGTGCTGGCGGGCCCGCTGCTGGACCAGAAGTTCGCGGATCGCTACGAGGAGTACCTGACCTGGATCCAGCCCCACCACCGCGTCGTGTCCGGAAATATCGGGAAAATCACTGACGAAGCCCCGCGCCAAGACTTCACCGGCGACGGCGGCCTCTTCTACCACCCCGTGGTGGTCGATGGCGTCAAGGCGACCGACCAGCTGTTCCTGGAGGAGACGTTCGGGCCCATCGTGGGCGTGACGACCTTCGAGACGATCGACGAGGCCATCGAGCTGGCCAACCTGCCCGGCTACGGCCTGTCCAGCTCGATTTACACCACCGACGCCCGGCACGCGTGGAAGTTCCGCGAGGGCATCTCCGCCGGCATGGTCAGCGTCAACAACTCGACGTCCGGCGCGGAGGCGCACCTGCCCTTCGGCGGCAACGGCAAGTCCGGCAACGGCAGCCGCCAGTCCGGTATGTGGGTGCTCGACCAGTTCACCCGCTGGCAGGCGATGAACTGGGACCACTCCGGCCACCTGCAGAAGGCCCAGATGGACGTCGCGGACATCGCACCGGATATGAACTTCCGGCTCTAGGTCCTTCTACCTTGAGGGAAGAAAACCACCCCGCCGGGAAGCACGCGCTTCCCGGCGAGTGATGGTCGTGTCACGATAACGGCGCCTTCGATTACAGGGAGAAGCCGATGCGTGACGATCCGACACCGTTAACCGAGGCGCCGACCACCCCCACGGCGCCGTCGACCAAGGCGCGGACTGCCCAACGGGCCACCCAATGGACCGCTCCACAGACCGCCCAACCGACTGCTCAACGGCCGGCCGAGCGGGCTACCGAGCGGGCTGCCCAGCAGAGCGCGCAGCGGACGATCCGGCTGCGGGCAGGCTTCCCCTGCCGCTGGAGCGTGTGGAGCGCCGACGGCAAGGGCTGGTTCCCGCGCGACACCCCGCCGGCCCGCGACCTCGACGGCCTGCCGTACTTCCACGGCGACGACCTGGTGCTCGACGTCCCCCGCGAACCGCTCACGGTCAGGGCGGCCAGAGGCATGGAGTACGACTGGGCGGAGACGACCGTCGTGCCGGGCGTCGGCGAGACGCTGGTCGAGCTGACCCCGCGGCGCATCTACGACGCGGCGGCCCGCGGCTGGTACGGCGCCGACCTGCACGTCCCCCTCACCCGCCCGTCCCAGTGGGTGGCCGACTCGCAGCACGGCGAGGACCTGCACGTGGTCAACCTGCTGCCGGGCGACCAGGACGCCGTCGAGCGCTGGTCGGGCCGCGATCTGCCGTGGTCGGACGAGACGCACCTGGCCAGGGTGGATCTCGCCCACCACGCGCTCGGCCCCGAAGAGGGCTACGACAACGTCCGGAAGCTGCGCGAACGCGGCGCGCTCATCGGCTACGCCAACGCCTTCCGCGGTCCGGTCGAGACGCCCGAGCAACTCGTCGGCGCCGGCGATCCGCGCTACGACGCGCGGCTGTCGGTGGTCGACGCGGCGCTCGGCCTGGTCGACAGCTTCTGCTCGGCGATCGGCTCGGACCGCGCCTACCGCAGGCTGATCGGCGCGGGCAACCGCGTCGCCGCCGTCGCCGGTACGGCCCAGCGGCTCGGGCCGATCGGACGCGAGCGCACCTACGCGCACGTGGCCGGGCGGCTGAGCGCCGAGTCCTACGCCGACGCGGTACGGGGCGGCCGCACGTTCGCCACGACCGGCCCGTTCCTCGAGCTGTCCATCGAGGGCCACGGCCCCGGCGCCACCCTCGACCTGGCCCCCGGCAGCAGGGTACGCGTCATCGGACGGGTGATCGGGCCGCTGGTGGAGAACATACGGCTGCTGACCGCCGACGGCGAACTGGCCGCGGGCCCGCCCGGTGAGGTGGCGGCGGACCTGACGGTGGTCTGGCCGACCTACGTGGTGGCGCTCGCCGAGGGCGGCGGGCAGGTACGGGCGCACACGAGCCCGGTCTACCTCGATGTCGAGGGCCGGCGGGTGGCCAGGGAAGAGGACGTGACGTTCTGCCTGCGCTGGCTGGAACTGCTCGAAGACCTCGTCAGGGACCGGGTGAGCGCCGAGTATCTGGCGGTCGTGGAGGAGGCCCGCAGGGTCTACCAGTCCCGCCTGGCGTGAGAAACGGAGGAACGCGGGCCCCGTATCGGGGGTGCCCGCGTTCCTCTTTCGCTCCGGGGATCAGACCTGGCCGGCCTTCTCCAGGGCCGTGCAGCAGGTGTTGACCAGCAGGCGGGTGACCACGTACGGGTCGACGTTGGCGTTGGGGCGGCGGTCCTCGATGTAGCCCTTCTTCTCCACCTCGACCTGCCACGGGATGCGTACGGAGGCGCCGCGGTTGGAGACGCCGTAGCTGTACTTGTTCCACGGGGCGGTCTCGTGGGCGCCGGTCAGGCGGCTCTCGATGCCCACGCCGTACTGGGTGATGTGCTCCATCGGCTTGTCGCCCTCACCGAGCGCCTCGCAGGCGGTGATGATGGGGTCGTAGCCCTCGCGCATCGCCTTGGTGGAGAAGTTGGTGTGCGCGCCGGCGCCGTTCCAGTCGCCACGGGCGGGCTTGGCGTCGAGGGTGGCCTCCACGCCGAACTCCTCAGCCGTACGGTAGAGCAGCCAGCGGGCGATCCACATGTGGTCGGAGACCTCCAGCGGACTGGCCGGGCCTACCTGGAACTCCCACTGACCCGGCATGACCTCGGCGTTGATACCGGAGATCGCGAGGCCGGCGGCGAGGCAGCGGTCGAGGTGAAGCTCGACGATCTCGCGACCGAATATCGCATCGGCGCCCACGCCGCAGTAGTAGGGGCCCTGCGGGGCGGGGAAGCCGCCCTCGGGGAAGCCCAGCGGGCGGCTGCCCTTGAAGAAGGTGTATTCCTGCTCGATGCCGAACCAGGAGTCCTGGTCGGCGAACTGCTCGGCGATCGGGCGGAGCAGCGCGCGGGTGTTGCTCTTGTGCGGGACACCGTCGATCTCCTCGACCTCGCACAGGACCAGCACGCTGGAACCGCCACGGATCGGGTCGGGACAGCTGAAGACCGGACGGAGCACGCGGTCCGACGAGTGGCCCTCGGCCTGGTTCGTGCTGGAACCGTCGAAACCCCAGACCGGCGGCTCGGCTCCATCAGCCAGGATCCTGGTCTTCGAGCGCAGCAGGGCGGTGGGCTCGGTGCCGTCGATCCAGATGTACTCAGCCTTGTAGCTCACGTCGGTCCTTTCAGGATGTCTCACAGCCACGCCGAGTCTTACGGTCAACCGTTTCCTGCTTTTTGCCCGAATGTGAACGTCGTGTTAATCAGTACGGAGAGTCAACCGGGCTATAAGATCATTCATTGCACAGTAGGGGGATCTTCATGTACGACCTGTGGTCCGGCGCCTTCCTCGCGCCGGCGGCCGCCCGGCTGGAGTGCCAGTGGTGATCACCGACCTCGACGAGGCGCGCAGACCGCGCGGCCACAAGCACGATCCCGAGGCGCTCACGCCGGGGCAGCGGCAGCTCGGCCGGCACCTGATCGACGTGCACGACGGCTACCGTCAGGAGATGCGGCAGGTCCTGGACGCGCTCGACCAGGTCGCCGCGGGCTCCCTCGACGCGGCCGCCCTGCGCTCGGTGATCAACCAGCTGACCATGCGCCAGAACTACTGGACGCTGGGCGCGTTCTGCGCGACGTTCTGCCGGCTGGTGACCGTGCATCACACGATCGAGGACGAGGCCATGTACCCGGCGATACTCGAGCGCGACGGCTCGCTCGGGCCGGTGATCGACAAGCTCAAGGAGGAGCACGAGGTCATCGCCGGGCTGCTGACCCGGCTCGACCAGGCGTGTGTGGACCTGGTGGCCGGCGACACCGGCCTCGACAAGGTACGGGCCGAGGCCGAGCAACTGGCCGCCGTCCTGTTCTCGCACTTCACCTACGAGGAGGAGGAGCTGGTCGAGCCGATCGGCCGGCTCGACGTGCGCATCTGAGCGTCCGATTGACGTCGGTGCGGATGTTGGCGCAGGCCAGGCAGTAACGCCGGCGATCATTTGTGCGGACGGGATCGAATTCCTCCTCGAAGTGCACGACTACTGCCGCACTTTTACGCCCGCGAACATATACATTTCAGTGGGCGGTGCGTGCCGGAGAAAGTTCCTGCTCATGAGAAAAGCGACACCGCCTGGAAGGTGACCGGCCGTAAAGCGGCGCCGATGCCGCACTCTCCGTAGTGGAAGAGAGCGGTCCTATTTCCGGCGCCGAATCTAGCGCCGGGCCTAAAGGATCAGCTATCTTGGCAGCTGGCCTCGGGGGGAGCTTGGCTGAGGATCAGAGCTACGACGGAGGTCGTGTGAACCCCACGCAGGATAAAATCATGCCCGGCACGGTACGAGCCGCTCGCACGATCATATGCGTTCAGTTCCTCATGACGCTCCTCCTGAACGTGATGCTGTTTTTACCGCTCGCGATCAACGGAATCCTGCTGCTCAACTTCTTCTTCGGAGTCGGCGCGTCCGTACTCCTCGGCCTGATGATACTCAAAATGCGAACTCGCGCCCCATGGGTGCGGTGGGCGGGTGTGGTAATCCAGGTCGCGCTTGCGGCTAATGCCATTGTGGGGTTGATCGGCGGGCCGAACGGTGGCGCGTTCGCCGGTCTCGCGCTGGCCGGCACGGTCATCGTTCTCTTGCTGACTCCCTCCAGCGCCGCATGGTTCAAGGCCTGATCAGTCCCGGCGCGCGCCGAAGTCGCCCAAGCCCGCGGCTCGGGCGACCGCAGATCGCCGGCTAAGTCCTCCTGTCCGTGCCTCTGCCGTCGTAGCCGAGCAGCCGCATGGCCGTGTCGGGGTCCATCGCGGCGGCCAGCAGTTGCGCCCTGGCGTGGGCCTGGTCGCGTTCGTGTTCCGCCTTGGTCTGCGCCGCTCGTACGGCCTTGATGGCGATGAGTGCCAGGCCGGCGCCCACGATCACCGCCACCACGACGACGAACAGGACGAGCAGCAGTCCGGGCGAGGCCATCCCCGCGACCGGGGTCGCGCCCGTCAGGGCCAGGCCGGTGAGGAGCGCGAGCACGACGAGCGCCAGCAGGCTGGCGACGACGACCCACGCCCGGCGCCTGCGTGGCGGCGGTTCGACCGGCAGGGGCGACGACGCCGCGTAGACGGGCGCGGGATCGGGCGCCCAGGGCACGAACTCGGGCCGCCCCGGCTCGACGGCGGAAACCGGCCGGTCCGGCTCGGCGACGATCTCGGCGGTCACCACGACGGGCTCGGCGGCCGGGCTCGCGGGCAGGACGGTCGCGACCGGCTCGGGCTGGAGAACCGACCCAGGCTGGAGAACCGACCCAGAGGGAAGGACCGGCCCGGGCTGAAGGACCGGCCCGCCCGGCCAACCAGCGGACTGACCTGCGGGCTGGCCGACGGGCTGGCCGATGGGCTGGCCGACCGACGGTCCGACCGGCCACCCGGCGGTCTGGCCGTTGGGCTGGTAGGCAGGCTCCTCCACCTGCCCAGGCAGGTCGCGCTCGATCCGGCTGTGCTCCTTGTGCGCCCTGGCCGCGTCCCGGTGGTACTCCTCCAGCTCCTGGTACAACTCGTCGGAGGCGTAGATCGTGCCGTCGATGAGCGGCCCGGTCGCCCGTTCGATGATCGCCACCACGTCGTCGCCGTTGAGCGTCTTGTGCGTCTCCAGCGCGTGCGCGAGGCAGAGCACGTCCCGGCGATGCTCCTCCAGCAGCCGCTCGGTCTTCTCCAGCAGCCGGATCAGGTTGAACTCGATCCGCTCGCCCAGCACGTCAGGCGTCAGCTCGGCCTGGCCCCGGCTCGGCTCCCGCTCGGTGATGCCGATGGGAGCGCCGCCACCGCGCCGTGGCATCGCCTTGCCGCCGTGGATCTCCAGCTCCTGCAGCGCGGGAAGGGAGGTGACGCCCGAGCCCATCCCCCAGTACGACTCCATGAGCGCCGTCAGGAACGTGGCCGAGTGCAGGTCGCTGGAGACGCCGGAGGAGTTGTCCTCGCCGAAGAACATCCGCTCCCCCGCCAGAGAGGCGAGCGAGACCATGATGTCGGCCTCGTACTCGGACTTCCACCGGGTGAACTGGTCCTCGGGCTTGATCGAGGCGACCATGCCCAGGTAGTCGGCGCCCTTCTCGATCGTGGCGATGTCGATCTCCAGGTGGAAGCGGGTCACGTAGGCCACCACGGCGTGGCACGCCTCGTGCACGGCCACGGCGTGCCGCTCCCGCTCGATGTACTCGACGTCCTCGGGCGGGCCGAGCTGCTTGAGCCGCTTGGCCCGCAGGACGTCGGACCAGGAGATGATCTCCCGGCCGTCGCGGATCGCGGTGATCAGCGACTCGTTCACCAGGTCCTTGATCGTGGCGCCCGTCGCGTACGGGGTGATGGTGGCGAGCTTGTCGATCTGCTGCTCGGTCAGCTCATGGTCGACCTTGTCGAAATAGCCCTGGTACGTGCGGACCCGTCCGGCCTTGGAGGGGTAGCCGACCTTGTAGATGCGGTCGATGCGGCCGGGGCGCAGCAGCGCCTCGTCGAGCGCGTCGGGCCGGTTGGTGGCCATCATGACGAGGATGCGGAACTTGGGCGGCGGCTTGGGCCGCATCCCGAGCAGCCGCCTGACCAGGCGGTTGAAGAAGCCGCGCGGCTTCTTGAGCCCGGACAGCTCGGTGAGCAGGGCCTGCAGCGTGCCCGGGTCGCCGCTGTTCATGCCGCCGCCCATGAAGAAGCGGTTGCGGGTCTCCGGCTCCTCCACCTCCCGCCGGGCGCGGAAGGCGAGCACCGAGCGAGTCTCCTCGGACAGATAGGTGGCACCGTGACAGCCGGCGAAGCCGCCGCCGCCCTGCCCCGGCGGGCCCTGCTGGGCGAGCCGGCCGCGCTTGCCGAGCGAGTCGGCCTCGTCGAAGAAGACGATCACCCCGCCGTACCTGAGCGCGAGCTTGCGCAGCTTCCTGAAGAGGGTCTTGACCTTGAGGATGCCGATGCCCATGAACATGTTCGTGAACGCGCCGGGGTCGACGAACACATACGGCTTGCCGGTCTCGCCGGCCACCGCCTCGGCCATCAGCGTCTTGCCGGTGCCCGGCGGTCCCCACAGCAGCAGGCCGCTGGGCACGTACCCGCCGCGCTTCTCGATCTCGTCGGGTCGTTCCAGGAAGACGATGTTCTCCTGGACGCGTTCGACCACGTGGTCCTGTCCCCAGACGTCGGAGAAGCGGGTCTTGATGTCGTCGGGGAAGTACGTCTCGACGCCCCCTCTGGACAGGAACCAGAACAGGCCGACGAACTGGATGATGACCACGAAGAACAGGAACGCGATCTGGATCAGGAACGGCATCGCCTTCCAGATCAGCGCGGGCGCGCTGAACAGGGCGAGGAACGGGCTGGTCTCGAGCACCGCGCCGAGTACCAGCGCGATCAGCACCACCCAGAAAATGATCTTCGCGGCACGGGAGAAGCGATACCTGGTCCAGTCGTCGAAGCGCCGGTGGGACCACCGCTCGAACCCGCCGAAGACCCGGTGGCTCCAGAAGCGGTGGTAGGCCGACGACCGCTCGCTGACGAAGAAGTGGAGCTGCCGCAGCGCCTCGACGCCCAGCAGCCAGAAGATCCACTGATAGGTGTAGGCGATGGCCCGCATGGCCTCGCCGAAGGACACGATGCCCTCGTAGTCGGCCATCACCTTCCAGGTGAGGACGAGGAAGGCGAGGACCAGCCCGATGAGGAACTTGCTGCGATCCCAGAACCGCATCTTCTTCCTGGTCACGGCTTCGGGATCGGAGGGGCCGCTACCGGGCGCGCGCAGCCCTCCGTGATGCGTGGTGGTGGTCAATGACGCTCCCTCATCCGGGCAGCCGGAGCAGCTTGAAGGTTTGCTCGATCTTGTCGAACTCGGCCGCGCGCGCTCTGAAGCAGATCGCCTGGCAGCCGATGAGCATCACGGAGACCGTGGCTCCCTGCTCGTCGAGGATGGCGGTGTGGTCGAAGGTCTGGACGTCGCCGCCGATCTGGTAGTTGAAGCGAACCCGCACTCCCCTGGCACCACGGTCCAGCTGGAGGATCTGATCGCTGATCGGCTCGAACCGGTTGAACAACGGCTGCCGCCCCGCCTCGGCCGCCTTGGACTCGTAGCTCGCGCGGATCTGCGCGGTCACCGGCAGGATGAAGTCACGCAGCCGATCCAGCGACATCCCGTCCCGCTGCTCGTCGGTGAGCTTGTGCACGGTGGCGTAGATGAACGGATCGGTCGAGCTGAGCAGGTGCGCGACGGACGGCTGCGCCGACTGGTCGAAGGCTGTGGACCAGACCCGCTCGCGCCGCAGCCGGGCCGCCTCCGAGTTCGGATGGTCGCCCGACAGGGAGAGCTCGATCGGATAGGCGTTGAGCTGGCTGAAGGAGGACGGCACCTTGAAGTAGGTGGTGCCTTCCCTGTCACGTACGTAGGTGAAATCCGGCTGCCCGCACGCTGACAGCATGACGATCGCGGTCATGAGCGCGATCCAAGCCCGTGTCTTTTTCACCAGGGCTTACCTCCGCTTTACGGACCAACGGAGTTGTTGTGCCCGCTTTCATGCGGAATGAGGCCGAGTGTACGGTGATAAATCTTGACCAAATCTTGGCCGTACCTTGGCTTCAGTTGTTACAGACCCGCTCGAATCGGGCGCCCGTACTACGTTGGCGCGCCCCCATTGGTTCAACCGGCAAAGTAGCGAAAGATAGAGGGATCCCCTGCTACCCGGAGCGGACAATGACAGAACCGGCCATGGAGACAGTGGACAGCTTCGGCATGATGGCGGAGCGGATGTTCGCCGACGTCTGGTCGCGCGACGTCCTCTCGGTCAAGGAGCGCCGCCTGCTCCTGCTCGGCCTGCTCGTCGGGCAGGGCATCGACGACCAACTGGAGGTGCAGCTCGACGCGGCGTTGCGCGCGGGCGACCTGAGCGAGAGTGAGCTGCGGGAGGTCGTGGTCTTCCTCACCCACTACGCGGGCTGGACCCGTGGCTCGCGGCTGAACAACCAGGTCGAGGACCTGATCGAAGGCGTCAGGCGGGGTCGATCCGATAGACGGGACCTTGGAGACTGAGTGCGTAGAGCTCCCCGTCGAGCCCCTCCCCGAACGACGAGAGCTGCTCGACCTGCCCGACCTTGGCGTCCTTGGTCAGCTCGTCCACGGGCGCGGCCCTGACCCACCCGGCGCAGAAGTCGCCGTACAGGAACTGGCCCTGCAGCCAGGGGATCTTGTCCCCGCGATAGACGTACCCGGCGATCACCGAGCAGTTGCCGCCCTCGTGGAGCGGATAGGTGATCACCGGGCCGGTCAGCTCGCGGCCCTTGCCGCCTCTGAAGGGTTTGTCGCCTTCGCGGAGGTTCCAGCCGTAGTTCTCGCCGCCCTCTGATCCGGCCGGCTGGTAGTCGACCTCTTCCCATCGGTCCTGCCCGACGTCGCCGATCCAGAGGTCGCCGTTGTCGCGGTCGAAGCCGAACCGCCAGGGGTTGCGCAGGCCGTACGCCCAGATCTCGGTCCGCGCGCCCTCCTTGCCGACGAACGGGTTGTCCCGCGGGATCTTGTACGGCGTGCCGCGCGGGTCGATGCGCAGGATCTTGCCGAGGAGCGTGCCGAGGTTCTGGCCGTTGCGGTGCGGGTCTCCGCCGCTGCCTCCGTCGCCGAGAGCGATGTAGAGCAGGCCGTCGGGGCCGAAGGCGAGCTGGCCGCCGTTGTGGTTGGCATAGGGCTGGTCCTGGGTCAGTACGTCCCGCCTGCGGGTGACCTGCTTGCCGTCGTACGCCCACTCGGTCACGTGCGTGTCGCCGCTCGCGTCGGTCCAGTCGAGGTACAACCAGCGGCCCGACGGGTGAAAGGCCACACCGAGCAGGCCCTGCTCGTTGCCGCCGCTGACCTCGCCCGACAGGTTCACGATCGTGTCGCCGTCGAGGGTCTTGAGCCGGCCGCCCTGCTCGGCGACGTACAGCCGCTCGTCGCCCTTCCTGACGGCGAACGCCACGGGCTTGGCCAGCTCGGCGAGCTTGGTGAAACGCAGCTCGCCACGGGTCGGCGCGGGGCTGCCTTCGCCCTCGTCGCTCACGGCAGGCGCGGGTGAGCCCGAGGCGGACAGGGGTGGCGCGGGAGAGCCCGAGGCGGACAGGGGGGGCGCGGGCTGGACGGCCGAACAGGCGGTGACGGTGGCCACCAAGAGAACCAGGGCGCGGTGCACGCCGCCCATCCTTCCACGCCCATCCCTAATCGGGACATATCACCACGCATAACCCTAGGTGCCTTCGACCGGGATGCCGCGTCGTACGATGGCGGTATGAGGCGTAAAGCCATCGCACTTGTGGCAGTCGCCGCCGCCCTCGTCGTGGCGGCGACGGTGGTCGTGATTTTCCGTGGTCCCGCTTCCGACGAGGCGGCGACCGGGATTCACAATACGCGCGCTCCGCAGGACATCGCGTCCCACTGGACCAAGGAGCGCATGAATGAGGCCAGTCCGGGATGACGAAAAGCGAGGGGCCGTTAAGCCCCTCGCCTCTTTTATCGTGATTAGTGGGCTGTTACATCGTTATAAACGTTGACAGCTCCGTCACCGTGGTAGGGCGACTTGTAGACGATGTTGGTCGGGTTCTGGTTGGCGTCGACGTCCCGGTGGCTGTTGGCGCCGATGATGTAGCCCCAGCCTCGGCTCAGTTGGAGGTCCTGCAGCCAGGGGCCGCCGCTGGAGCCGTGGAACATGTCGTTGTTCATGTGCATACGGTCGTCGGACGAGCTGGCGCGGGTGACGTTGCCGAAGCAGTACCACAGGTCGTTGCCGGTGAAGTCGGTGCGCTGGTAGCCGTCCTGCGGGAAACCGAACGCGTTGATGCCGGTCCACGCCTGGCCCTGGTTGAACTTGTAGCCTTGCGAGCCGGTCCAGTCCTGGAGGTTGCCGCGGGCCGGCTGCGGGTTGAAGGCGATGGCCGCGATGTCGTAACTCCAGTTGTGGCTGTTGAACCAGCCGTTGGTCGTGTTGGCGTATCGCCAGGTCCAGCGGCCCTGAGGTTCGAGACCGTTGTCGGCGTCGGGGACGAAGATGAAGTCACGGAACCAGCCGGACGCGCCACCGCTCCCCGCGTGCACGCAGTGGCCGGACGTCCAGACCGTGTTCTTGTTGGCGGCGTTGATCACGCTGCCGGTGCAGTAGCCGGAGCTGTTGTCGTTACGCGTGTAGTAGATCTTGCCGATCGTGAGGGCGGGCATGCTCCCCTGACGCCCCCAGCGCTCGGCCCGCTGACCGGCGAGCAGACCGGCCGATGGGCTCGCAGACCGGCTGATCTTCCTGGTCGGCAGCGATCCCTCGGCCGAGCGGCTGGGCAGGACGTTCTTGACCTGCTCCGGCGGCGCTTTCGCGTCCGGGACCGCCACGACCGGCTCCGGCGTGGCCGCGCGCATGCGTTCGGCGGTCCAGTGGGCCTGGATGCTCTTGCTGTCGGACTTGTTCACCACCCCCGTGGCGGATGCGGCAGGGGAAGGTGCTGCCGTCGCGGTCGCGCTCAACCCCGAGACTGCCAGCAATGTCGCAAAAGCGACAATTGCGGCGCGCCTTGAGCGTGCACTCATGAATCTTCCCTTCCATGAAGCGATTCTGGCGAACTTTTTCATCTTGAGAGGTCGCCGCTTCAATGTGAAGGGGTAAGGGAATTAATTTTCGCCGACGCGCGAATGACGGCGCTGATTTTGATATCTAACATTTCACATGACAATAAATGGTATTTGTGACGGTGCTGGTGGCCGGCGAGTCAATAGCGGTGTTTGTTGCATCGGTGACCCCTCCGGTCCGCCCATTCCCGGCCTCCACCCGGGCAGGCCCGCGCCCCACACCGAGACGACGCACAGTGAAGGAACGGATACAAAGGAATTGATGATGCGAAAACACGCCAGCGGCCCTATTGTCACCCCTCGTGAGAAAATTTCCGATCATGGCGCTGACCGTCGCGTCGATGCTCTCCTTAACCGGTACGGCCACCGCCGCGACGACGGCGGCCAACCCCGTCAAACACCCCAAGCTGATCGCCAACCCCCTCTACGAGGCCGGCGCGCTGCCCGCCACGACCTGTGACGAGCCTCCGGTGAAGCGCAACAACCGCAAGCTGGCCCGCGCCTACATCGACGCGATCGTCGCCTGCCTCGACACCACCTGGGAACAGCACCTCACCGCCGCCGGCCTGCCTTTCAGCAAGCCCAAGGTGCGGCACGTGGACAAGATCCCGAAGACGTACTGCGGCATGAAGACCGACCAAGAGGACTCCACGACCTACTACTGCGACCGCACCAACACGCTGATCTTCCAGGTCGGCAAGACCTGGCTCAACGACCCTTCCGACATGTGGCTGCTCAGCACGGTCACCTACATGTACGGCTACCACGTCCAGAAGCTCGTCGGGATCGCCGACGCCTTGGACGTGGTGCCGGCCCGCACCAAAGCCGCGGGCTGGGAGCTGGGCCGGCGCGGCAACCTCCAGAACGAGTGCCTCTCCGGCGCGTTCATCAAGAGCGTCTGGCCGCTGAAGGGCAGGACCACCAAGGACTGGACCTACCTGCAGAGCATGCAGGAGGGTGACGCACCCGGCGAGGCACGCTGGTACGGCAAGACGGCCACCGTCGTCGCCTGGGCCAAGCGCGGCTTCGCCACCGGCGACCCGGGCTCGTGCAACACCTGGGCGGCACCCTCCTCCAAGGTGGCCTAGCTCTTTTCCGCGGGGGGCGTCCAACGGTCGCCCCCGGCGGCTCGCTATGACGGCCGTCCGTCGCCGAGAATTACGGTCATCGGAGACTCTAGGTAGTCCTAAGATCACACTAAGCGACGTACTGGCGAGGAGGCCGGCATGGGCAAGCACGAGCGTGAGCGCGACGAAAAGGACGAGCAGAAGGACAAGTCCTTCGAGACCGAAAAGCCGGGGCCGGACCAGCGGGCGGGCGGACGCGGCAAGCACAGCGGCGGTGGTGGCGGTCGCGGCGAGAAGTGACCGGGGACGCGCCGCGGCAACCAGTTGACAACTCCGTCCGCAGGAAACTTATAATTTCAGCTGTAGGTTTCCTCTTGGACGGAGGATAGGTATTCCGGGGGACGAGGAGCCCCCGGGTGTCTTCGGAGGTGAAAGCGCGATGCTGCTCACGTCGATCGACCCGTTCATCCAGGAGTTCGAGCGTCAGTTCGACCGTCTCGCCCGCCAAGCAAGCGCTCAGGGCAACGGCGCGACGATGCCGATGGACGGACTCCGCCGCGCCGACGATGTGGTGCTGCGGTTCGACCTGCCCGGCGTCGACCCCGAGTCCATCGAGGTCACCGTGGACCGCGGCGTCCTGTCGGTGACCGCTCGACGCGAGGAGGAGTATGAGCAGGACGAGCGCCTGTTCGTCCGGGAGCGCGTCATGGGCTCCTTCACTCGCCGGGTCTACCTGTCCGAGCACCTGGACGCCGGCGCGATCGAGGCCGCCTACAACAACGGCGTGCTGGCGGTGCGGATCCCGGTGCTGGAGCAGGCCAAGCCGCGCAAGGTGGCCATCCAGCGCACCACCGAGTCGCACAAGGCGATCAAGAGCTGACCGCCCGCGCAGCGCCCCTGCACCTGGACAGGCTACGGCCCCGCCCCGGTACGGCCCCTACGTGCGCCACCGGGCGGGGCCGCCCGCATTCCGACAGGAAGAAGGGTCATGAAACTACCCATGGACGACGAGCACGCGGCCCTCTTCACTGTCGGACAGGTGGCGAACATGCTGGACGTACAGCAGGCGTTCCTGCGCCGCATCGACGACAACCAGGTCGTCTCCCCCCAGCGCTCGGCGGGCGGACAGCGCCGCTACAGCCGCCACGAGATCGGCCGCGTCCAAGAAGTGGTGACGATGATGGACCAGGGCATGACGCTGCCGGCCATCCGCCGCATCATCGAGCTACAGCACGAACTCGCCCAGATCACCCGCGAACGCGACGAACTCGCCCGGCGCCTGGCGGACGCCGAATCCCGGCCGGAGAAAAGGTAGGCAGAGCCCCGCTCAGTCCTTGATGTTCGCCTCGGCCTGATACTTGTTCGCCATGTGCGTGACCGCCGCCAGCTGCGCCTCGGCGTGCCCTTCCCGGACCGCGCTCGCGCGGTCCCGTGCGTCCAGGGTCGGCTGTGCCTGGCCCTGGAACTCGGGCATCACGTGCTGCGCGATGAGCTCGTACGACCGGTTGGTGGCCGCCGGGTTGGCCCAGTCGTGGGCCATCAACAGCATCGCCCCGAACCCGCCGGACTGGTCGAGCAGCCGCCGCACCTGCGCCTTGGCGTCCTCGACGGTGCCGATCACACCGATGCCGGACTCCCGGACGAAGTCGATCATCTCCTTGAGGTCGCCGCCCGCCACGGCCATCTGCGGGAAGGCCGCCACTTTCTGGAAGTAGCGGAACCACGCCTCGATGCCGTACTCCACGTCCCGGACGGCCTGCTCGCGAGTCTCGGCGACGTGCATGACGCCGACCAGCCGCCAGGCGGCGCGCTCGACGGTGGTCCCATATGTCGCGGCGCGCTCCTCCATGACGTTCCAGTGGTGCGCCAACGCGTCGAACCCGTCGGCGGTGAGCGTGGCGCCGATCGACAGCAGACCGAGGCCGTGGCGCCCGGCCAGGCGCGGGCCGGTCGGCGACGCCACCGCGGCGACCGCCACCTCGAACATCGGGTCACTGTACGGCCGCAGCTGCAACCGCGCGTCGACCAGGTTGTGCGTACGGGTCTGTGCGGTGACGCTCTCGCCGCGCAGCAGCCGCAGCACGATGTCCAGGTTGTCGTCGAGCAGCTCGCGGGTGTCGGTGGGGTCGAGCCCGATCATCGCCGAGTCGGTGGGCAGCGAGCCGGGCCCCACGCCGAGCATGACCCGGCCGCGCGTCAGGTGGTCCAGCGACACCATGCGATCGGCCACCCAGAGCGGGTTGTGGTACGACAGCGAGGTCACCCCGGTCCCGAGCCGGATGTGCCGCGCCCGCTGCTCCTCGTGATCTGGGCTGTGGCTTCAGTCCACTCGAGAATCCCCACCACGGCAATACGCCCCCACCAGACGGTGACGGGAGAGGCGTTAAGGTGCTGCCATGCCTACCGCATTGATCACTGGCGCGACCGCCGGCATCGGCGCCGCCTTCACCCGCCGGCTGGCCGCCGACGGGTTCAGCCTGGTCCTGGTGGCCCGCGACGAGGCCCGGCTGGGCGAGATCGCGGGCCAGCTCAAGCTCAGGTACGGCGTCAGCGTCGAGTCGCTGCCCGCCGATCTCGCCACCGACGACGGCCTCGCCCGGGTCGAGGCGCGGCTGCGCGACGGGGTCGATCTCCTGCTGAACAACGCCGGCTTCGGCCACCCCCAGAAATTCCTGGAGGTGCCGGTCGAGGACGAGCTACGCATGCTCAAGGTCCACTGTGAGGCCGTGCTGAGGCTGACGCTGGCCGTACTACCCGGAATGAAGGAGCGCGACCGGGGCGCCGTGATCAACGTGGCCTCCGTCGCGGCGTTCTTCGTCCACGGCACCTACAGCGCGTCCAAGGCGTGGGTGGTGAACTTCAGCGAGGCGACCGCGGCCGAGGTGGGCAATCCACGCGTCAAGGTGATGGCCCTGTGTCCCGGCTTCGTGCGGACGGAGTTCCACGACCGGGCGTACATGGACACCTCCCACATCCCCGGCTTCCTGTGGCTCAAGGCCGACAACGTGGTCAACGCGGCCATGCGCGACCTGGCTCTGGGCAAGCGGGTGTCGATCCCGGACGTGCGGTACAAGGCGATCGCGGCGATCGGCAGATTCGTCCCTCGTACGGTGGTCAGCGGCGCGGCGGCGAAATTCGGCCGCTGACGAGGTCGGACGAACAAGCGGGCCCCCACCGCGGGAGGGGGTCGCGGTGGGGGCCCTGTCCGGGTGCGAGGTGATCGCACCCAGGCGGGTGTGAGGGGGGACTCACGCCCAGTCCGGTCGTGAGCGGGCTCACGGCCGAGATTCGGTGGAGATCACTTGCCGACGTTCGCCTCGTGGCCGATGGCCAGGCCGGAGGTCGGGTCGAAGAAGTGCAGGTTGTGCGTGTCCAGCACCAGGTCGAGGCTCGAGCCAGGACGGGCGTGGCTGCGGGCGTTCACGCGGGCGGTCCACAGCGACTTGTCGCCCACCAGCGGCAGCGCCGCCTCCTCGTCGTCGCCCGTGTCGGCGGCGGCGACCGTGTCCTTGTGCTCGACCGGCGGGGCGTCGATCAGGAACAGGACGTTGATCTCGGAGCCGAGCTCCTCGGTGACCTCCGCCTTGACCGCCAGGGTGGCCCAGCCGTTGGCGTTCTGGCCGGCGGAGGCGGCGTCCTCGAAGTCGGACGGGCGGATGCCGAGGATGACCTGCTTGCCGATGTACTGGTCGAGGCCCGGCTTGTCGGTGAACGTCGACTCCGGGATGTCCAGCTTGAGGTCGGCGAACGTGACGGCGGTGCCGCCGTCGCGGACCAGCTCGGCGGTGACGAAGTTCATGGCGGGCGAGCCCATGAACCCGGCGACGAACAGGTTGACCGGCTTGTCGAACAGGTTCTGCGGCGTGTCGACCTGCTGCAGGATGCCGTCGCGCAGGACGCAGACGCGGTCGCCCAGCGTCATGGCCTCGACCTGGTCGTGGGTGACGTAGACGGTGGTGACGCCGAGGCGCTCGTGCATCTGGTTGAGCGAGGCGCGCATGGAGACACGGAGCTTGGCGTCGAGGTTTGACAGCGGCTCGTCCATGAGGAACGCCTGGGGCTCGCGGACGATGGCGCGGCCCATCGCGACACGCTGGCGCTGACCACCGGACAGGGCGGCCGGCTTGCGCTTGAGGTACGTCTCCAGGCCGAGCATCTTGGCGGCCTCGTTGACGCGCTTCTGGATCTCTGGCTTGGGCATCTTGCGAAGCTTGAGGCCGAAGGCGAGGTTCTCTTCGACCGTCATGTGCGGGTACAGCGCGTAGTTCTGGAAGACCATGGCGATGTCGCGGTCCTTCGGCGGCAGGTGGTTGACCACCTTCTCGCCGATCGCGATCTCGCCACCGCTGATGTCCTCCAAACCGGCGATCATCCGGAGCGCGGTCGACTTACCGCAACCGGATGGGCCGACCAGCACCATGAACTCGCCATCCTTGATCTCAAGGTTGAGCCCGTTCACGGCCTTAACGCCACCGGCGTAGATCTTGTCGACATTGGTCAGAACGATGGATGCCATGACAGTCCTTCGCGCCCCGGGCGGGTGACCCGGATGTTGTGCGGGGGGTACCCATGTGCATGGATACGTTTTCAAGCATCTCACCCGAAACGGACATGTGTGTCAAGAGAGCAGCGCATGTCAGTGTCCCGGTCTTCCTGCGCGACGGAAAGCATGATGGAATCGTTTCCATGGAATCGAGGCGGGCCACCATCAAGGATGTGGCCGAGGCGGCGGGCGTCGGCGTCGCGACCGTGTCCCGGGTCCTGTCCGGCGGTTCGGCCAGCCCGGAGACGAGGGAACGGGTGCTGGCCGTCGCCGCCCACCTCGACTACCGGCCGAGCGCGCTCGGCCGCAACCTCCGCCAGCGGCGCACCGGCGGCATGGGGCTGTTCGTGCCCGACCTCACCGACACCTTCTACGGCCAGCTGGCCGAGGGCGTGCTGGCCTGCGCGCGCTCGGCGGGCGAGCCGGTGGTGCTCGGTTCGACGGGCGACGATCTCGAGCAGGAGGCCGAGCTGGTCGGCATGCTGCTGGAGCAGGGCGTGGACCGGGTGATCGCGGTCCCGTCCGGCGGCGCCGAGACGTGGGCTCCGGCGATCAAGGCGGGCATGACGGTGGTCTTCGCCGACCGGCTGCCGTCCGACGCGCCGTTCGACGTGCCGTCCGACAGGGACTCGGTGTCGCGCGGCGTCTCCGACCTCATGCTGCTCGACGGCCTGCCGCCCGCCTCGCGCACCCGGCCGCTGGACGTCCCCGCCGTGCTGGCGGACGACCGGGCCGGCATCCGTACGGCGGTGCGCTACCTGAGAGGGCTCGGCCACCGGCGCATCGCCTTCCTCGGCGGCCCGGGGCACGGCAGGCGGGTGGCGGCCTTCCGCGAGGCGGTGGGCGCGCCCGTGGACGAGGACCTGGTCGTGTTCGCCACGGGCAGCCGCGACTCGGCCTACGCGGCCGCCTCCGGGCTGTTCCAGAGCCGTCCCGACCTCACGGCCGTGGTGACCGGCGGCAACGTGCTGGGCGAGGCGGCCGTCCTGGCGGCCAGGGAGCTGGATCTGCGGGTGCCACGCGACGTGTCGCTGGTGATGTACGACGACGTGCCGTGGGCCGAGCTGTGCTCCCCACCACTGACCGTGATCGCCCAACCGGGCCGCGACATCGGCTACCGCGCGGCGGAGCTGGTGCTGCGGGCGGGCAGCAGGCGACCCCGGAGCGTACTGCTCCCGACGGAACTCATCGTCCGGGGCAGCTGCGGCCCCCGCCACTGACCCCCCGCCGCCCCCGAAGGGCCACCGGCCACCACGGACCGTCGCGGGGAGCGACGCGTGGCGGAGCACCCGGGGGAACCCTTAGACCACCTTCTCGATCGCCGCGATGACCGCCGGGTCGTCCGGAGTGGTCCTCGGACGGAAGCGGGCGACGACAGCCCCCTCGCGGTCGACGAGGAACTTCTCGAAGTTCCACTGGATGTCGCCGCCCTCCCCCTCCGCGTCGGGCGTCTCGACGAGCTCCTCGTAGAGCGGGTGCCGGTCGGGCCCGTTCACCTCGGCCTTCTCCAGCAGCGGGAAGTCCACGCCGTACGTGGTGGCGCAGAACTCCTGGATCTCCTCGGCCGAGCCGGGCTCCTGGCCCATGAACTGGTTGCACGGCATGCCGATCACGCTGAACCCGCGCTCGCCGTACTGCCGCTGCAGCTCGACGAGACCGGTGTACTGCGGGGTGAGGCCGCACTTGGAGGCCACGTTCACGATGAGCACGGCCTTGTCGCCGACGAGCTCGGCGAGCGTGGTCGGGGCGTCCGCGAGGGTGCGGACAGGAATGTCACGAAGACTCATGATCCGACCCTACAGAACGCCTCCCCTCGCGGTTTGTGAGGTACTCCACATTTTCCCGACATTTCCCCTGAACAGCCCTAAAGAGTGATCTTTGCCAACGATCTACCTTTTCATGGTCAATTCGCGGTAAATCGGGCGGATAGGGCAGGGTGGCGCGGTCCCCCGAACCCATCGAAAGGGAACCCGCATGCCCATGCTCCGCCGTACGAGCGCCTTGATCCTGTCCACCACGTTCGTGGTGGCAGGCGGCGCGACGGCCGCACAGGCGCAGAGCTCCCAGGCAAGCTCCCAGGCCGGCACGCAACGAGCCATCAGCGAGAACAAGGCCATCGCCAAGCACATGGTCGCCAAGCGCGGCTGGACCAAGGCCCAGTACCGCTGCCTGGTGCGCCTCTGGTCACGAGAGAGCGGCTGGAACCACCGAGCCGGCAACGGCTCGGGCGCCTATGGCATCCCGCAGGCGCTGCCCGGCCACAAGATGGCCACCAAGGGCCGCGACTGGCGCACCAATCCGCGCACGCAGATCGCGTGGGGCCTCGGCTACATCAAGCAGCGGTACGGCTCCCCGTGCCGCGCGTGGGCGCATTTCCAGTCCCGCCACTGGTACTGATCCGCCACCCCCTGCCTGTCCCTGTTTTTGCGAAAGGCCAGGTCAACGCGCGAACGGGCCGTGCCATGGCGGTCCTGCGAGCACGCTAAATATCTCTAGCGATCACGCCAGCGTCTTCCCAAAGCCAATCACCGAGAGTGATTGACAGTGACTGTGCGTAATAGAAACCGGCTAGAGAAAACGTCGTGGAGCCCTCCGGGCCGCCCAGCACCATGTGGGCGTCAACCGAAGCCCGGGGGGCCGCGCGGACCCTCCTCGTCCGAGCCACGGACGCGGACCGGCAAGGGCGCCGGGGAAGCGAGAGCGCCCGTCCGCACGCGACCTGGCAGCAAGGATCGACATGGACAGCAACCGCGCTCTGCGCTACACGTTCATCACTCTGACCACGCTCACAGCCGTCACCGGCAGCTCGACCCTCGTCTGGGCCGAAGCCGGGTCACGAACCGCACAACCGCGAACAACCGCACCGCGAGCAGCACCGCGGATACCCAAGCCCCGGATCATCGAGGGCTCATGGCACGCCCCCGTGATCAAGACCCGTTCCTGGACCACCTCCGCGCGGCCGAAGATCAAGGCCAAGGCGCCGAAGAGCCGGAACAAGGGCATCGCGCTGAACCAGGTCGTCCAGCGCGCCTGGTCCTACGAGGAGTTCCAGTGCCTGGACAATCTCTGGACCAGAGAGAGCAACTGGAACCACCGCGCGTACAACAGCTCCTCAGGTGCCTATGGCATCCCGCAGGCGCTCCCCGGAGGAAAGATGCGGGGAGCGGGCGAGGACTGGAAGTCCAACCCTGAGACGCAGATCCGCTGGGGGCTGGGTTACATCACCGGCCGATACGGCAAGCCGTGCGGCGCCTGGGGCCACTTCAGAGCGCACAACTGGTACTAACCAGAGCAGGAGGGCATCCGGGATCATCGGGTGCCCTCCCTCTTCCGCTTCGGCAGCACCGCGATCGCCTGGATCAGCAACTCGACGCCGAAGTCGAAGTCGGCGTCGTGGTCACAGCTGGACAGCAGCGGGGCCAGCCCGTTCACCTCGGGGAACAGGGTGGGATCGACGTCGTCCGGGTTGACCATCTGCCGGTGCGACGGGGCGAACGTGGGCGTGACCCCGACCTCGCGCAGCAGCGAGCCCACGATGTAGGCGATGAACATCCGCAGCACCCGCACCGCGTCGACCCCGTCGAACCCGGCGCTGCGCAGCGTGGCCAGAGCCCGCTCGACCGGCAGCAGCCCGGCGTTGGAGTGGAGCTGGCGGCTGACGACGAGCATCGTGGAGCGCGGGTGGCCGTGGGCGATCTGGCGGAAGGCGCGGGCCTGCATCCGCACCCGGTCGGTCCAGTGGGCGTCGGGGTCGTCGGTGAACTCGATCTGGCTGAGCACCGCCTCGGCGACGCCGTTGAGCAGGGCGTCCTTGTTCGGCACGTGGTTGTAGAGCGACATCACGCCGACGCCGAGGTCTGCGGCGATGCGCCGCATGGACACCGCGTCGGCCCCCTCACGCTCGATGAGGTCGATCGCCGCGGCGACGATGCGGGTCCGCGAGAGAGGCTCGGTGGGCATAGCTCATTCTATTGACGCACGTACGCCGTACGTGCAAGCCTCGACAGTGGACGTACAGTGTACGTAGCCCCCCTGCGGAGGACCCCATGTCGACGCACGATCTCTACACCATCCCGGCCGAGCTCTCCACGTGGGACGTGGAGATGTCCGGTTCCAGCAGGTTTACGTGGGAGTACGACGACGGCAGGGATCGGATGCTGGCCCTGTACCAAAAGGGCAAGGACAAGCAGTGGGACTCCACCAAACGCATCGACTGGGATCTCGAGGTCGACCCGTACAACGTTCTGGGCATCCCGGACCAGACGATCGCCATCTACGACACGCCGCTGTGGCACCGGATGGGCGAGAAGCAGCGGCAGGACGTCCGTCTGCACGGCGCGGCCTGGCAGTTCTCGCAGTTCCTGCACGGTGAGCAGGGCGCGATGATCTGCTCGGCCAAGATCGTGGAGTCGGTCCCGGACCTCGACTCCAAGTTCTACGCCGCCACCCAGACCATGGACGAGGCCCGGCACGCCGAGACGTACGCCCGCTTCCTCCAGGAGAAGGTGGGCCTGGCCTACCCCATCAACGAGCACCTCAAGTCGCTGCTCGACTCGACGCTCAGCGACTCGCGGTGGGACATGCCCTACCTGGGGATGCAGGTGCTGATCGAGGGCCTGGCGCTGGCCGCGTTCGGCGTCATGCGCGACATCACCACCAAGCCGCTGCCCAAGCAGATCCTCGCGTACGTCATGCAGGACGAGGCCAGGCACGTGGCGTTCGGCCGGATGGCGCTGCGCGACTACTACGGGAACTTAACCGAGGCCGAGCGGCGTGAGCGCGAGGACTTCGTCATCGAGGGCTGCTACCTGATGCGCGACCGGCTCAGGGGCCGGGAGACCTGGGAGAACCTGGGCCTGTCGAAGGCGGAGGTCGAAGAGGCCGAGGTGGCCACGGAGCACTCGGAGTATCTGCGGCTGTTCCGGTCGCTGCTGTTCAGCCGGATCGTGCCGTGCGTGAAGGACATCGGGCTGTGGAGCCCGCGGTTGCGGCAGGCGTACGCGGACATGGGCGTGCTGGAGATGGCGGGCCAGTCGCTCGACGCGCTGATGCGGCAGGACGAGGACATCGCCGACAAGCTCGACGAGGCCCGCTTCGCCGAGGAGGAGACCGAGCGGCACGCCGAGGTCGCCGAGACCATCGAGCTGGGCTCCGACTGACGACCGCCGACGCCCGGCGAGTGGTTTAAGAGTTGCCTCTTGTGCCATATGCACCCTATGGGCATCCGCCGGAGGGGGCATCTCGCCATGGTCCAGGAACCAGCGCGGTCCACCAGGCCGCATGTCGTCGTCGTGGGCGCGGGCTTCGCCGGGCTGAACGCCACCCGGGTGCTGGCCCGCGGCGGCGCGCGCGTCACGCTCGTCGACCGCCATCCCTACTCCACCTTCCAGCCGTTGCTCTACCAGGTGGCGACGGCCGGGCTCGCCGCCGGGGACATCACCTACCCGACGCGGGCCTTCGCCGCCAAGTATCGGCGGGCGCGGGCCAGGCGGGGCGCGCTGACGAAGGTGCACCCGGCCGAGCGGCGGGTCGAGTTCGACGACGGCACCTCACTCGACTACGACTACCTCGTGCTCACCACCGGAGTGACCACCAACTGGTACGGCATCGAGGGCGCGCGGGACAACGGCTACCCGATCTACTCGGTCCAGGACTCCATCGTGCTGCGCAAACGGCTGCAGAGCCTCTTGCAGCAGGTCGCGGAGGGTAAGCGCGAGAGCGCGCACGCCGTGGTCGTCGGCGCGGGCGCGACCGGGGTGGAGATCGCGGGCACGATGGCCGAGCTGCGCCAGCGGACGCTCCCGGTGACCTATCCGGAGATCAAACCCGATCAGACTAGTGTCACCCTGGTCGAGCGGTTCGACTACGTGCTCTCGCCGTACAAGCCGCGGCTGCGCGACGCGGCCGCGAACGCGCTGCGCAGGCGCGGCGTGCACCTGCGGCTCGGCAGCACGGTGGCCTCGGTCGAGCCCGATGCGGTCGTGCTGAGCGACGGCACCCGGCTGCCGAGCGATGTGACCGTATGGGCGCTCGGCGTCGCCGCGCCCGCCGAGGTGTCCAACCTGGGCCTGCCGCAGGGCAAGGGCGGCCGGATCGAGGTCACGCCGGCGCTCAACGTCGCGGCGCACCCCGAGATCTTCGTCGCCGGCGATCTGGCCGGGCCGCCCCACCCGCTGCCGCAGCTCGCCCAGCCCGCCATCCAGATGGGCGAGCACGTGGGCAAGCAGATCCTGGCGCTGGCCCATGGCCGTCCCGCGGCGCCCTTCTCCTACAGCGATCCCGGCATCATGGCCACGGTCGGCCGGGGCTCGGCCGTGCTGCAGCTGTCCAACGGCATGACCATGCACGGCCCGCTCGCCTGGCTGGCCTGGATCGGGCTGCACCTGACCTATCTGCTGGGCGGGCGCAACCGGGTGAGCGTCCTGGTCAGCTTCTTGGCGCGGTACGCGGGGCCGCGCCGCAGCGCGGCCACGGTCGTCGAATAGCGGATATCACTTCGTTACGCCCGTTAAGCCCGATCGAGGCTCTGCTGCTATAAATCTGCAAAGTGACCAAGATCAGGGAGGGGATCACTTGGACCGGTCCTTCCTGCACGGTCTGGCCGAACGGATGCTGAAACGCCGCGGCCGGCGAGGTCGCCGATGAGCCCCCTGGAAGACCTCATGCGGCACCGGGTCGGCCAGGACTGCCTGCATGTGCCGTCGGCCCGGTTCGGTCTGCTGCTGGCGCTGCGCCACTGGTTCGACCCCGGCGACCGGGTGCTGATCGCGCCGACCACCTCCGAGGCCGTGCTGTTCGTCGTGCTGGCCGCCGACCTGGAGCCGGTCATGGCGCCGGTGTCGTGGCGCGACGGCAACATCGACGCGGCGCGCGTCAACTGGAGCGGCCTGGCCGGCGTCATCACCACTCACCTGTACGGCCAGCCGGATCAGATCAAGGATCTGATCCGGCAGTGCGAGCGGCGCGGCCTCGTCCTCATCGACGACGCCGCCCACGCCTTCCAGACGATGGTCGGCGGGCGCCTGGCCGGCACGTTCGGCCAGGCCGGGGTGTTCAGCCTGGCCAAGCACGGCCGGGCGATGTCCGGCGGCTTCCTGACCACGCCCAACTCCGGCGCGCTGGCGGCGCTGGCCGAGGCGAGAGACGCGCTGCTGCTGTCCGGCGAGCCGCGCGACCAGCTGGAGGCCGTGCTGCAGCCGATGCTGCGCGAGACCCTCCACCGCACCGGCACGGTCCGGCTGATGTGGCATCTGTCACGGCGGCTCGGGATCGTCAAGTGGAGCGGCCACCGCCCCGCGCCCCATGAGGAGGCCCTCATGGCCGTCAGAGGAAACCTGTCGGCCATGGACCCGTGGCTGGGGATCGACCACGAGGGCTGGCGGATGAGCCCGAGCCCCGCGCTCTGCCGCTATCAGCGCTCGCGCCTGCGGGCGATCGACCGCGAGCGGGAGCGCCGCATGGCCGGGGTCGAGGTGCTGCGCCGGACCCCGTGGGTGGCGGCGGGCGTCCGCGAATCCCCCGTACGTCCGCTCCTGCGGGTGCCGCTGCTGGTCGACAGGCGCGACGAGATCGTCGCCGGGCTGGAGCGGCTCGGCGTGGTGCCCGGATTCGTCTACGATCCGCCGCTTGACGACTACCTGCCGATGATCCAGCAGGGGCCCACACCCGAGATCGCCCGCTGGTGGACCGGCCATGTGCTGCCGGTGGATCCGCTCGACGCCCCGCGCATGGTGCGGCTGCTGACCAGGCTGGGTGCCCGCCCGGCGGAGGGCGCGGGATTCGCCTGATCGGCCGCGGATCACTATCTCGCAAAGCAGGACGTATACCTTTATATCGTCAGATAAGGTCGTTCAACGCATGAAACGGGCTATCTCGCTAACCGCCCGCCGAAGCGGAACAGTGTCGTTAGCATCCCCGGCAAAGCCGGTGAATTTTCCCTCCCAGGAGTGACCTTGACCGTCGATGCCGATGTCGCCAGGCGACGTATCGAAGAGCTGCTCCGCGAGAACGAGACGCAGATCCTGCACCGGTGGACCCTGATCGCCAAGGCGTCGAGCGAAGAGCTCAGCGACATCTACCGGGCGCTGCTCTCCTCCCTGGAACAGGGCGGCGACCTCGCCGACATGCGCGGCCTGCTCGCCGAGTTGTCACGTTCCCGCGCCCGCCAGGGCTTCACCCCGGCCGACACCTCCAGGGCCGTCTTCGGCCTGAAGGAGGCGCTGTACGAGGCCGTCGAGAACGACGGCGGCGCCGAGGCGCTGCGCGGCTTCATCTGGTTCTCCAGGCTCATCGACGATCTCGGCCTGTTCACCTTCGAGACGTACACGACGGCCCGCGAGCGGATCATCCTCGACCAGGCCGAGCAGCTGCTGGAGCTCTCGACGCCGGTCGTCAAGCTGTGGGAGGGCATCGTGGCGGTGCCCCTGGTCGGCACGCTCGACTCCGCCAGGACCCAGGTCGTGATGGAGAAGCTGCTGCAGACGCTGGTCGACACGGGCGCCGAGCACGCGGTGATCGACATCACCGGCGTCCCGGCCGTCGACACCCAGGTCGCCCAGCACCTGCTGAAGGCCGTCGTGGCCGCCCGGCTGATGGGCGCCGAGTGTGTCATCTCCGGCATTCGCCCGCAGATCGCGCACACCATCGTCACGCTCGGCATCGAGTTCGGCGACATCGTGACCAAGGCCTCGCTGGCCGACGCGCTGGCCCACGCGCTCAGGCGCAGCGGCATCGAAGTGATCGCGCCGAAGGCGACCCGCCTCGCGGTGCGGACGGAGAACGTCTGATGGACCGGGTGCCCATTCTCAAGCTCGGGGACATCCTGATCATCTCCATCCAGATCGACCTGGACGACCAGAGCGTGCTCGCCCTGCAGGAGGACCTGGCCGACGCCGTGGTGACCCACGGAGCGCGCGGCGTCATCATCGACATCACCGCGGTGGAGATCGTCGACTCCTTCATCGGCAGGATGCTGGCCACCATCGCCGCGACGTCGCGGTTGCTCGACGCCCAGACCGTGGTCGTCGGCATGCGGCCGGCCGTCGCGATCACCCTGGTCGAGCTCGGCCTGTCGCTGGGCGGCGTACGCACCGCGCTCAACCTGGAGAAGGGAATCGCGCTGCTCGACCATGTGAGAGGCGCGACGTCGTGACCGGCGGCTGGGAACTGCCCATCGCCAGCAACTCCGACGTCGTGATGGTCCGCCAGCGGGTCAGGAGTGTCGCGGTCGAGGTGGGATTGTCGCTCATCGACCAGACCAAGGTGGTGACGGCGGCCAGCGAGCTGGCCCGCAACGCCCTGGTGTACGGCGGCGGCGGCATGGCCCGCATCGAGATCGTCGAGAACGGGGCGCGCCGCGGCCTTAAACTCACCTTCAGCGACGAGGGACCGGGGATTCCCGACATCGAGCAGGCGCTCACCGACGGCTGGACCACCGGCACCGGGCTGGGGCTGGGCCTGAGCGGATCACGACGGCTGGTCGACGAGTTCGACCTGGTCTCGGCTCCGGGCAAGGGCACGACGGTGACGGTGACGAAATGGGCTCGATGACATGGTGCCGGTGAGCTACACGCGGGACGACATCTGGGTGCGAGCGGAGAGCCCCAGTGCGGTGGGCGCCGTACGCCGGATGGCCGTCGAACTCGCCGAAGCCGCCGGGTTCGACGGCGAACGTACGGGGCAGACGGCGGTCGCGGTCACCGAGGCCGTCTCCAATCTGGTCAAGCACGCGGTGGAGGGCGTCGTCATGGTCCGTTCCCAGCCCGGGGACCAGGCCGTCGTGGAGCTGATCGCCATCGACAAGGGGCCGGGCATGCCCGACGTCGCCCGCGCCCTGCGCGACGGCTACTCCACCTCCGGCACCCTAGGCATCGGGATGGGGGCGATGGCCCGCATCTCCTCCTGGTACGACGTCCATTCCCTGCCCGGCAGGGGCACCGTGCTGGTCATGCGCTTCGCCGCCACCGGCGCGCCCATCTCGGCGCCGCACGCCAGCGGCCTGAGCCGCCCCATCGGCGAGGAGGTGGTCTGCGGCGACTCCTTCGCGATCGCCGCCACAGGCGACGGCGCCACGCTCGAGACGACGATCCTGCTGTGCGACGGCCTGGGCCACGGCGAGCTGGCCGCCCAGGCGTCCAGGACGGCGGTGGAGCTGTTCCTGCGGGCGACGGGCGAGGAGCCGCTGGCGACACTCCAGCGCCTGCATCGAGGCCTCGTCCATACCCGGGGAGGGGCGGTCGCGGTGGCCCGCGTCAGGGCCGCCACCGTCTCCTACGCCGGGCTGGGCAACATCTCCGGCTGGATCGTCGGCGCCGACGGCCGCCGGGGGATGATCTCGGTGCCCGGCATCGCCGGACACCAGGCGCGGCAGCTGCGCCAGTACGAGTTCGAGCTGCCCGAGCACGCCACCGTGGTGCTGCACTCCGACGGTCTGACCGAGCGGTGGGACCCTTCCGCCATGCCGGGCCTGTTCGCCCGCTCCCCCGCGGTCGTCGCCGCCGGGCTGCTGCGCGAGGCGGGCAGCCGCCGGGACGACGCCTGCGTGGTGACCGTGAGGCCCCGGCCATGACCGCGACTGAGCTGGCCAGGGCCGCGCTCGAACACGACCACGATGTCTTCGCGGTGCGCCGCCTGGGCAAGGCCGTCGCCGAGCTGGCCGGGCTGGAGGCACAGGACCAGGTCAGGGTGGCGACCGCGCTGAGCGAGGTCTGCCGGGAGCTCCTCGGCACCGGGGCGGCGGTCGTCTTCTCGCTCGATGAAGGGAAACTGCTCATCACGATGGATCACGCAATGGGCGCGGATTTCGCCCGATCCGAGGGGCTGGCACTGGCCGGCCGCCTGGTCGACGTGGTCACCCTCGACGCCGAACACGGGCGCGTCACCATAGCCAAGCGGCTGCCTCCCCACTCCCCGCGGCTCCCGATCGACCAGATCCGCGAGCGCCTGTCCGGGATGGCGCCGGTCAGCGCCCTCGAAGAGCTGCGCCAGCAGAACAAGGAGCTCGCCGAGACCCTGGAGGACGTCCTGCAGCTCAACGCCGAGCTGCAGGAGACCAACACCGGGGTGCTGGCCCTGTACAACCAGCTGTCGGCCGAGCTGGAGGAGACCAACCGCGGCGTGGTGGCCCTGTACGGGGAGCTGGATGAGAAATCCTCCCAGCTCCGCGAGGCGGCCGAGGCCAGGAACCGGTTCTGGGCGACGGTCAGCCACGAGCTGCGTACCCCGCTCAACTCCATCATCGGCCTGGTCAGGCTGATGGTCGGGCCCGGCAGCGAGCCGCTCAGCGAGGAGCAGTCACGTCAGGTGCGCTTCATCGGCGACTCGGCGGAGTCGCTGCTGGAGCAGGTCGGCGAGCTGCTCGACATGGCCAAGGCCGAGTCCGGGCGGCTCGACCCCCAGTCGTCGGTCGTCCACCTGCCCACGCTGGCCGAGCACCTGCGCCTGACGATGCAGCCCACCAGCGGGCCCGGCGACGTCACGCTGCGCGTCGACGTCGCGCCCGACGTCACCGACGTCTACACCGACGAGGGAATGCTGGTCCGCGTCCTGCGCAACCTGCTGTCCAACGCCCTGAAGTTCACCCAGGAGGGCGAGGTACGGCTGAGCGCGCACGCCGACGCCACCACCGGCGAGGTGGT
Source organism: Nonomuraea sp. NPDC049158 (assembly GCF_040648335.1). NCBI lineage: Bacteria > Bacillati > Actinomycetota > Actinomycetes > Streptosporangiales > Streptosporangiaceae > Nonomuraea > Nonomuraea sp. NPDC049158. The sequence continues at coordinate 250,875 of NZ_JBEZDM010000012.1, forward strand.
CATCACGGTCACCGACACGGGCATCGGCATCCCCCGGGAGTATCTGGCGACCGTGTTCGAGGAGTTCTTCCAGGTGCCGAGCGCGCTCCAGGTCAGGGTCAAGGGCACCGGGCTCGGCCTGCCGTACGCCCGCCGGCTCACCGAGGCGCTGGGCGGCACGCTGGAGCTGGCGAGCGACGTCGGGCGGGGCACCACGGTGACGATCCGGCTGCCGCACCACGACGGCACGCCCGAGATCGCGCGGGTGCTGGTCGCCGACGACGACGAGGCGTTCCGCGCCGCCGCCCGCAGGATGCTGTACGGCTTCGCCGTCGAGGTGGAGGAGGCGGCGGACGGAGTCGCCGCGCTGGAGATGATGACAGCGCGCCCGCCGGATGTGATCCTGCTGGACATGCTGATGCCGCGGCTGGACGGCACCGCGCTGCTGCAGCGCATGGCCGACGTCGAGGCCCTGCGGCCGGTCGGCGTGGTGGTGGTGACGATACAGCCCGACGCCGCACCGGCCGGCCACCCGGTGCTGTCCAAGCAGGGGCTGCGCCGCGACCAGCTGCTCCAGGCCATCCGAGGCGCGGTGGGGGCGGATCATGACTGAGCACGTGGCCGGGGCGCTGATCGAGCCCGCCGGCGGCGCGACGGTGCTGGTGGTCGACGACACCCCGACCAAGCGCTACATCCTGTCGAGCTGGCTGCGCAGGGCGGGCCACACCGTGGTCGAGGCGGCCGGCGGCGAGGAAGCACTGGCCATGCTCGCCACGAGCCGCCCCGACCTGGTCGTGCTCGACGTACGGCTGCCCGACATCGGTGGCTTCGAGGTGTGCGAGCGGATCAAGGCGAACCCGGCGACGACCTCGATCCCGGTCATCCAGGTGTCGGGCAACGCCATCACCTCGGCCGACCGTACGGAAGGGCTCGAACGCGGCGCCGACGCCTACCTGTCGGAGCCGATCGAGCCGGCCGAGTTCGCCGCGACGGTAGAGGCGACGCTGCGCTACTACCGCGCCAGACGGCGGGCGGAGCTGATGGCCGAGCGCCTGGCCAAGCTGGCCGACGTCACGCTGCGGATGAACGGGGCCGACTCCTTCGACCGGCTGCTGGCCGTAGCCGTCGAGGGCACGGTCGACGTGCTGGGCCGTTACGCGGGCGCGCTGGCGCTGCCGCCCGACGGCCGGATGCGCCGCTTCCGCGCCCGGCCCGGCGAGACGGCCAGCAGCAGGTCCGCCGCTCCCCAGCTGCTGGACCGGCTCAGCGCGATGTCGCTGGGCGCGCCGTCGGGCGCCAAGGTCTTCACCCTGCCGGCCGCCGAGTGGCTCACGTTGGTGAGCGACGTACAGCTCAACGCGCCGGTGACGGGGGTGCTGTGCCGTACCAAGAGGGGCCAGCCACCCGTCTACCTGGGGCTGGAGGCCGACCCTCCGCTGGACGCCGACGAGCTGAACGTGCTGAGGCAGCTCGGCCAAGGGCTGGCGCTGGCCGTCGACGCGCTGCGCGTCTACACCGAGGAACACACGATCTCGCTCACCCTGCAGCGCAGCCTCCTGCCGACGCGCATCCCTGAGGTGCCGGGGTTGCAGGTGACGTTCCGCTACCAGCCGGCCGTGGACAACATCGAGGTCGGCGGCGACTTCTACGAGGTGCTGCGGGTCGGCGACCGAGTGCTGGTGGCGATCGGCGACGTGGCCGGCCACTCGCTGCACGCGGCGACCATCATGGCCGAGCTGCGGCACGCGCTGCGCGCCTCGCTGATCGACTCGGTCGACCTGAGCGCCTCGATGGACCTGCTCAACAAGGTCCTGCGCCGCTACCACCCCGGCATGACGGCCACCGTCTGCCTGCTGCTCATCGACCCGGAGAGCGGCGAGGTCGAGCTGGCCAACGCCGGGCACATCCCGCCGATGCTGGCCGGACCCGGCGCCCACTACCTGGGCCTGGGCAACCTGCTGCTGGGTGTGGCGCACGAGGACTACAAGGTGAACCGGCTGGAGCTGCCGGCGGGCGCCACGATGCTGCTGTTCACCGACGGGCTGGTGGAGGACCGCGGCATCCTGCTGGACGACAGCCTGGAGCAGGCCAGGCAGGTGGCCGAGACGGTCGAGGGCGATCTGGAGGAGTTCTGCGACCGGCTGCTCGCCGCGTTCGGCTCGCGGGAGGACGACGTGGCCATCGTGGCGATACGCCGCGAGGCCTGAACCCCGCGACGGCGAGGGCGCCTGGTCCTTTGCCGGTGCCCCGCGAGAGCCCGGCCCTTACCCCGTGCCTCGCCTGGTCCCTTGCCCGGCGCGGGCGATGGTCAGCCGGATCTGCGCTTGCGGTAGGCGCGCTGCTGGCAGGCCCGTGAGCAGTACGCGCGCGGACGTCCCGACGCGGCCTGCTCTACTGGCGCGCCACACATCTGACAGGTTTCGTCACGCGTTTCATCACGCTCCTGGATCAGGAGCTCGATGCCGTCCAGTACCCGGCGCAGGCCGAACTCGAACGGGTCCTCCGGCTCGTCGTAGCCGCCCTCCTCCCACAGACGCGTGAGGGTCGGGTAGCGCTCAAGCCGCGCGTAGAGCGAGTCGCGGGAGCCCCACCACTCCTCCTCGCTCACCCCGCTGAGCCGCTCCGTCCGCGCCACCTCGGCCAGCCGCAGGGCCTCGGAGTCGACGAACCGGGCGACGAGCCCGACGACGGCGATCATCTCGGCGGGCGTGAGAGCGGTGCCGGAGACGGCGCTCAGCATGTACTCGTAGTGGGCGACGGCGTTGGGGCCCGGCACACGGCGAGAGCCCCGCACCTCGGCCAGCCAGGGATGCCGCTCGCGCAGCCGCCACCCTTCACGCGCGCACGCCTCCAACCGCACCCGCCACCCACCCGCCTCCTGGACGTCCTCGCCGCGCCCCTGGCCACCCGCCTCTTCGGCGCCCGCGCCCCGCTCCTGACCGCCTGTCTCTGAGAGGATCGCGCCCGGCGAGCCCATGACGGCGTCGCGCATGAGGTCGAGCAGGTGGTCGCGGCCGGGCACGTGGCGGTAGAGCGACATCGTGGTGAACCCGAGCCGGTCCGCGACCTTGCGCATCGACAGCCCTTCGAGCCCCTCGGCGTCCGCCAGCTCGATCGCCGTCCGGACGATCCGGCCCAGGCTCAGCCCTGGTCGCGGCTCGACGTCGCCCTCTCGCCACAGCAGTTCGACCCCGTCGTCGGGATCTCCCGCGCCACCTCTCGTCATGGACACCTCCCTTGTTTATGGTGTAATACCTCGTGTACACCATAAACTGCAAAGGGGCGGTACATCATGACCGAGTTCCACGTCGACCCCTCGGGCGACGACTCCTGGCCCGGCACCGCGGAGCGCCCGTTCGCCAGCCTGCACCGCGCCCGCGACGCCGCACGAGAGCTCGTACGGGACCCAGCCCGAACCGCGACCGGGGACGTCGCGCGAGACCCCGCCCGAACCGCGATCGGGGATGTCCCGCGAGACCCCGCCGGAACCGCGACCGGGGATGTCGTCATCCAGTTGCGGGCCGGCACCCACGTGCTCACCGAGCCGTTCGAGCTCACCGAGGCCGACTCCGGCCGTGACGGCCACCGGATCATCTACCAGGCCCACGGTTACGGAACCGCCGACCAGGAGGAGGTCGTCGTCAGCGGCGGCCGCGAGATCACCGGCTGGCGGGTCGAGGACGGCGTGTGGCTGGCCGACGTGGGCGACCTGGACACGCGCCAGCTGTACGTGGACGGCCGCCGGTCAGAGCGCGCCGCCTTGGACGGCCTGCCGGGCACCGTGACCATGACGGAGACCGGCTACGAGAGCGACAACGCGGCCCCGCGAGCCTGGCACAACCCCGCCGACGTCGAGTTCGTCTACCGCGGCGTCTACCCATGGACCGAGGCCCGCTGCGGCGTCGCCACGGTCACCACCAGGATGGACAGCGGTGTTACCGCTGGGATCACCACCGGGACGGACGGCGGCGAGGTGACCGTGATCGCCATGGCTCAGCCCGGCTTCGGGTGGGCCCTCGACCTCTACAACTCCGCGTGGGAAGGCACCATCAACCACGGCCCCGGCCTGCCCACCCGGGTCGAGAACGACGTCACCTTCCTCACCGAGCCCGGCACCTTCGTCCTGGACCGCTCGCGGCCCGGTCACCACGTCCTGCGCTACCTTCCCCTCCCGGAAGAGACGCCGGACCGCACGCGCGTGGTCGCCCCCGTTCTCGAGACGCTGCTCCGTACCAGCGGCACGAGCGGAGTGTCCTTCCGCGGCCTGGTCTTCGCCGACGCCACCTGGCTGCGGCCCGGCCGCGCGGAGGGCTTCCTGCACTACCACGGCAGCGGCTACTACGAGGGCGGTCCCATCGACAAGGTGGAGCTCGTCGAGGGGCAGGCGTGGGTGACGGTGCCGCGCGAGTCGGCCCGGATCCCCGCGTGCGTGGTGATCGAGGACGGTGTACGCGTGGAGGTCGAGCACTGCCGTTTCACCCGCATGGGCGCCGCCGGCCTGGAGCTGACCGGCGGCGCGGACGTCAGCGTGCGCGGGTGCGACTTCGACACGCTCTCGGCCGGCGCGGTCTCCGTCACCCGCGCCGTGAACCCCCTGGTCGAGGACAACTGGATCCATCACACCGGCCTGGAGTTCACCGGCTCCCCCGGCATCGCGGTGCAGGGCACCAAGGGCTGCGTGGTCGCCCACAACCAGGTCGAGGAGGTGCCCCACTGCGGCATCGTGGCCGGGCCCGCCGAGGGCACCCGCATCCTGCGCAACCTCACCGTCGGCACCATGGGGGTGCTGGCCGACGGCGGCGGCGTCTACCTGTCGGGACCGCAGGGCGACTCGCCCGAGAACGGCGCGGTGATCCGCGGCAACGTCATCAAGGACACCCGCACGCCGTACAACTTCGCCCTCTACACCGACTACGGCGCCGCCTGGGTGACCGTGGCGGAGAACGTGGTCACGCGCGCCGACAACACCGCCGTCCTCCAGGTGTCGCCGCCGCTGGAGAACGTCGTCTACCGGGGCAACTTCTGGGACGCCGACCCGATCGGGGTGGCCGACGTGCCGGCGGGCGTCACGTACAAGGACAACACCACACTCCCCGACGAGGAGAAACTGGCCGCCGCCACAGCGGCCATCCAACGGGACGCCGGCCTGCTCCACCCCCGCTCCCGATGACCGCGAATTGGTGAACGCTGACGCCCCCGTCCATTGGCGGCGGGCGTCAGCGGACGCGGCGCCAGCGTGACTCGCCGAAGCAGTAACCCGCGAACAGCACCAGCCCCAAGGCCACCACCACGAGCAGCCATGGCCCCACCGGCGTGTCGGCGAAGGCTCTGAGTGTCGCGTCCAGCCCGCCCGCCTTGTCCGGGTCGTACGTGATCGCCGCCTCGACGACGAAGACCCCGGCCAGGGCGGCGATGACCCCGCGGGCGACGTACCCGGCCAGACCGAGCTTGTCCATCACCGAGCGGGCCCGCGGGGACATCTGGCCGAGGTTCAGCTCGTCCCGGAACTTCTTGGTGACGCCCTGGTGCCCCCAGCGGGCGCCGAGTGCGACGAGGCCCAGCCCGATGGCTCCGACGATGAACGGCCCGCCCGGCAGGCCGAGCAGCGCCTCCGTCGCGTCCCGCGACTTCTCGTCGTCAGAGGTGGCCTTCCCGGCCCGCAGCACGCTGAGCAAGGTGCTGCAGATCAGCGCGTACACGGCGGCCCGGCCGACCGTCTCCAGCCGGTCCCCCACGCCCAACCCACCGAACAGCGCCTCCGACAACTGCCAGAGCGTCAGCGCGACGAACCCCGCCACCATCACCCACAACACCACCTCCCCGAACGGCAACCGCGCCACGGTCGAGATCGCGCCCGCCTTGTCCGCCTCCCGTCCCCCTCCTTCGCCCAGCGCGATCCGCACGGCCACCACCCCGATCAGCGCGTACAGCACTCCCCGGCAGGCCAGCCCGACCCTGGCGAGCCGGTTCATCGCCGGATGCGCCGTCGCTTTCCTGGCGGCGGCCCGAGCCTGCCGCCCCGCCTTCTCCGTTGCGGTCACCGTCTCCTCCTTTGCCCAAGAGCCTGCCAAGTGCCCTGACCGCGGCCGTCTAGGCGCTCCACCCCGCTTCTCCACCCGTATCTCCACCATCTGGCGGTGCCGCTCCACCTGCCCCGATCCGTAGTTTCACGGTCATGGACAGAAACGAACTGCTCAGGCTCGCAGCCGGCAAAGCGCAGGAATCGCGCAAGGGAGGCAAGATGACCGGCAAGACGTGGGTCGGGATCGCGGTGGTCGCCGGTGTGGTGCTGGTGGGGTTCATCGCCTACCGGCTTCTTCTCATCGAGCTCATCACCCGCCTGCGCTGACCAGCCCGTACCTGGTGGAATCAAGCGCATGGGAGAGAAGCGGTCGCTGCCGGACACCATCGCGCCGGGCTGGCCGGTGGTGCAGGTGTTCGGCACGCTGTTCGTCATCATCACCCTGGTCACCGCCCGGGAGAGCGCGCTGTGGATCTGGGCGCTGTACGGGGTCAGCGCCGTGTGCTGGCTGCTGTTCGTGGCGCTCGGCGTCCGCAACCGCGTCGAGGCCACCCACTACGCGTCCCGCCACGGGTTAACAGGCTGAACAGGACGATCAGGAGTGCAGGAGGCGGCTTCTGGTGATGTCGTGGAAGCCGAGGCCGCGATACAGCCGCGCCGGAACCGGATAAGCGTCATCTCCCCTAGGCCACCGATGCGCGGCGACGCGGCCGGGCACGTCGGCGTCGCCCACGGTCCTGAGCCGGTAGCCGGGCGACGGCTCGGGCTCGGCGAGCTCGCGCAGGTCGTGGGCCATGGTGACGAAGAAGGGGCCGTCGCCGGCGTCCCGGTAGCCGTGCCGGTCGAGCGCGGCCAGGAGGTGGGTCTCGGATTCGAGCACGGTCACCGTCCGCCGTACGCCGGGTGCCGTCGCGGCGCCCGCGTAGTCGCTCACCGACGCGTTCATGCGAGGCAGTCAACTCCATCGGCGGCCCGCAGCGCATCCGGATATATCACCCCAAGGGCCTGGGACCAGGGCTCTCAATGGGCTGAGCGGATGCAAAACTGTTCCGCTTTGGCCGCAGGGAGCAGGCGGTGGGCGCCAGAAAATCGGTTGATCCAACGTATTAGCCTGGATGGGATGCCTCCCGATACGCGTTCCCCTCGCCGTCCCCTGCCCATCTTCAGATCACTCTCCTCCAATGCCCTGTGGCGGATGAAGCCCTATCTCCGCCCCTACGTCACCAGATTGGTCTTCATCTGGCTGGCCGCGATCATCGGCATCGGGGCGAGCATCGCCCTGCCGCTCGTCGGTAAGGAGGTCGTCGACGGGCCCGTGCTCCATGGCGACTCCGGCGCCCTGCTCCCCCTCGGCCTCATCGCCCTGGGCGTGGGCGTGCTCGAAGCGTTCCTGATCTTCTTCAGGCGCTGGACGCAGACCGGCCCGGTCCTCGGGCTGGAGACCCAGATCCGCGACGACCTCTACGCGCACCTGCAGCGCCTGCCGATGGGCTTCCACGGCGACTGGCAGTCGGGCCAGTTACTGTCGCGAGCCACCACCGACCTGTCGACCATCCGCCGCTTCCTCGGCTTCGGCATGCTCTTCCTGGTCATGAACATCCTGCAGCTGACGACCGTGACGGTGCTGCTGCTCAACATGTACTGGCCGCTCGGCCTGCTGGTGGCCGCCTCGGCGGTGCCGATCATCCTGGTGTCGCTGAGCTTCGAGAAGAAGTACATCAGGATCTCCCGCCAGGTACAGGACCAGCAGGGAGACCTCGCCACGGTCGTCGAGGAGTCGGCGATCGGCATCCGGACGATCAAGGCGTTCGGCCGCCGCCACCACGTGTTCGACCAGTTCGACGACACCGCGCGCAAGGTCTACGGCACCTCGATGGACAAGGTGCGGCTGTCGGCCCGCTTCTTCACCTTCCTCGAGGTGATCCCCAACTTCACCCTCGCCCTGGTGCTGCTGCTCGGCGCGCTGGCCGTGGGCGGCGGCTCGCTGACCCTGGGCACGCTGGTCGCCTTCACCACGCTGATGCTGCAGCTGGTCTGGCCGGTCGCCAGCCTCGGCTACATCCTGGCGATGGCCCAGGAGGCGATGACCTCCGCCGACCGGGTCATGGAGGTCATGGACACGGTCCCGGCCATCGAGGGCGGTTCCGGGTCGATCGAGCGGCCGCGCGGCCACCTGCGCTTCGAGGGGGTGGAGTTCCGCTTCCCCGACTCCGACCAGCCGGTGCTGCGTGATGTGTGGCTCGAGGTACGCCCGGGCGAGACGGTGGCCATCGTCGGCGCGACCGGCTCCGGCAAGACCACGATGACCTCGCTCGTGCCCCGGCTCATCGACCCCACCGCCGGCCGGGTCACGATCGACGGCCACGACGTGCGCGACCTGTCGCTGCCCGCGCTGCGCGAGGTGGTGGCCACGGCGTTCGAGGAGCCGACGCTGTTCTCGATGAGCGTGCGCGAGAACCTCACGCTCGGCCGCCAGGACGCCACCGAGGAGGAGCTCGACGAGGCCATCCGCACCGCCCAGGCCATGTTCGTGTACGACCTGCCGTGGGGCCTCGACACCCGGATCGGCGAGCAGGGCATGTCCCTGTCCGGCGGCCAGCGGCAGCGCCTCGCCCTGGCGCGGGCCGTACTGAGCAGGCCACGGATCCTGGTCCTCGACGACACGCTGTCCGCGCTCGACGTCGAGACGGAGGCGCTGGTGGAGGAGGCGCTGCGCCACGTGCTGCGCGAGGCGACCGGCATCGTGGTCGCCCACCGCGCCTCCACGGTCCTGCTGGCCGACAAGGTGGCGCTGCTCAGAGACGGCACGATCACGCACGTCGGACGGCACCACGACCTGCTGGACGAGGTGCCCGAATACCGCGAGCTGCTCGCCCAGGACGCCGACTTCGACCCCTCGGAAGGAGCCCTGCGATGACGACCACCACGACATCGAACCCCGCCGACTGGCGGGGTGTCGCCTCCGAGAATCAGGACGACCTGTCCGAGACGGTGACGGTGTTACTGCGGGAGCGCTCCCGCAGGCTGCTCGGCGACCTGCTCACGCCGCACCGCAAGGCGATCGCGCTGCTCACCGCGATCATCATCGTGTCCAACCTGGCGGGCCTGGCGATCCCCTACCTGGTGAAGGTGGGCATCGACGCGGGCATCCCGCCGATGCTCAAGGGCACCGGCCCCGGCACGCTGCTGACCGTCGTCGGCGTCATCCTGGCGGCGGCGGTGACGCAGGCCCTCACCCGGCAGGTGTTCCTGCAGATGGCGGGCCGCATCGGCCAGAACATCCTGCTGGAGCTGCGCAGGCGCGTCTTCGACCACTTCCAGCGGCTGTCGCTGAGCTTCCACGAGAAGTACACCTCCGGCCGCGTCATCTCCCGGCTCACCTCCGACATCGACGCCATCGCCGAGCTGCTGCAGTCCGGCTTCGACGGCCTGGTCACCGCCGTGCTCACCATGTTCGGCACGGCCGCGCTGCTGCTGGTGCTCGACGTCCACCTGGGCCTGGTGGCGCTGATCCCGCTGCCGCTGCTACTGCTGTTCACCCGGTGGTTCCGCCGGCAGTCGGCGATCGTCTACCGGCGTACCAGGGAGACGGTGGCGCTGGTCATCGTGCACTTCGTGGAGTCGATGACCGGCATCCGCGCCGTGCAGGCCTTCCGCAGGGAGCCGCGCAACCAGGAGATCTTCAAGCAGCTCAACGACGACTACCGGGGCGCCAACGCCAGCAGCATGCACCTCATCGCGGTGTTCATGCCGGGTATCAAGCTGATCGGCAACGTGACCGTGGCGGTCGTGCTGGTCTACGGCGGCTGGCTGGCGCTCCACGGCGAGGTCACGGTCGGCGTGCTGGCGGCGTTCCTGCTCTACCTGCGCCAGTTCTACGAGCCGATGCAGGAGATCAGCCAGTTCTACAACACGCTCCAGTCGGCGGGCGCCGCCCTGGAGAAGCTGTCGGGCGTACTGGAGGAGGAGCCGGCCGTGCCGGAGCCGCGCGAGCCGGCGGCGCTGCCCAAGGCCCGCGGCAAGGTCAGGTTCGAGGGCGTCAGGTTCGCCTACGTCGAGGACCGGCCGATCCTGCCGGGGCTGGACCTGACGATCCCGGCGGGGCAGAGCGTCGCGCTGGTCGGTTCGACGGGCGCGGGCAAGACGACGCTGGCCAAGCTGATCTCCCGCTTCTACGACCCGACCGAGGGCCGCGTCCTGCTCGACGGCGTCGATCTGCGCACGCTCGACGAGCCCACGCTGCGCAAGGCCGTGGTCATGGTGACGCAGGAGAACTTCCTGTTCAGCGGTACGGTCGCCGACAACATCAGGTTCGGCCGCCCCGGCGCCTCCGACCGTGAGGTACGCGAGGCCGCCAAGGCGATCGGCGCGCACGAGTTCATCTCCGCGCTGCCCAACGGCTACGACACCGAGGTGGGCAAGCGGGGCGGCCGCATGTCGGCCGGTCAGCGTCAGCTGGTGGCGTTCGCCAGGGCGTTCCTGGCCGATCCGGCGGTGCTCATCCTCGACGAGGCGACCTCCAGCCTCGACGTGCCGAGCGAGCGGCTGGTGCAGCGGGCGCTGCGCACGATCCTGGCCGACCGCACGGCGCTGATCATCGCGCACCGGCTGTCGACCGTGGAGATCGCCGACCGGGTGCTGGTCATGGAGGGGGGCGAGATCGTCGAGGACGGCTCGCCGGACCGGCTCATCGCCGCCTCCGGCCGCTTCGCCGGCCTGCACCAGGCCTGGCTGGACAGCCTCAGCAGCTGACGACACGGACAGCGGGGTGCGGTGCACCCCGCTGTCCGTGTCGTCAGTGCGGGTGCACCACGCGCGTCATGTTCTCGTACAGCTCGTAGCCGACGAACAACGCCACGGGCAGGCCGACCGCCAGCAGAAGCCGTCCGGGGAGGGGTGCCCGTGTCGTGGGCACCCGCCTCGCCGCCACGGACCCGGCGACCACGGCAGGCGCCTCCACCACGGGCTCAGGCACCGGCACCGGCACCAGTTCGGGGTGTCGTGACAGGTATCCCGTCGGGAACGACGTGACGTGGTATGCCCCGCAGCCCGGACAGGACATGCCTGACCAGGGCGGTTGCACGGTCACGCCGGCCCGCAGCCAGATCGTGACCTCGTTGCCGTAGTCGTCCATGAGGTGCCTGACGACGTACTCCTCTTCCCAGACATGTAAACAGCGCATGCACTCGAAAGGCCATGTCTCCTGGGTATTGAACCCATCCCGCACCAGGACCACCCCCGGTCACGTGCCGCCATCCGATTAGAGTGTCCACCTCGTCCTGCCACCCGGCAAGACGGCACTATGACACTCAGGGCTATGAAATGCTCACCTACTGTCAGGTTAGAGCGGGTAAACCCGTCTCTGGACCGGACTGAGGAGCGGTGTCGCGTCGGGTGCAACAGGCTCGGCCGGCGGCCTCAGCTCCGGATGCCGGCTGAGATATCCCTCCGGGAACATGATGGCCTGCTGGCAGCCGCAGTTGGGGCAGATGGCGCCCGACGAAGGCGGTGGGACCGGCACACCGGAGCGCAACCAGATCTCGCGCTCGTTGCCGTGACGATCGTCGAAGCGCCTGACGAGGTATTCCTCTTCCCACACATGCCAGCACCCGCGGCACTCGAATGGCAGGATCTTGAGCTCTTCTTCCATGAGTCACCCCCTCCTTTGAGTGTCGTCCTATTTGTCGCGAACTGGCAACCGCCCCCTACCCTGGAGGTATGGGCGCTGACCTGGTGACCCTGTGCCTCTGCGGCGACGTCATGCTCGGCCGAGGTGTGGACCAGGTCCTGCCGCATCCGGGTGATCCCGCCCTGCGCGAGCCGCACATCGACGACGCGCGCACCTACGTCGAGCTCGCCGAGGCGGTCAACGGACCGATCCCACGCCCTGTGGGCTTCGCGTGGCCCTGGGGTGACGCGCTGTCGGTCCTCGACGCGTACGAGCAGGCCGTCCGGGTGGTGAACCTGGAGACGGCGGTGACCACGAGCGGTGCGTACGCTCCGGGCAAGGCCATCCACTACCGCATGAACCCCGCCAACCTTCCCTGTCTGGCCGCGGCGCGGCCGGACGCCTGCGTGCTGGCCAACAATCACCTGCTGGACTTCGGCCGCGCCGGGCTCGCCGAGACGCTCGACGCGCTGGCCGCCGCCGGGCTCGCGGCCGCCGGGGCGGGCAAGAACCTGGACCAGGCGCGCCGTCCGGTGGCCGTACCCCTGCCGGGAGGGCGGCGCGTGCTGGTGTTCGCGTTCGGCATGCCGTCCAGTGGTGTGCTACCGCACTGGGCGGCGACCGCGGACCGCGCCGGCGTCGACTTCGTACCGGAGCCGTCGCCGACCGCCGCGGCCGCGATCACCGAACGGGTGCGGCGGGCCAAGCGGCCCGGGGATATCGCGGTGGCCTCCCTCCACTGGGGCTCCAACTGGGGGTATTTCGTCTCCCGGGAGCAGATCGTCTTCGCGCACGCGCTCATCGACGGCGGCGTCGACGTGGTGCACGGGCACTCCTCGCACCATCCGCGCCCGATCGAGATCTACCGCGGCCACCTGGTCCTGTACGGCTGCGGCGACATGATCGACGACTACGAGGGGATCACCGGGTACGAGGAGTACCGCGGCGACCTGCGGCTGCTCTACCTCGCCTCGCTCGATCCGGACTCCGGACGGCTCGCCGCCCTGCGCATGGCGCCCCTGCGGATCCGGCGCATACGACTCCGCCACGCCGCACCCGACGACGTTGCGTGGCTGCGTACGACCCTCGACAGGGCCGGCCGCGGTCTCGGAGGGCGGATCCGCAGCGAGCCCGACGGCGTGCTCGCCTTGGTGGCGGGCTGAGCGTGGCCAGCGCCGATGTACCACTTTTCATATGTGAAGCCCCGGCGGTGATCCATTGGGACCGACGTGACGAATAGGCTCGCGGGGCCTCCTCATCGGCACCCCAGGGGAGGATCAGTGGACTGGCGGGCGATGATACGGCTGACCGGGGCGGGCCTGGTCGCGCTCGGCGGGATCGGTGTCGTGGCGGCGTTGTTCGTTCCGTGGTCCTGGGCCGGCCTGCCCAAGGATCCCCCGAGCACGACGACGTGGGTCGTGATCCTGGCTCTCGGACCGGTGACGAGCGCCGGAGTGGCGCTGTGGTCCATGCGCCGCCCGACCGCCGGCCAAAGCCCGACGGCGGGCACATCCGTCGGCGCGCCGTTGACGGCCGCGGGCGCCGCCCTCCTGGCCGGGGGGATCGCCACGGTGGCCCTGCTGGACATCACCCCGGACGAAGGCATCCGAGCGGGCGGGCCGGTGGCCGTGCTCGCCTGCGCGGCCGCTGCCGCCGGTTGGCTGCTACTCCTCCCGGTCCGCCGTACACCGCCGCTCCTCCCGGTCCGTCGTACGCCGCCGCGCATGGCACCGATCTCGATCGCCGCGGCGTCGGCGGTCCTGCTGCTGGTGGGGCTCGGCGCCGGCCCCGCGATCGGCTGGTACACCGAGGGCCGCTTCGTCCGGCACACCACCAGCGCGGCGCTGCCCGCCGTGCCCGGCGGCCCGCCATCCCAGCTCGGCCGCTATCGCTGGCAGGCACCCGCGGAGCCGTTCCGGCTGATCGTCGAGCCCGTCGCCGCGGGTCGCCAGGTGATAGTCCCGGAGGGCAGGGGCGTACGTGCGCTGGACGCCGTCACCGGCCGCCCGCTGTGGTCCTATGAGCGTGACGACGTCACCAGGGAGGACGATCTCGCGGGCCTCGTGGTCACCACCGACGGGCTCATGACCGTCCTGTCGTACCACTTCTTCACCGGCGCCATGGTGGTGGCCTTGGACACCGCGACCGGCCAGGAGCGCTGGCGGCGCGAGTTGCGGATGAGCCCGGTCGCCGGGCTGCCCCGTCTGGTCGCCGGCGGTGATGTGCTGCTGCTCGACAACACCGCCCTGGGCGGCGAGCTCGTCGCGCTGCATCCCCGCGACGGGAGGCCTCTGTGGCGGTGGGACACGGCGAAGCTCGAGAACGGCTGCCGTGAGGTCGCCACGGCGGTTGCGGTCGCCGGTCCGGTCGCCGCGCTGCTGGCCGGCTGCCGCGGCAGGCCCGAGGCGGACATGGTGATCGCGCTGTCCACCGCCGACGGCCGGCAACGCTGGACGTGGCGGCCCCCGGCCGGCGCGGGAGCGCGGACCCTGGGACTGGAACTGCCGATCCATGCGGCCGGAGACCGATTCTGGGTCGCGTACTCCCGGACGTCCGCCGACGAGAAGACGGCGACGCGGGCCGCTGCGCTGCTCAACGCGGACACCGGCGCGATGACGGCGGAGCATCCCCTGCCTTCGGAGCAGCTGGAGCACTACCGGTTCCCGCTGTTCGCGGACGGCACGATCATCTATCCGGGTGAGCCGGCCGTCGGCGTGGACCTGGCCACGGGACGGGTGCGCTGGACGCGGCGGATCACCGAGCCGGCCGGCTGGGCGCCGATCGACGCGGTGAGCCGCGACGGCATCGCCTACCTGCTGCTGGGCCCGGCGGAGAACGCGGCGACCGACTCGACCCGATCCGCTCTGCAACTGCTCTCGCTCGACGTCGCCACCGGCCAAGTACGCGCCCGGCAACCCTACGACCCCTCAGGATGCGGATCGAGCTGCGGCCGCAACACCACGGCCCGGCTCCTGACGGGACCGGGCCTGCTCGTCGTGGGCTCGCTGGAGAAGGACGGGACCCAGCTACGCGGCATCGGATGACCCGATTCAGGACGGGCCCCGGCCGCCCCGCATCGGATGACCAGGTCAGGACGCCACGCCGGCTGCCGTACAAGGCGAGAGCCAGCGCGAAAGCTAGGCGAGAGCCAGCACGAAAGCGAGCGCTCCGGCCGCCACGCTGAGCGTGCCGAGCCAGGCGAACAGCGCGTCGAGCCCGGCATCGACGGGCCGGCCGCCGTGCAGCGCCTCCTGTACGCGGCGGAACCGTATCCGGGTCCTGAGCAGCAGCGCGGCGCCGCAGAGCGCGGCCGGTACGAACGTGACGACGACGGCGAGGGGCAGCCCGTGCCGCGCGGACAGGCCCATCGCGCCGAGGCCGCCCGACGACAGGGCCACGGCGGTGCGTACCCAGGCCAGGCGGGTCCGCTCGCTCTGCAGCCCGGGGTCCCAGATCTCCTCGGACATGGGCGGATCAGGCGCCCATCACGATGACCACCAGGGCGATCACCGCCACCGCCGCCACCCCGTAGCCGAAGACGGCGGCGAGGGCGGGCGGCGGCAGCGGCGCGCGCTCGCGCAGCGCGCGCTGGATGTTGCGCCAGCGCGGATAGGCCATGCCCGCCGCCAGCGCGGAGAGCGAGACCAGGACCACGGCCAGGGCGGTGCGCACCCAGGGGACGAACAGGTGGTCGGGGAGCGCCGCCATGGCGACGCCCCCGGCGCTGAGTGCCAGCGCGGTGCTCAGCCATGTGAGGAATGTACGCTCGTTCGCGAGCGTGAAACGCGGGTCAGGCTCCATACGAACGACGCTAATTGGCACACATTCCCCCTAGAGAAGCCGGGTTAGCCGCCGCAGGCCTTGGCGACCTTCTCCAGGTAGGCGGCGGTCTCGGAGCCGACCTTCTGGACCGCGTCGACGGCGTCGTTGACGTTGTTGACGTTGATGCCGCTCAGGGTCTTGGCCAGGTCGTCGGAGGCCTGCTTGAGCGTGGTGTTGGCGGCCTTGTCGGCCACCTCGTTGAGCTTGGCGGCGCTGTCGTCGAGGGCCTTCTCCATGGCCTTCGGGTCGTCCTTCAGTTCGGTGAGCTTGGCGCCCAGCTCGGTAACGATCTTGGGGGCCTCCAGGCAGGACTGGGCCTTGTCGATGGTGTTGTTGACCTCACCGCAGCCCGCGGCGAAGACGAGCATGGTGAAGGCGGCAAGGGGCACGAACTGACTTTTGAGGCGACGCATACTCCGAACCTACCCAACGGGTTCGCGCCCCGGCGGGGCCAAGCGGGGAGGGGTGCCAGCAAATGGCCGTGCCGCGGAAGCTCTAGGATTTCACCTATGGCAACGTGTGAGCATATTTCCCAAGCGGACGACCCGGCCCCGCGCACGCCCGAGGGCTGCGAGGAGTGCCTGGCGGCAGGTGGCCGGTGGGTGCACCTGCGCCGCTGCCTGGACTGCGGTCATATCGGGTGCTGCGACTCCTCGCCCAACAAGCACGCCACCAAGCACTTCCACGCCACCTCGCATCCGGTGATGCAGTCGTACGAGCCGGGCGAGAGCTGGAAGTGGTGCTTCGTCGACAACGCGATGGCCTGAGGCGGGCCTAACGCTCCAGCATGGCCTCCTCGAAGTCGAGCTCGGCCATCACCTCGCGCAGCACCTCGTCGTCGAGGCGGCGTTCGTCGCGCAGCCGGACGAACGTCTCGCGCTCGGCCTGCAGCATCTCCCGGCGCAGCCGGCGATAGAGCGTGCTGGGCGTCTCGGCGCCGCCCTGAGCGGTGCCGCCGCCCAGACGCTCCCACGCGGTCAGCGAGCGCCGCCACGACTTCTCCCTGAGCTGGTCGATGACCTGCTTCTGGATCTCGTCGGGCTCGCCCTCGGCCTCGACCAGCCCGTCGAGCACCTCGGTGCCCGCGGCGAGCGCGGCCTGCTGCGCCGCCGCCTCGGCCAGCCTGTCCTCATACTGCTCCTGCTCGCTCGACACGCGCAGCCGCCTGATCAGCGCGGGGAACGTCGTGCCCTGCACGAGCAGCGTGCCGATCACGGTGGTGAAGGTGAGGAAGAGCAGGATGTCGCGGTCGGGCATGCCGACCGGGATGGCGAAGGCGGCGGCGAGCGAGACGACCCCGCGCATGCCCGCCCAGCTGATGATCACGGTCGGCGCGGGCGCGGGCGCCGGTTCGCCTCTGCGCCTCCCGGTGAACAGCCACGTCAGGTACGTGACGGGGAACATCCACACGAACCTCGACAGCACGGTCACCAGGAACACCACGACCGCGTACAGCGCGACCTCCCAGGCGCCGTAGCCGCCGATCCCCTTGATCACCGTGACCAGCTGCAGGCCGATCAGCGCGAAGACGATCGCCTCCAGGAAGAAGTCGGTCACCTTCCACACCGCGTCGGACACCAGCCGGGTGCCGAACCCCCGTTTGTGCATCTGGTTGCCGAGATAGAGCCCGACGATCACCACCGCGATGACGCCCGAGGCGTGCACCGACTCGGCCGCCAGGTAGGCGGCGAACGGGATCAGCAGCATCAGCGTGTTCTCGACCAGGGAGTCACGGGTGTGCCGGAACACCCAGGAGAACAAGAACGCCAGCGCCAGCCCGATCGCCACCCCGGCCGCCGCCGAGTAGAGGAACTCGCCGACCCCTTCGAGCAGGTCCACCGTGCCGCCCACGGCGGCGCCGATCGCCACCCGGTAGAGGGTCAGCGCGGTCGCGTCGTTGAACAGGCTCTCGCCGATGAGGATCGTCAGCGCCCGGCGCGGCAGCCCGAGCCGCCTGCCGACCGAGACGGCGGCCACGGCGTCGGGCGGCGCGATGATGGCGCCCAGCGCGAACGCCGCCGCCAGCGGCAGGTCGGGCAGCAGCAGGTGGACGACCAGCCCGACGACGGCCGTCGTGAACAGCACCAGCCCGACCGACAGCAGCGCCACGGCCCGCTTGACGTCACGCAGGCGCAGGTAGGAGCTGTCGAGCGCGGCCGAGTAGAGCAGCGGCGGCAGGAACACGAACAGCACCAGCTGCGGATCGAGCGGCACGGCGGGCACCAGCGGCGAGACCAGCAGCCCGGCGGCCACCAGCAGCAGCGGCGCCGGCCAGCCCTTGCGCCGGGCGACGGCGGCGACCGCGACCGCCCCTGCCGCCACCAGCAGCAGTTGCAGGCCCATCGTGGGGTTCACGGCGCTCCTCCACCTCGGCACGGGCACGCGAAGGCAGCGTACCGCTCATGAGATGGCCCGGCCGCCTCGGGCTCACCACTCCCTGCGGCGGTCCCTGTCGTCGTCGTACTCCTGGTCGGGACGGAGCCGCTCACCGGTGGAGAACATCGGGTCGCCCACATAGGGCCGGGACAGGTCCGTCTGGTACGGCGTGCCCTGCTGCTGGTTGCTCCCCATCGAGAACAGCGGGTCGACCGGGTTGGGCGGGGTCTGGTAGGCGGGGAAGCCGTCCGTGGAGGGGTAGGGCACCTGCGGGTACAGGTCGCGGTTGCCGTAGGTGATGGGCTCCTGGCGCCGGCCCGCGCCGGGGATGCCGTGCATCGGGGTGCCGAGACCGGCGGCGCCCGGGTCCGGCTGCGGCGGCTGTTGCTGCGGGTATCCGCGCTGGCCATAGGGGTCGTGCGGCTGCTGCTGCTGGGCGAACGGCTCGGGCTGCGGCCGGCCCGGCGCGGGCGTCTGGGAGGGGAAGCCGAGCGGGTCGGTGTTGGGCGCCGGCCGGCGGCGGTCGCCGGGCATCTGGTAGACGGGCTCGCCGGGATCCTGGACCGGCGCCGGCTGCGCGTACTGCTGGGGACCGGTGAAGGGGTCGCCGGTGTACTGGGGGCTGCCGCTGTAGGGATCCGGGGCGGCGGGGACCGCGTACTGCGGGCCGGTGAAGGGCTCGGGCGGCTCGGGCTCGGTGTACTGGGGGCCGGTGAACGGCTCACGGGGGTTGGGCTGGCCGTACTGCTGCGCGCCGAAGGAGCCCTGCTGGCCGTACTGCTGGCCGAGGGGGTCGCGCGGCGGCGGTGCGGTCGTCTCGCCGTAGGAGGCGACCAGCTTGTCCTGAGGCGGCGGGGTGCCCCTGGCCACCAGGACGTCGTTGGGGGACAGCGCCGCGGTGGGCCGGTCCTCGTGCGGCGGCGGGGAGCTCTGGTGCGGCCGTTGGTATTGGCCGGTGCCGGGGATCACCTCGGTGCCCGGGTCGTGCGCGGGCACGGCGGGCTGCTCGCCCGTGGCCTCAGCGAACCCGTCATCGAGGGTGTCGAGCAACCGGCCGACATCGTCCATCGGCATGCGGAAGCTGGCGGTGCACATCTCACCTCGCCACAGGCTGAGCACCAGGGTGCCCTCATGCCACGTGACCCGGAGACACCGCTCCTGACCTCGAGCATCGAAGAACACTTCGCCGAACGACGGCAACGGGACAACTTCCGACATGGCAGACATACTGCTTTAACCAGCCTTTATCCGTCCACTCAACCCCGGTAAACCCTACTGAACCGGCTCTCCCCATCTGACCTCATACCCCACTGGCCACTTCCAGGCAGGTCTTTTGGGCCAGTTGGAGTTCCGATCGTTCAGTGTGCCACGCGAGCCGCGGTGGACATCCCAGAACGCCGGGATGCGTCTGCACGATCACACGGCGTTCGGCGCGTCGGCCCCTGATTGCAGGTACCGTTTACTGCCGTGCCGGACTCCCATCTTCCCTCAGCCGAAGAACTGCTCAGCATCGCGGTCAACGCTCTCGGAGGGAGCGAACGGCGGGGCCAGATCACGATGGTGCAGGCCGTACAACGGGCCATCGAGGAAGAGGAGCATCTGGCGGTCCAGGCCGGCACCGGCACCGGAAAGTCGCTCGCCTACCTGGTGCCCTCGATCAGGCACGCCATGGAGGCCGACAAGCCGGTCGTCATCTCCACGGCCACGATCGCGCTGCAGCGGCAGCTCGTGGACCGCGACCTGCCACGGCTGGCCGAGGCGCTCGGCAAGGAGTTGCCGCACGAGCCGACGTTCGCGATCCTCAAGGGCCGGCGCAACTACCTGTGCCGCTACAAGGCGACGGCGGGCTGGCCCGAGGACGACGAGCAGGACCAGCTCTTCGACCCCCGCGAGGTCGGCGCGACCGGCCGGATGGTCCAGCGCATCCAGGAGTGGGCCGAGGAGACCGAGACGGGCGACCGCGACGAGCTGGTGCCCGGCGTCAACGAGCAGGCGTGGCGGCAGTTCTCGGTCAGCGCCCAGGAGTGCCTGGGCGCCACGCGCTGCCCCAGCGGCGCCGAGTGCTTCGCCGAGCTGGCCAGGAGCCGGGCCGGCGAGGTCGACGTGGTCGTCACCAACCACGCGCTGCTGGCGATCGACGCGATGGGCGACATCCCGGTGCTGCCCGAGCACGCCATGGTGGTCGTCGACGAGGCCCACGAACTCGTCGACCGGGTGACCTCGGTGGTGACCTCCGAGCTGTCGGAGAGCTCGGCCGCGCTCGCCGTGCGCCGGGTCGGCCGGCTCATCGAGCAGCCCATCGCCGACCAGCTCATGGAGGCGGCCGAAGACCTCAAGGCGCTGCTGGCCGCCGCTCCCCCCGGACGTGTCGACGAGCTGCCCGAGGTGCTCGGGCTCACGCTGGCGCTGGTACGCGACGCCTCGGCGCGGTGCGTCTCGGCGCTCGGCCCGCGCGGCGGCGACAAGGACGATCCCGACAGAGCCGGCCAGCGCAAGGCCGCCTTCACCGCGCTCGACGAGGTGCACGACACGGCGGTGCGCATGCTCGAGGCCTACGGCCACGCCTCGGAGGAGGACCGGGCCGAGGTGGTGTGGCTGGAGGGCGCCACCGACCGGCGCCCGCCCGCGCTGCGGGTGGCCCCGCTCAACGTGGGCGGCATGCTGCGCGACCGGCTCTTCGGCGACCGCACGGTGGTCCTCACCTCGGCCACGCTGGCGCTCGGCGGCACCTTCGACGGCCTGGCCCGCCAGTGGGGGCTGGGCGACAAGGGCTGGCAGGGCATCGACGTCGGCTCGCCGTTCGACCATCCACGGGCGGGCATCCTGTACGTGGCCAAGCACCTGCCGCAGCCGGGCCGTGACGGCCTGCCGCAGGCCTACCTCGACGAGATCGCCGAGCTGATCGAGGCGGCGGGCGGGCGCACGCTCGGCCTGTTCTCCTCCATGCGGGCCGCCAAGGCCGCCACCGAGGCGCTGCGCGACCGGCTCGACGTGCCGCTGCTCTGCCAGGGCGACGACTCCACGATGCTGCTGGTCAAGCAGTTCGCCGAGGACGAGGCGACCTGCCTGTTCGGCACGCTGTCGCTGTGGCAGGGCGTCGACGTCCCCGGCCCGTCGCTGCGGCTGGTCATCATCGACCGGGTCCCGTTCCCGCGTCCCGACGACCCGCTCACCTCGGCCCGGCAACGGCACGTGGCGGCCAAGGGCGGCAACGGCTTCATGACGGTCGCCGCCACCCACGCCGCCCTGCTGCTCGCCCAGGGCACCGGTCGGCTGCTGCGCGCCCAGCACGACAAGGGCGTCATCGCCGTCCTCGACCCCCGCCTGGCCACCGCCCGCTACAGCGGCTTCCTGCTGGGCTCGCTGCCCCCGTTCTGGCGCACCACGGACCCGGCGATCCCCCGAGCAGCCCTCAAGCGCCTGTCAACGGAAGACTGACCCGCCCCCTGCCCGGCAGGGGTTTTTGAGAGCCGTGCCGGTCAGAGAGCTGGGCTGGTCAGAGAGCTGGGCTGGTCAGAGGGCTGGCCTCGTCAGTGGACCCAAGGGGCGAGGTCGGGGCGTTTCGGGTCGAGGCCGTCGCCCGAGGAGGCGCCGCGCAGGCGGCGGGTCACCCACGGCACCAGGTGCTCGCGGATCCACTGCGCGTCCTCGCGGCGCCGGGCGCGCGGGTCGAGGGTGCGCTCGGGCCACACCTTGTGCCAGTCGTCGAACGGCACGCCCAGCACGTCGAGAACCCGGGCGGCCACCAGCCGGTGCCCGTCCTGGTTCATGTGCAGCCGGTCCTCGCTCCACGCCCGCCAGTCGCGCAGCCCCTGCATGGACCACTGGTCGACGAGCCGGCACCCGTACAGGTCGGCGATGGAGCGGATGTGCAGGTAGAAGATCGCGAAGCGGCCGCGCAGCCGCCGCATCACCGGCGTGTCGCGCGGGTCGACGCCGGTGAACAGCAGCACGTCGGCGCCGGTGGCCCGCAGGTCGCGCACGGCGCGGGCCAGCCGCTTGGCCATCACGTCGGGGTCGCTGCCCGGCCGGAGCAGGTCGTTGCCGCCCGCGCACAGGCTGACCAGGTCGGGCGCCATCTCGACGGCGATCGGCACCTGCTCGCTGACGATCTGGTCGAGCAGCCTGCCGCGCACGGCCAGGTTCGCGTAGCGGAAGGACGGGTCGTCGGCCGCCAGCCGCTCGGCCACCCGGTCGGCCCAGCCGCGGTAGTGGCCGTTGGTGCCGGGGTCGTTGAGACCTTCGGTAAAGCTGTCACCAAGAGCGACGAAAGAGTGATATTGCCTCATGACCTGCTGTTCATCTCCGCCGTGCCGTGGTGCGTCAGGACATCTGACTGTAGTGCGAACCCCGGCCGCCACGCCCGCCGCCACCCCGATCGCATGCGAAAGCAATGGAGCGGAAGACGATTAAGACAAGACGATCAAGGGAAAGGCGTCACCGGCCGACCGCCTGGTAGGCGGCCTCCAGCAGCTCCTCGGAGGGCCCTTCCAGCCGCCCCGGCTTCGCCAGCCCGTCGAGCACGACGAAACGCTGCTTGGCGCCCCGGTTCTTCTTGTCGAGCCGCATGTGGTCGCGCAGTCGCGGCCAGGCCTCGGCCCGGTAGGTCGTGGGCAGGCCGACGGAGGTGAGGATGGTCCGGGTGCGCTCGACCAGGTCGATCCCGATGCGCCCATCCAGCCTGGACAGCTCGGCGGCGAACACCATGCCGATGGCGATGGCCTCGCCGTGGCGCATGGTGTAGTCCTCGGCCCGCTCGATCGCGTGGCCGAGCGTGTGACCGTAGTTGAGGATCTCGCGCAGCCCGGCCTCGCGCAGGTCGGCGCCGACGACGTCGGCCTTGATCTGGATCTTCCGCTCGATCAGCTCGCGGGTGTGCGGCCCCTCGGGCGTGGCGGCGGCGTCGGGGTCGTCCTCGATCAGCATGAGGATGGTCGGGTCGGCGATGAAGCCACCCTTGATGATCTCGGCGAGCCCGGCCGCGTAGTCGGCGCGCGGCATGCTCGACAGCGTGCTCAGCTCGCACAGCACGCCCGCCGGAGGCAGGAAGGTGCCGACGAGGTTCTTGCCCTCGGGGGTGTCGATGCCGTTCTTGCCGCCGACCGCCGCGTCGACCATGGCCAGCAGCGTCGTCGGCACCAGCACCACCTGGACGCCGCGCAGCCAGGTCGCGGCGATGAACCCGGCCAGGTCGGTGGTGGCTCCCCCGCCGACGCCCACGACGGCGTCGGAGCGGGTCACGCCGTAGCGGCCCAGGGCGGACCAGAGCTCGGCGGCCACCTCGATCGACTTGGCCGCCTCGCCGTCGGGCACGGGCAGCTCCACCACGTCGTATCCGGCGCCGGACAGCGCCTCGCAGACCGGGCGGGAGATCTCGGGCAGGCCCGCCGGGTGGATGACCGCGACCGTGCGTACGCCCGGCTTGAACAGCCCGGCCAGCTCCGGCAGCACGCCGGTGCCGATCACCACCTCGTAGGGGCTGTCGCCGCGCACGGCGATCCTGGTCGCGCTCATGCCGGGAGCCCCTTCATGATCTCTTCGGCCAGCTCGGCGGGCTCGCGCTTGTCGGTCACGACCGTCAGGACGGCGAGCCGCTCGTAGATCGGGCGGCGCTCCTCCATGAGCTTCTTCAGCTGGCTGCGCGGGCTGAGCACGAGCAGCGGCCGGGCCGAGGCCAGGCCCACCCGCTGGACCGCGTCGGACAGGCCGACCTGGAGGTAGACGACCGGGTGGCCGGCCAGGAGCCGCTGCGCCTCCTCGTTGAGCACCGCGCCGCCGCCCAGGGCCAGCACGCCGTCGTGCTCGGCCAGCGCCTGGCGTACGGCCCGCAGCTCCAGCTCGCGGAAGCGGGCCTCGCCCTCCTCGATGAAGATGTCGGCGACGGGCTTGCCCGCCGTGGCCTCGACATCGGCGTCGGTGTCGCGGAAGGAGACGCCGAGCAGGTCGGCGAGCAGGCGGCCCAGGGTGGTCTTGCCGGACCCCGGCGGGCCGATCAGCACGGCCTTGATCATTTGATCACCATCGATGACAGGTAGCCGGACAGGTTGCGGGCGACCTCCTCGACGGAGTCGCCTCCGAACTTCTCGAGCGCCGCGTCGGCCAGCACCAGCGCGACCATGGCCTCGGCGACGATGCCCGCGGCCGGGACCGCGCAGACGTCGGAGCGCTCGTGGTGCGCCTTGGCCGCCTCGCCGGTCTTGACGTCGATCGTGGCCAGCGCGCGCGGGACGGTGGAGATGGGCTTCATCGCGGCGCTGACCCGCAGGATCTCGCCGTTGGTCATGCCGCCCTCGACGCCGCCCGCGCGGTTGGTGATGCGCTTGACGCCGTCGGCCGCGGTGTATTCGATCTCGTCGTGGGCGCGTGAGCCCGGCCGGCGCGCGGTCTCGAAGCCGTCGCCGACCGCCACGCCCTTGATGGCCTGGATGCCCATGAGCGCCCCGGCCAGCCGGGAGTCGAGGCGGCGGTCCCAGTGGGTGTAGCTGCCCAGGCCGGGCGGCAGGCCGTAGGCGAGCACCTCGACGACGCCGCCGAGCGTGTCGCCCTCCTTGTGCGCCTGGTCGATGACGGCGACCATCGCGGCGCTGCCCTCGGGGTCGGCGCACCTGACGGGGTCGGCGTCGATGCGCGCCAGGTCGTTGGGGCCCGGCAGGTCCTCGGTGGGCGTCTGGGCGCCGCCAATGGAGGTGACGTGGCTGACGATGTCGACGCCGAGCGCCTGCTTGAGGAAGCGCCTGGCCACCTCACCGAGCGCGACGCGGGCCGCGGTCTCGCGGGCGCTGGCCCGGTCGAGGACCTGGCGGGCGTCGTCGAAGCCGTATTTCTGCATCCCGGCCAGGTCGGCGTGGCCCGGCCTGGGACGCGACCTGGGGGCGTTCCTGGCCAGGCCGTCGAGCTCGGCCGGGTCGACCGGGTCGGCCGACATGACCTTCTCCCACTTGGGCCACTCGGTGTTGCCGATGCGGACGGCGATCGGGCTGCCCATCGTGCGGCCGTGCCGGACGCCGCCGGCGATCGTCACCTGGTCCTGCTCGAACTTCATCCGGGCGCCGCGGCCATAGCCGAGCCGGCGGCGGCGCAGGGCCTCGTCTATGGCGGCCGTGGTCACCTCGACCCCGGCCGGCAGGCCTTCCAAGACGGCTACGAGTTCGGGGCCGTGGGACTCTCCGGCGGTCAACCAGCGCAACATGCGTACAAGTCTTCCACGTGCCGCCTAGTGGGATGTCCGGTGTTCACTGGCCGAGACAGAGCGCCGTGAAGGCGCCGAGCAGCATGAACGGGCCGAAAGGGAACTGTGTGTCGCGAGTGGCGCGTCTGGTGAGGAGCAGGACGATGGCGTAGAGGGCGCCTGACAGCTGGCCGCCGACGGCCGCGACGACCCACGTCTGCCAGCTCATCGCCGCGGCCGCCATGCCGATCAGGCCCGCCAGCTTGACGTCGCCCAGGCCCATCGCCTCCGGCCGGGCGAACCAGAGCACGGCGTACGCGGCGGCCAGCGCCAGCGCGCCCAGCAGCGCCCTGGGCAGCTCTCCCGTGGGCAGCAGGGTCAGCGCCAGGATCGGGTACGACGGCAGGGTGATCACGTCGGGCAGCCTCGCCGTCCGCCAGTCGATGAGGGCCAGGGCCGTACCGGCCAGGGCGAAGTAGACGTACGGCGGGCCCGCGCGCCAGGCGACGAGCGCGGCGACGGCGGCGGTGGCCACCTCGACGGCGGGCGGCCAGCGCGGCACGGGCACCGTGCGCAGCACGGCGTCCAGGGCGGCGCGGGCTTCCTCGCGGGTGTCCGGGGGATTCGGTACGAAGCAGGCGGCGAGCGTCCTGACGTAGCGGCCGACGATCAGTCCCAGGAGCGCGACAACTGCCTCCACTCCGCCGACACTACTTCCTGGAGAACCAGCGGCGCTTGCGTACCGGCTCGACGTGGGCCACGGTCACGCCGGAGACCTCGTCGAGCGTGCCGGACTCGACGGCGGCGAGGGCTTCCAGCACGCCGCCCTCGATCACGAACGGCACCGGCCCCGCCACGTCCACCACGACCGCCGCGACCCGCTCACCGGCGGCGGCCCGGCAGACCTGGAGCAGGGTGGCCTGGATCGGCCGGGCGTCGGGGCGCCATCGGGCCAGGGACTCGGCGCCGGTGAACACCGGCACCGCCTCCCTGCCGTCCTTGCCGACGAGCTTGGGCAGCGCCATCTCGCTCTCCTTCTCCTGGCGCAGCCCGTGCTCGCCCACCTCCGACTCGGTCAGCAGGGCGACCACGGGGACCAGGAGCCGGGCGCCGGTCAGGGCGTTGAGCACCTCGGTGGCCTCCGCCGCGCCTCGCTCGTAGGAGGCCAGGGCGGCGGCCACGGCGGGCGCGGCCGTGCCGTCGTCGCCGGGGTCGAGTGGCTGCGGAATGCTGGGCACAACGCCCGAGACTACCCTTCTCCCAGGTCGGCGATGGCGGCGACCGGGCCGCCGCCCGACGGGCCCTGGTGGACGGCGGCGACCGAGACGAACACCGCCGGATCGCCCGTGACCGCCGCCGCCACTCCCCCCACCGTGGCCTTGATCTGGCGGTGCCAGTGCACATCGGAGTCGTCGAGCATGATGTTGCGCCGCCCCCGGACCCGGCCGGACGGGTCGGCCTCGCACTTCATGAAGACGTTCACCAGGCGGTCGCCGAGGTCGGTGTGGTGCGGCCGCTCGGGGAGCGGCAGGCCGGAGTCGCGGATCGCCTCCCAGATGCCGTCGGCGTCCAGGGCGTCCCGCATCACGCTGTGGCCGATCCGGTAGCGCCCGCCGATCCCCCGCACGTTGCCCACCACCACGATCTGCGCCCGGTCCAGCTCGACCCCGGACGAGCACGAGGCCACCGACGAGTACAGGGACAGGTCCTTGTGGATCTGATCGGCCCGCGGCGGTTCGATCTCGCCGAGGGCGACGGCGATGCCGAGGGCCGTGGTGGAGTTCGACAGGTCCATGGAGGGGCCGGTCTCCTCGATGGCGGTGTCCTGGCCGCGGCTCTTGGCGTCGGTGATGGTGGCCAAAGTGAGCAGGGGCGTCTTGGTCTGCACGTAGTGGACGTCGCGCGGGTCGTCGATGCCCGCGATCTTCATCGCCTCGCGCACCCCGGCCGCGACCTTCTCCACCATCGCCGGGCGGCCGATGTCCTCCGGGAGGATCACGTCGCTCATCGCGACGCCGACCGACACGCGCGGCTCATCCGATCGCGGCGCGCCGGCCGGGTCGGTGGTGGCGAACACGGTGGCGTGCGGGCTGAGCACACCGTCCGTCCCTCCGGACCACACCAGCGGTACGGTCTCCGGCGCCGGATGCCCCTTGGCCGCCAGCACCTCACGGAAGGCCCGGTCGGCCAGGATCCGGGTGTAGTCGTTCACACCCCCGTTGCCCTCGGTCTTGCCGATCACCGCGAGCACGCGGTGCGCCTCGATCACCCCGTCGTCGATCAGCCGCGCCAGGCCGGAGGCGTCCGTCACGCTCTCGATCGGCACCTTGCGCACTTCTATCGGATCCGGCATCGCAACCCCTCTTCGACGATTCCCGCGACTCCCAGACGTACCCCGGCGGCACGCTCGACACGCTATCCACCAGCCGATCGGGCTCTCACCGGCAATGTCCGCCCAACGTGGCGGCCGGCCTCGGGGATAGGGTCACCGGTGTGATTCGCGAAGCGCACGTCAACGGGATCAAGCTCGTCTATCGCGAGGAGGGCGACCCGGCCGCTCCCCCGCTGGTGCTCATCCACGGGCGGACCGCCGACCACAACGACTGGAACGGCATCACCCAGCACTTCGCCGCCCGCTATCACGTCTTCGCCATCGACCTGCGGGGGCACGGCGCCAGCGACTACCCGGGCACGTACGCGCTGGCCGACATGGCGCGCGACGTCGTCGCGCTGCTGGACGAGCTGGGCTTCGAGCGGGCGACGCTGGTGGGGCACTCGCTGGGCGGGGCGGTGGGCTACCTCGTGGCCATGACGTGGCCCGATCGCGTCGAGCGGCTGGTCCTGGAGGATCCGGCGCCGCCGTACGCGATGAAGAACCGCCCGCCGATCGTGGAGGACGGCGAGTCCCCCGGCTTCGACTGGCGGATGGTGCACGAGACCGAGCGGCAGTTCCTCGCGCCCGATCCGGCGTGGGCCGAGGGGCTCGCCTCGATCACCGCGCCGACGCTGGTGCTGTCGGGCGCCAGTCACCTCGACGTCGAGGCGGTGGCCGCGCGGATTCCGGGGGCCAAGCTGGTCACGATCGAGGTCGGGCATCTCATCCACGTCTCCGCGCGGGCGGCGTTCCTGGGGGCCGTGGACGAGTTCCTGGCCGGTTGAGCGCCGCGAGCTGGGTAGGCCAGGGTGGGTGCAGGTGAAACGGCGGCTTAGCAGGCTGGCGCTGATGACGCCGACGATCGGGCAGTGTGCCGTGGCGGCGGCGCTGGCCTGGCTGGTGGCCAAGGACGTCCTCGGGCACCCTCGCCCGTTCTTCGCGCCGATCGCGGTGATCATCTGCATCGGCGTGGGTCTGGGGCAGCGGCGGCGCCGGATGGTCGAGATGGTCGTCGGGGTCAGCCTCGGCGTGGGCGTCGGCGACGTGCTGGTGTCCTGGATCGGCTCGGGCGCCTGGCAGATCGCGCTCGTGGTGGCGCTGGCGATGGCCATGGGCGTGCTCCTGGACAGCGGTTCCCTGATCGTCCTGCAGGCCGGCTCCTCGGCCGTGCTCGTCGCCACCCTGCTGCCCCCGACGGGCATCGGCGGGGTGAACAGGATGCTCGACGCGCTGGTCGGCGGCGTCATGGGGATCATCGCGATGGCCCTGCTGCCGGCCAGCCCGTTCGGCTTGGTGGCCAAGCAGGCGTCGGGGATGTTCGAGGCGCTGGGCGACGCGCTGCGGCGGATCGCGGAGGCGATCGAGAGGTCCGACCCCGCTCTGGCGACCGAGGCGCTGGAGGCCGCGCGGGGGACGCAGACGAGCGTGGACACCTTCCGGCAGGCGCTGGGGACCAGCTGGGAGATCGCCACCATCTCACCGCTGCACTGGCAGAGCCGCCACCGGCTGGAGGGGTACGAGACGGCCGCCGTACCGCTCGATCACGCGGTCAGGAACGCCCGGGTGCTGGCCAGGCGGGCCGTCGTGGCCCTTGGGGGGCAGAGCCCGCCGCCCGCCTGGATGCCGGGCGCGCTGCGCGACCTGGCCGAGGCGACCCAGCTGCTCCGCGAGGAGCTGGCCCTGGGGCAGGAGCCGGATCGGGCCCGCGAGGCGATCCTGGCGGTGGCGTCGCGGCAGGTGGCGGATGAGCGATGGGGGTTCTCGGCCGGGGTGATGGTCGCGCAGTACCGGTCGATCGTGGTGGATCTGCTCCAGGCGAGCGGCGGCCATCGTGAGCAGGCGATGGACGCCCTCCCGCCGCTGGACGCGGGCGAGGAGGACGTCCCCTGACGTGGTGACCGCCACGGTCCCGACACGCCCGAATACGGGCAATGTGACCTTAATGTCACAAAGATCCGCCAAGGTAGAGGGGTGCGAACGAGGCTCAGCGATCATGTACGGGAACGGCTGAGCGGGTTCGGCCTGATGGCGCCCTCCATCGCGCAGTGCGCGGTCGGCGCGGCGCTCGCCTGGACCGTCGCCATCCAGTTGCTCGACCACCCTCGCCCGTTCTTCGCGCCGATCTCCGTGCTGATCTGTGTCGGTGTGGGCCTCGGGCAGCGGTTGCGCCGGGTGGCCGAGCTCGTGGTCGGGGTCAGCCTCGGCGTCGGCGTCGGCGACCTGCTGGTGTCCTGGATCGGCTCGGGCGCCTGGCAGATCATGCTGGTGGTCGCGCTGGCGATGACCGCCGCGGTGCTGCTGAACAGCGGGGCGCTCTTCGTGGCGCAGGCCGGGTCGTCCGCGGTACTCGTCGCCGCCCTGGTGCCCGCCGACGGCGCCGGCGGCTGGGACCGGATGGCCGACGCGCTCACCGGCGGCGTCATCGGCATCGCCACGGCGGCGCTGCTTCCGGCCAGCCCTTTCACGATCGCCGCCAAGCACTTGTCGGGCGTGCTCGACGCGCTGTCCACGGTGCTCGAACGGGCCGCGGAGGCGATCGAGAAGCGCGATGTGGATCTGGCCGCCGAGGCGCTGGAGGAGGCGCGCAACACCCAGGCGGCGGTCGCGGAGTTCGAGCGGGCGGTGGAGACCAGCAAGGAGATCACGCTGATCTCGCCGCTGCACTGGCATCGCCGTGGCCGGCTGGCCAGGTATGAGACCGTGGCCGTGCCGGTGGACCTGGCCCTGCGCAACGCCAGGGTGCTGGCCCGCCGGACGCTGGCGGCGCTGGGCGAGACGAGCCCGCCGCCGACCTCGCTGGCCGAGGCGATGCGCGAGGTGTCGGAGGCGGCGCTGCTGCTCCAGCTCGAACTGGCGGCCGGACGCGAGCCCATGCTGGCCCGGCAGGCGCTGCTCGCCGTCGCGGCGCGGGAGCGTCCCGAACGGCTGGGCTTCTCCGCGCACGTCATCATCGCGCAGCTGCGCTCCATCGCCGTGGACCTGCTCCAGGCGACCGGGATGGACCACGAGGAGGCGACGGCGGCGCTGACCCCGCTGGACGCGCCACAGGTCGAGGACGCGAACGACGCCAAGAGCGCCAAGAGCTGAACCGCGGCGGAGGTGGACACCCGGAGAGCCCACCTCCACCACGGAAGCGCGGACGGCGACCGTCAGAGCGTGATCAGGGCCGCTTCGGCCTCGAGGGTCGCGGCGGTGGCGTTGATCACGGCGGCCACGCGCAGCGCCTCCTGGATGTGCTCGCGAGGCAGGCCGGAACCGCGCAGCACCCGCTCGTGCGACTCCAGGCACCGGCCGCAGCCGTTGATCGCGGAGACCGCCAGGCACCACAACTCGAAGTCGCCCCGGTCCACCCCCGGATCGCCCATCACGGTCATCCTGAGCCGGGCGGGCAGCGTCGCGTACGTCTCGTCGCCGATGAGGTGGGTGGCCCGGTAGTAGACGTTGTTCATCGCCATGATCGAGGCGGCGGCCTTGGCGGCGGTGAACGCCTCGGCCGACAGCTTGCCGACGGCCTCCGCGCAGACCGCGGCGATGACCCGCCCGGACCTGGTGGCCAGCGCGGCGGCCAGCACCGTGCCCCAGAGCTGCTGGTCGGTCAGCGGCGAGGTGGTCGTGATCGAGCCCAGATTGAGCCTGATGTCCTTGGCGTAGCCGGGCAGCGCCGCCTTCAGCTCGTCGATGCTCATACGCCACCGTGTCCGTAGGTCAGCTCGCTCACTGGGCCAGCAGCATCCGCGCGTCGAGACCGGTCTCGCCCTTGCTCCAGTTGCAGGGACACAGCTCGTCGGACTGCAGGGCGTCGAGGACCCGCAGGACCTCCTTGACGTTGCGGCCCACGGATCCGGCGGTCACCATCGTGAACTGGATCTCGTTGTGCGGGTCCACGATGAACGTGGCCCGCTGGGCCGCGCCGTCCTCGCCGAGCACCCCGCACGCGCCGCTCAGCTCGCGCTTGACGTCGCTCAGCATCGGGAACGGCAGGTCACGCAGGTCGTCGTGGTGCTTGCGCCAGGCGTGGTGGACGAACTCGGAGTCGACGGAGACGCCGAGCACCCGCGTGTCGCGGTCGGCGAACTCGCCGTTGAGCCGGCCGAACTCGGCGATCTCGGTCGGGCAGACGAAGGTGAAGTCCTTCGGCCAGAAGAACACGACGCGCCACTTGCCCTCGTAGGTCTTGTGGTCGATCTCCGCGAACGCCCGCTCGGGGTCGAGGCCGACGCACGCCGTGAGCGCGTACTCGGGAAAGCGGTCACCGACGGTGAGCACGATTCCGTCTCCTTCGGGGGGTCGGGGCCCAGAGGCGATCCCTGTTTGGGGGCGGCTCCTACCCTAGCTCACCTGCGCTCATTCCTCGCCGTAGCCGAACAACTACAGTTCCGGGAGGCCGCTAGGCCGACAGGCGCTTGAGCCGGGTGACCGCCTCGTCGATGACCTCGTCCTTCTTGCAGAAGGCGAACCGGACGAAGTGCCTGCCCCGGTCGGGGTGGTCGTAGAAGACCTGCGTCGGGATGGCCACCACCCCCACCAGCTCCGGCAGCCGCCGGGTCAGCTCCAGCCCGTCCTCGAAGCCCAGCGGCCGGATGTCGGTCTGCACGAAGTACGTCCCGGCCGGCCTGAGCACCTCGAACCCGGCCGCCGTCAGCCCCTCCATCAGCCGGTCCCGCTTGTGTCCCAGCCCGTCGCAGAGCGCCGAGACCCACTCCAGCTCGTTGCGCAGGCCGTAGGCGACCGCGAGCTGCCACGGCGCGCTCGCGGTGAAGGTGAGGAACTGCTTGACCGTCTGCACCGCCGTGATCAGCGAGGCGGGCGCGCAGATCCAGCCCGTCTTCCAGCCGGTGACGGAGAACGTCTTGCCCGCCGAGGAGATCATCACCGTGCGTTCGCGCATGCCGGGCAGCGTCGCCAGGGGGATGTGCTCGACACCGTCGAACGTCAGATGCTCGTACACCTCGTCGGTGATCGCGATCAGCCCGGCCTCCTGGCAGAGCTCGGCGATGACGGTCAGCTCGGCGCGGGTGAACACGGTCCCGGTCGGGTTGTGCGGGGAGTTGACGAGGATCGCCCGGGTACGCGGCGTGACAGCGGCGCGTAGTTCGTCCGGGTCGAAGGTGAATCGTCCCTCCACCGGCCGCATCGTCACCGCGACCAGCCGTGCCCCCGCCAGCGCGATGGAGGCGGCGTAGGAGTCGTAGTAAGGCTCGAAGGCGATCACCTCGTCGCCCGCCTCGCACAACGCCAGGACGCTGGCCGCGATCGCCTCGGTCGCCCCCACGGTCACCAGGATCTCGCCGTCGGCCGCGTAGTCGAGGCCGTAGTGGTCGGCCCGGTGCTCGGAGACGGCCTGCCGCAGCTCAGGGACGCCGGGGCCGGGCGGGTACTGGTTGGCGCCGGACACGATGGCCTGCACCGCCCGGTCGAGCATCGCCGCGGGCCCGTCGGTGTCGGGGAATCCCTGGCCCAGGTTGATCGAGCTGGTCTGTACGGCCAGCGCGCTCATCTCCGCGAAAATCGTCGTACCGAAGGCGCGCATCCGGGATACAAGTGGTTCCGTCACGGCCCCACACTATTAGTCTCGTCTCGTGATCATTCGGGTCCTCATCGCGCTCGCCCTTTCCGCGCCGCCCGTCATGAGCCTGGACAGTGTTCAGAAAAGCACGTGCCCCGTTGCCATGCCCGACAATACGACCTGCGGTTTCCTGATCGTCCCTGAGCGCAGGGACACGCCGGGCAAGACCATCAAGGTCGGTTACGCCGTGCACGCCTCGACGGCCAAGGACCGCAAGCCCGACCCGGTCGTCTACATGAGCGGCGGCCCGGCCTCGGCGTCGATGCAGCTGACGGGGTTCTTGAGCCAGATGTTCCCCGACCGTGACGTGGTGGCCGTGGAGCAGCGCGGCAGCAAGTACTCCCAGCCGACGCTGGGCTGCCCGGAGACGGCCGAGGCGATGCTGGACCGGCTGCGCGAGCCGTCGGCCGACGTCGGCGCCGCCGCGCTGAAGTGCCGGGAGCGGCTCGGGCAGCAGGGCGTGGACCTGCGCGGCTACAACACCAAGGAGATCGCCGCCGACGTCGTCGAGCTGCGCGAGACGCTCGGCTACCCCACCTGGAACCTGTTCGGGGTCAGCTACTCCACCCGGGTCATGATGGACGTGGCCGCCGCCGACCCGGCGGGCGTGCGCTCGGTGGTGCTCGACTCGTACCTGCCGGAGAAGGTCGGCTGGTACGACGACGCCGACCGCAACTTGACCGACACCGTGGCCAAGCTGGGTCTGCGCGAGCCGTTCGAGGCGATGGTGAGGCGACTGAACGCCCGCCCGGCCCGGGTGCCGACCACGGACCCGCTGCTGGGCACCGGCTTCACCGCCCGGCTGACCGGTGACGACGTCTCGACGATCATGGCGGAGGCGCTGCACGAGGCCGACGTGCTCGCCGTGGCGCCGGCGATGATCGACGCGCTGAGCAAGGGCCACGACGAGCTGCTGCGCCCGCTCGCCGATCAGGTGGGCGACGCACTGGTCTCGCACGAGTTCGGGCTGTATCACGCGGTGCAGTGCCAGGACGAGGTCCCGTTCAACACATTCACCACAAAATCCCGACTTTTCACCGTAAACAGTGACAAAGCGGTGTGTGATGCTTGGAAGCTTCCCAAGTCGGCGCCCGTCGACGCCACCACGAAGGCCCCGGTGCTCGTGGTGGGCGGCCAGTACGACCCCACGACGCCGACCAGGACCAGCGAGCCGGCCGCCAAGAGCCTGCCCAACGCCCGCTTCGTGGAGTTCGCGGGCACGGGCCACGCGGTGTTCCTGGCCAACGCCTGCGCCCGCCGCCACATCCTGGCCTTCGTCGACACCCCGTCAGGCGGGGCGGCCGCACCGTGCTCGCCTGAGAAGGCGGCCGTCTACCCCCGGCTGAATCCCGGCGACATACGGGCGAGCGGCGCCCCGTACCAGATCTCGCTGTCGCCCTGGCTGGCCGCCCCGTTCGCGCTGTTCGCGCTGGTGTCGCTGGTCCAGCTGGTCGCGGGCGCGCTGAAGGGCCGGGCGCTGGCCGCCTTCGCCGGGCTGGCGGGTACGGCGTTCACGGGGCTGGTCGGCGCGGCGGTGTGGGGCATGCTCAAGGAGAACGAGACCGCGCTGGCCGTCGGGCTGCCCGCCTCGGTCTGGCCGTACACCTGGGTGGCGGTCGGCTCGGCCGTGCTGACGCTCGGCGCGCTCGCGCTGCGGCGGGGATGGGCGCAGGCGGTGGCCGCCGTCACGGCGGCCGGATTCCTCGTATGGTGGTTCGCCTGGATCCTGTGAGGCGTATCCGAGAGCTCGACGCGCTCCGCGGCTTCGCGGTGGGCGGCATCATGCTGGTCAACACCTGGCAGCACGCCGTGCACGAGCCCAAGAACGGCATCGACTGGACGATCGACGCGCTGTTCCAGAGCCGGTTCTACCCGATCTTCTCGCTGCTGTTCGGCATCAGCTTCGTGCTGGTCCTGGAGCGGGCCGGGCGGTGGGTGCTGGTGCGCCGGCTGTTCTGGCTGCTGTGCTTCGGGCTGCTCCAGCGCACGTTCTACAGCGGCGAGGTGCTGACGGCCTACGCGGCGTTCGGGGCGCTGGTGCTGCTGCCCGCCTCGTTCCTGGCCGGCGGCCTGCCCATGGTGATCCTCGGGGTGGCCGCGGTCGTGTGGACGGTGTCGGTCGGGGCCGGGCCATATCTCATCCCGGCGCTGTTCCTGCTCGGCATGGCGCTGATGGAGTCGCGCCCGTCCGGGCGGCTGCTGCTGCCGGTCTTCGCCGTCAGCGCGCTGGCCTCCGCCCTGCTCACCGCCGCCTGGACCACCAACCACAACTGGACCGTCTACAGCGTGGCCGCGCTCGCCGGGGCCACCGCCTACTCCACCGGCCTGCTGCTGGCCCTGCGGACCCGGTGGTCGGCGCCGCTGTCGGCGGTGCTGGAGCCGCTCGGGCGGATGGCGCTGACCAACTACATCTCCGGCACGCTGGTGATCTCCCTGGCCGGCCACCTGCTCAAGACCGACCCGACGCGCTGGTGGGTGCTCGTGGTCACGGTGGCGACGCTGGCCGTACAGGTGCCGTTCAGCGCGTGGTGGCTGGCGAGATTCAGGTACGGCCCACTCGAGTGGATCTGGCGATGCCTGACCTGGTTTCGACGGGTGCCCAACCGGTTAGAGTCGGGCCGTGACCAGAATCGCCCTCTGCCAGATCCCGGTGTCTCCTGACCCGTCGGCCAACCTCAAGAGGGTCCGCGAAGCGCTCGCCAAGGCCGAAGGCGCCGACCTGGCGATCTTCCCCGAGGCGACGCTGACCCGCTACGGCAGCCGCGTCACCGACCTGGCCGAGCCGCTCGACGGGCCGTTCGTGACCGGCGTGGCGCAGGCGGCCCGCGAGCACGGCCTCGCGGTGATCGCCGGCGTGTTCGAGCCGGGCCCCGGCCGGGTGCACAACACCGCCGTGGCCATCGACGCGCAGGGCTCCGTCAAGGCCGCCTACCGGAAGATCCACCTGTTCGACTCCTTCGGCGCGAAGGAGTCCGAGCTGGTCGCCCCGGGCGCCGAGCCCACCGTGGTGGAGCTGGCCGGACTCCGCGTCGGGCTGATCACCTGCTACGACATCCGCTTCCCCGAGCTGGCCAGAGCGCTGGTCGACCAGGGCGCCGAGCTGCTCGCGGTCATCGCCGCGTGGGGGTCGGGCCCGCTCAAGGAGGACCACTGGGTGACACTGGTCCGGGCGCGGGCGCTGGAGAACACCACATGGACCGCCGCCGTCGGCCAGGCACCCAATCCGGCCGAGTCGAGCGACGGTTTCGGGGTGGGCCGCAGCATGCTGGTCGACCCGCTCGGTGTAGTCCGCGCCGATCTGGGCACCAATCCGGGCATTCAGCTCGTGGAGGTGGACCCGGAGGTGACCGCCGCGGCCAGGACCGCCCTGCCGTGCCTCGAACATCGCGTACTAGGTATCAAGCGATCTTGACCTGCTCTCCGCTCTAAAGGACGGAGATTCCCGTGCCGCTTATGCGGCAGCTCGTGCCGTTTGCGTGGCGGCGGTCGAAGAACTCCCCATCGCTGGTGACGGCGGCGGTGACGACGCCTCGGTCCACGCCGCACCCCCGCTCGGGGCGCGCGTGCGTGGCGGCTTCCTTGATGCCGTCCTCGACCAGGAAGGAGATGAACCAGTGCTTGCCGTCGCGGGAGACGGTCGCGGACTTCACCACCCCGCCCAGTGGGCGTGACATCCGGAACTTCACCCACCCGAATTCGGGCAGGAACACCCGGGCCCACTTGCGGTTGGCCCGCTCGATGGGGATGTGTTTCGCGGTGGGGAACCGAAACGACGGCTTCCACCTCGTCCGCGACTTCCAGCGCACCTTCCAGGTGCCGTGCCGGCGGCACGCCTGGTCCAGGTCCTTCAGTGTCTGCTGGATGACCTGGGCAGGGGCGTCGGCGAGCCACCCGCAGTACGGGTCCTTCTTCGCTTCGGCGAGCTGCGCGCACTGCTCCTCGTAGCTGAGGTACGCGCCTCGCCGCCGGTATTCACGGCGCTGTTCGAGGCCGGTGTTCCACACGCTGCGGCAGATCCCGCCCAGCCTCTCGGCGAACACCTGCTGCCCGAAGTCGAACTCCAGCCGGTACCTGCGACCCGCCAGCACGAGGGAACCCCCCCATATCGCAGAAACGTGTTCAACGACGAGATGCTGCGACGCTGCGAGGACATCATGATCGAGGTGTGCGACAGCTTCGAGGCCGAACTACGCGAGTTCCACGGCGAACACGACCACGTCCACCTCCTCGTCCACTACCCCCCGAAGATGACGGTCTCCAAACTCGTCAACTCGCTGAAAGGCGTCTCATCCCTCTACCTGCGCAAGGAGTTCCCCGGCCAGCTCAACCCGGCCATCACGCACGGCCCCTTCTGGTCACCCTCCTACCTCGCCGCCTCCTGCGGCGAAGCCCCACTCACCCTCATCAACGCCTACATCGAACAGCAACGCCGCCCCACCTGACCACTTCCGGGCCCGCGCCACACACCCCCGGGGCCGTCCCACCTCCAGCGGGCCATCCCTGACGAGACCGCATTCAGCCCCGACCCGAAGGACTCCGTCGCCCAATTCGGGGCGCCTTCGTCACATTGGTCGTCGTGTGGTCAACGATGTCGTTGCTACGCTCGGGTTCCCTTCGCCGGGCAGCGGAAGGAGTCTGTGATGTCGATGCAGCCGCGTGCCTGGCCGGAGATCCCCGAGATGACCGCACGGGTGGCCCGGGCGGCGTTTCCCAAGGGCACGATGGCGATGCGGATCCGGGATGCGCTGGCCCGTTGTTCGCCGATGAGGAGTTCGCGGGCATGTTCGGGGTGCGGGGACGTCCCGGTCTGTCGCCGGGCCAGTTGGCGCTGGTGTCGCTCCTGCAATACGCGGAGGACCTGTCCGATCGGCAGGCCGCCGATGCGGTCCGCGGCCGGATCGAGTGGAAGTGCGCCCTCGGGCTGGAGCTCGAGGATCCCGGGTTCGACTTTTCGGTGCTCAGCGGTTTCCGCGCCCGCCTGGTCGAGCATGGCCAGAAGGGCGGTCGCTGAACCGGGTCGAGTTCGTTACCGCATCCGCGATCAATCTCATCCCCCTGAACGCCCGGCTCAGCCAACCCCCGCTGGGGACCACACGAACTTCCCACTTCACAGACCTGGAGCTCGCAACATGACCCACCACCGAATAAGGCAACGGAGTCCTTCAGGCCGAGGCTTTCTGCGGACCTTCGGTAAAGTAGAACAGTGAGCAGAACGCAGATGCAGAAGGTCGTCCCGCCGCGTCTGCTCGTGCCATACCTTTCGGGTAAACGCACGGTCATCTCCGGCTACGTCTACCGGCTTCAGGACTGCGTCCGGCTGACGACCCCCAGACAGCTCTACTACGGACTCGACCTTTCGTTCGAGGGATCGGAGCTGACGGCCGACGTGCCCGAGCTCTATGTCATGCGCTGGTACGCCCGCGACGCCGACACCTACGCCGTTCCGTACGGACCCCATATGGGCGGCGACTGGAGCGACGCACCACCGTTCGCGGGCAACGGGTTCACCACGTCGCGCGAGCACGTGGTCCCGCAGTTCCACACCACGCCGATCCCCATCCCCGCGGGGGCGGAGATCGTGCACATCACCCCCGAACACGAGCGGCCCTTCGCCGCCTACGACGGGCTCACCTGGCGGCCCGCCGCATGAGTGACGACATCACCCCCGTGGCCGCCGGCTTCGTCGCGCGGTTCGCCGAGCGCACGCTGCCCGCCGCGCTCGGCCCCGACAGTGACCAGGTGGTGCTGTTCAGCGAGGAGGAGCTCGACGGGTTCGAGCCGGGCTCCGGCTACTGGCGGCGCACGGTCGGCCGCGCCGAGCTCGACTGGCTGGTGCTGATCCGCACCGTCGGGGCGTTCGGTGGCGAGCCGTGCATCGTGCTCGACGAGGACGACGACGGCCTGCACATCGCCTACACCGGCCACAGCGGCATGAAGGCGGAGGCGCTCGGTTACTGGATGGTCGACCACGGCGCCTACGAGGTCGTGGTGCCCCGTGAGGAGGTCTTCTCGATCCGCGTCGAACGGATTCCCGTCCCCTAGTCAACCGACGCCCGTCTTGGGTGTCTCTGTACTGTGATCGACTCCTCCACCATGGCGCAGCCGTCATTCGCCGAGCTGTTCGCCGCCCACTACCACCCCCTGGTACGGCTGGCGGGCCTGCTCGGCGCCGACGACCCGGAGGACATCGCCCAGGAGGCGTTCTCCCGGCTGCACATCAGACGGCTGCGCGATGACGGGGCGGCCGTGTCGTACCTGCGCACGATCGTCTGCAACCTCACCCGCAACCGCCTGCGTCACCTCAGGCTGGTCCGGCTGCGCCGCCCCGATCCTCCCGAGCATGAACGCAGCAGCGAGCACGCGGTGATCGTCGCCGAGGAGCACCGCGAGCTGCTCGCGGCGCTCGACCGCCTCCCGCGCAGGCAGCGCGAGGCCCTCGTCCTGCGCTACTGGCTCGACCTGTCCGAACGCGAGATCGCCGACGTCATGGGCGTCTCGGCGGGTTCGGTCAAGACCCACGCCAGCAGGGCCCTGGCCGCGCTGGGCAAGGCGCTGAAGGAGGAGGACCAGTGAGCGACCTCGAAGCACGCCTGCGGGCGGCACTCGAAGCCCGTGCCCAGACCTACGAGGCCGATCCGAACGCCTGGCTCAAGGTCCAGCGCCGCACTCCCCCGCCGGTGCCGCGCGGGCGGTGGCTGCTCGCCGCCCTGCCCATCGCGCTGCTCGCCATCTTCGTCCCCATCCTGCTCAACGGGGGTCTGGGCCGCAACAGCGCGAGCGATCTCGACGAGGTCTACAAGCAGCTTATGCAGGGCAAGACGGCGGCCGGGGAACAGGTCGTGGTGAACGACCCAGCGCGGGGCAAGCCGCTGCGCCTGTGGTTCGCCCGGGGTCGGCTCGGCTCCCCCGAAGTGTGCTTCGTCGCCGTCCCGGCGGACGGCGATCCATACGGCTCGTGCCACGACCTGCGCATGGCCGGGATCATGGAACGCAGCGGCGTGTACGAGGGCTCCACCCGCGCCGACACCCCGTCCGCCTACGTGGACTACGGCGTCGCCGACAACGACGTGGCGAAGGTCACGGCCGTGCTGGCGGACGGCCGGCGCGTCGACGCGACCGTGCACCGGTCCGAGGGCGCCCCGATGGTCATCTGGACGCTGGCGCTGTCGGCTGTGGACAAGGTGTCGACGGTGGAGTTCACCGACGCGCGTGGCAGGCGAGGCTCGGACGCCTCGCCCAGGCGCCTCGCCGGTGAGAGCAGCAGGCACACACCGATCGGCCAACCCATGCGGCTGCCCGGCGAGGTCATGGTGCGCCCCTACGACGACAAGGTCCAGGGCCGCAGTGTGTTCTGGTTTCGTGGGACCAAGGAGCTCGGCTGGGTCAACCTCGACCTGAAGGATCCGATGACGGCCAAGGCACCCATGATCCATTCCGAGGACGGACTCATCTACACCGCCACGAAGAGGGACACCGTCAAGATCCAGATAGCGCTCGGCTCCGACGCCCCGATCACCATGCAGGGCATCCCCGATCCGTGGAACCTCGACCGCAACCTGTTCACCCTCGCGCACCTGCCACCGCTCGACTGGTTCCACGGCGGCTGGTGGGCGGGCTACGACGCCGCGGGCAAGCAGCTCTGGCGTGAAGACAGACCACGCAGCACCGCGTCTCCGAAGTCGACCTTCAAACAGATCGGCGAGCCCATCACCGTCCCCGGCACCGACGACTTCAGCAACGGACCGGTACGGCTCTCCTTCGGCAAGTACCCCTACGAGGACGACCTGCAGCTGTGCGGCACCGGTGGCACCGGCATCGACGGCAGGGACCAGGGCGGTTGCGCCAGGGTTCGGCCCGAACCGCCGTTCGGCGGCTTCTCCAGCAGCCGGGTGGAGACCTACCTGCCGCTGCCGGGCAGCGTCGTCGCCTTCGGCGCGGCCGAGGACGACTGGCTGTCCGTCGACGCGGTGCTGGAGGACGGACGCCGCCTGCCCGCCACCCTGACGCGCGTCAAGGACCTGCCCGCGCCCGTGTGGTGGGTCAGATACCCGAGCGACGCGAAGGTGAGCGCCTTCGCGTACAAGGTGCGCGGCAAACAACTCGAACAGGTCGATCTGACGCGGCCCGGCTGGTGCTGGGGGGACAACAAGCCCCTCGACGCCGGCCACGTCTTCCCCGGCGGGCTCACCGCCCACCTGTACGCCGACACGTGCGTCAAGTGGACGAAAGACGGCAAGGAACAGCCGGACTCCTTCCAGGCCGTCCCAGGCGGGAAGCTGAGCGCCATGATCGCCGCCCCTGAGCTCCCGCTGCAATGGTCAGCAAGCCGGGAGGAGTGGTACGGCTTCACCGTGCCCGGCACGGCCAAGGTCGACGTCACGCTCAAGGGCGGCGGGCGCCTGACCGCGAGCACGGTGCCCGACCCCTGGGACCAGGGCGTGCTGCTGTTCGCCGGGCCGGTGCCCAAGGCGGTCGGCAAGCAGGGGCTGTCCTGGCCGGGCATGCGGTTCACCGGCTACGGCGCCGACGGGGGCGTGCTCTGGACGTACGACGAGCCGAAGGAGCCGCGTTAAGCGCCCAGGTCGAGATAACGGTCCGCCAGGCTAGCCGCCCAGGTTGCGGTAGCGGGCCTGGCGGGCCGCTCGACGGTCCGCCGGGCTGCGCGCCAGCAGTCCGGCGATCTCGTACTCCAGCGCCCGTCCCACCCGCTCGCAGAACGCGCGCGGCTCGTACGCGGCGTCGGGCACCTCCGGGATCACCCGGTCGACGATCCCGTCACGCCGCAGGTCGGTGGCCCGCACCCGCTGCTGCTGGGCGATCTCCGGCGCGAAGTCCACGCTGCGGTAGAGGATCGCCGAGGCGCCCTCCGGCGGCAGCGGCGACAGCCACGCGTGCTGCGCGCACAGCACCCGGTCGGCGGGCAGCAGGGCCAGCGCCGCGCCGCCCGCGCCCTCACCGAGCAGCAGGCACACCGTCGGCGCGTCGAGCACGCCCCAGAC